>JBGGMI010000238.1:0-74640 GCA_041288075.1 Fimbriimonas sp.
CACGATCGATCTGCCGGGCGATTTGCCGCACTTGATTGGTGATCCGGCGCGGATTCGGCAGGTGCTGACAAACCTTGTTGCCAATGCGGTCAAGTTCACCGAGGCTGGCGAGGTTTCGATAAGGGTTGTGAGCGAGCCGTCGCCTGACCTGTTTTTCTTCAGGATCGAGGTTTCCGACACCGGAATTGGCATCCCCGTGGAGCGACATGCTTCGATTTTTGAGAGCTTTACTCAGGCCGATGCTTCTACTACGCGACGGTTCGGGGGCACGGGTCTCGGTCTGGCTATTTGCCGGCGCCTCATGGACCTTATGGGGGGCGAGATCGGAGTGCGAAGCAAGGAGGCCGCGGGGAGTACGTTTTGGATCGGCCTCTCTCTGCCGGTGACTGCCTCGCCTTCGGCACGCATGCCAGCGGAAGTGGACTGGATGAGCGAACTTTCCGTCTTGATCGTAGATGACAATGAGACCAACCGGCGGATTCTGGGGCGTATGCTGGCGGGTTGGGGCGTGGAGTCGGCCGAGTGCGATTCTGGCGTGGCGGCTTGCGAATTGCTGGCAAAGAAAGATTGTGCGTTCGACTTTATCCTGCTGGACTACCTCATGCCCGACCTGGACGGCATTGGAACGGCGGACAAGATTCACGATATCTGCGGTCCCTCGGGGCCGAAGATTATCATTCTCTCGTCAGCGGCAGACATGCGGCCGAGCAAAGATTGGAAGAACTCCGGAATCACGGCGTGGCTGATGAAGCCGGTGCGGATGAGCCATCTTTGGTCGGTCTTGAACGGGTTTGCGGCAGTTTCTGCGCCGCCTCGGAACGAGGAGGCAACTCAGGATGCAGACCCTCGAATCGCCGGGCTTAGCATATTGCTTGCCGAAGATAACGATGTGAACGTCCGCGTGGCGATGCGGCTGTTGGAGAAGTTAGGGTGCGAGGTCGTGCATGCGTGGAACGGTATGGAAGCGCTGAGCTGCCTGGCCCATCGATCGTTCGACGTCGTTTTGATGGACGTTCACATGCCAGTCATGGATGGACTTGAAGCGACCCGTCAGATCCGCCTCTCAGAGATCGGGACCGATAATCGGCAGCGCATCGTAGCGTTAACCGCGAAGGCTCTCACTCGGGATGTGGAGGAGTGCCTTGCAGCGGGCATGGACGACTACCTTTCGAAACCGTTAAGGCCGGGAGACTTGCATGACAAGATCGTGAAGGTCATGACTCCGGTTGCACCTGTCTAGCGGTTTGGCCTTGAGTCGGCATTGCCAGCTCGCCTACATCACGTTCCAGGCGTTAGTTCGTAGGCCGATCCCTTCTTTGTGGCGAACTTGATCGTGGTTCCGTAGGCTATTTGCTTGCCGCTCTCTAAGACCCGCAGCGGGGTGGTGGACTGGATTTGGCAGGGGGTGCCGGCGTGGGAGCGGATTTGGCCTTGCGTAACCGCCCCGTTCTTCCATTCCAGGTCGACTTCGAAACCGCCTCTCGCTCGCAAGCCCTTTACCGAGCCGTTTGCCCACTGTTGCGGGAGGGCCGGGAGGAGGTGGAGGTTGTTTTGGTGGCTTTGGAGGAGCATTTCGGCGACTCCGGCGGTGAAGGCGAAGTTGCCGTCGATTTGGAACGGCGGGTGGGCGTCGAAGAGGTTCGCGTAGATGCCTCCACCCTGGCCGTAGCTGGTATCGGTCTGCTCGACGAGTTTGATGAGGTAGTTGACCATGCCGTAGGCTCGCTGGGGCTCTTGGAGCCGGGCCCAGAGGCATAGGCGCCAGCCCATTCCCCACCCGGTGGCGGCGTCGCCTCGGAGATCAAGTGAGCGTTTGACGGCGGCGGCTAGGCGGGGGGTGGATTGGGGGGTGATGTTGTTGCCGGGGTAGGCGGCGAAGAGGTGGGAGACGTGGCGGTGGTGGACGTCGGACTCCATGTAGTCGTCCGCCCATTCCTGGAGCTGGCCGCGCTTGCCAATCTGGGGCGGGAGGAGCCTTGCCCTTGCGTCTTCGACTCTCGCGGCGAACTCTTTATCGATGCCGAGCTCTCGGGCGGAGGCGATGACGTTGTCGAAAAGCTCACGGATGATCTCGAGGTCCATGGTTGCGCCGATCGCGGTGCTGTGATGGGCGTTGTCGGGACCGATGAAGGAGATTTCGGGCGAGACGGAGGGGGCGGTGAGCAGGTAGGGGCGGCCGAGGTGGTCCTTCGGGGCGTCCTTGCGTTGGTCGGGGATGAGCCAGTCGAGGCAGAATTCGGCGGCACCTTTCAGCGTCGTGTAGGCGGTGCGGAGGAACTCGCGGTCTCGGGAGAATTGGTAGTGCTCGTACAGGTGGGTCGAGAGCCAGGCGCCGCCCATGGTCCAGTTCGCCCAAACCGGGTCGCCACTTCCCTCCCCTACGGGCGTCGAGTGGCCCCAGATGTCGGCATTATGATGCGCGACCCAGCCGTTCGCGCCGTAGTTGATCTTTGCGGTTGCCTTGCCGGCATCGGCCAGCCTTGTCGTTAGATCGAGCAGGGGGCCGTGGCATTCCGCGAGGTTCGCGGTTTCGGCGGGCCAGTAGTTCATTTCGGCGTTGATGTTCAGCGTGTAGTTGCTGCTCCAGGGTGGGCGGACTTCGTCGTTCCAGATTCCCTGCAAATTCGCGGCTTGCGTGCCAGGGCGGGAGCTGGCGATCATCAAGTAGCGGCCGAATTGGAAGAGGAGTGCAGCGAGGGAGGGGTCGCCGTCTTTGGCGAATGACTTGATCCGGTCGACTGTGGGCTTGTCAATTGGTGTCGGACCGAGGTCGAGCGAGACTCTTCTGAAGAGGCTCTGGTGGTCTTTTACGTGATCTGTCTTGAGTTTATCGAATGGCGATTGCGTCCTTTTCAGCGCGGCGAGGCAGTCGGCGGCGACCTTCTGCTCGTCGCGCCCAGGGGTCTTGGTCGACCCTTGAAAGCTCGTTCCTGCTGTCAACACCAGCAGGACCTCGTCGGCGTTTTGAACGACGATGGTGTTGCCAGCTGCCTTCACAGTTCCGCCGGTAGCACGGACATCCAGGACGGAGGCAAACCTGATGCCTTCGCCGTTTGGTCCCTCGCTGTAGTGCACCGCGTCGTTGCCGCCGAGGTAGCTGGGGCGGACGTCTTTGGGGGCACGGCCGGTCATGACGAGACGGTTGTCGATTGCCTTTGTGACGGATCGAAGGCGGCTGTCGAGTTTGGCGGTGAAGGAGATGCTTCCCTTGCGGTCGGCGGAGAGGCGGACGAAAACTGCCTGGGCGGGATGGCTTATGAATGCTTCGCGTTTGAACCGCACGCCAGCGGAGCTGTAAGAGACGGATGAGATGGCCGTGTCGAGGTCCAGGGTGCGGAGGTAGTCGGTGAAGGAGGCTTTTTCGAACTCGAGGCGCAGGTCGCCGAGGGGCATGTAGGACTCGGTGTAAGGGCCCTGCATCTTCTGGGCTAGGGCGTCGGCGTCCTTGAAGCGGCCTTCGAAGAGCGCCTTGCGGATTTCGGGGAGGACCGTCAGTGCCTGTGGGTTGTTTCCGGCGGAGGGCTCTCCCGACCAGAGGGTGTCTTCGTTGAGCTGTAGCCGCTCATGTTCGACGCCGCCGAAGTGCATCGCGCCCAGGCGTCCGTTTCCGAGGGGCAGGGCTTCGGTCCATTGGACGGCTGGCTTTTCGTATCGAAGCGTTAGGTCGGGCGCGGATGTCAGAAGAGGGAGGAGCACTGAGGGGGATTATGGCGGAGGATGGGAGGATAGGGCCGGAAGACGCGAAGCGGCGGATGCGGTTGGCTTAGCTCTTCAGCACTTGAACGACGATTCTGATCCTTCGGAGGCGGTGCCTGATCCAACCTACGGCTGCGCCAAGGAGATTTGCGCCGGCAAGGAGAACGAGCCAGATTCCTCCGATGGGCCCTGCCTCATCGAAATTGGCCCTTAGGTTCGTTAGGTAGGGGGCGTTTTGGGCAGTCAGGAGCGCCCGGCGGCCGACGCGCGCGTGATGACCCATTTCAGAGAGGCTGCGAGCAAGCACGATGCCCTGGTGCCTCCAGTTGTCGAGAGCATCGGCAACTTTGAAAGGCCGATAAGTGATTCGGATGGGCCGTTGGCTGAAGCCGACCGGTGCCAGCATCTTGTCCCCTTGGGTTAATCCGCTCGCCCTGGCGCTGGTAAACGGGTCCTCGGAGTTTAGAAGAAGCTTTCTTCGTTCTGCGAGTTCCTTGCCAATCGCTTCGGCAGGAATGTTCTGAGCGTATGCGTCCAAGGTCTTCTGCACTTCCCATCTCGGAACGAAACCAGAGCCGAAATAATAATCGAGGCTGTAGCAATACGCCCCGCACCAAAGCCAAAAAGCGAGGAAGAATCCTGCGGCGACGGCACCCATCTTGAGCGGAATAGCCCGGCGCGCTCGGAAGCTGATTGCCGTGAGGCCAATGAGCAACGGGAATGGCAGTAGGAACAGGGTGGGATTGTAGTTTGCTATCGCGAGGAACGGGGTGACGAACGCTACGATCGAGGCAAGGACTGCCGCTCGCACCATGCTTCTATCAAGGGCTTTCCGGCTGGGGCGGTGGGCGTCGATGGTTTCTTGTACGAACGACTTCCAATCACCGAATGAAGCGATTGCCTCCTCTTCTGCTGCGGCGGCGGGAATGCCTAGCTCTATCAAGGCTTCCATGCGTTCGCGCAAATGCGCTTCGGTCTCCAGAAGGATGGCGTCTACTTGCCGCGTGGGCATCTCCTGCTTCAGACCCTCTCGGACGTCCTTCAGATAAGCGTGCAGGTTAGCCATGGGATGCCTCGGGCTTGGGAGAGGTGAGTAGCTGGGCCACTCCACGAGCGAATTCCTCCCACTTCTCCCTTTTCTCACTCAACTCGCCTTGGCCCGTGTCCGTCAGGCTGTACACCTTACGAGCGGGCTTGCCCTCGTTGGGTATCCAGGTGGCCGTCACGAATCCGTCGCGCTCCAGGCGGTGCAGTGCTGGGTACAGGCGGCCCTCACCGACTGAGAAGATCTCGGGGGCCGCTTCCTTGATCCGTTTCGCGATCTCGTAGCCATGCAGCGATTCACGCTGAAGGGTGCCGAGAATAAGTGCTTCCAAATCTCCTTTGAATGCCATCTGCCCTGAGTATACATCCAGATTGGATGTATACCAAGCAGCTAGGCCAGCAGATCGACGATCAGCTTGGGCAGCAGACCTGCGACGGCGATGCCGTAGATGAGGTCCAGCCAGAACATAGAGCCGACAGCTCCCGCATAGATGAGGCCGACGAGGGGGACTGCCCAGAGCTTAGTGTGAAACGGTGTTCCTTCGGATTTGACGGTTTGCCAGATGGAAGCTGCGTCTCCAGTGCTGGGGAACGAGTGCATCGCGATGGAAACACCCAGCCACATGATAAGCCAGTCCAAGGCGTCTCCAGAACCGAATTGGAGCACTGGGATTGCCCCGGGCATTGCGATGAGCGCACCGAGAATGGTGTTCACGAAGAACGGGCCAATACCGATCAGGACGTCGTGCCAGGGCTTCTGGGAGGGCTCGTGGATGACGTACCCGGCCGGCTGGCCGAATCCAGTAGCAAATCGGAAGTAGCAGACGGCGTAGATGTTGACGCCGAAGAGCCGGCAGAAGAGAGCGTGCGCCAGCTCGTGAACAATGACGCCGGGAAAGGTAAACCAGGTGATGATGAACCCAGGAATCATGGCTTCTCCTCAAACTGCTTGAGCTGTGGCTCGAGCTCGGCGGCGATGGCGTCGAGTTTGGCGGATTCTTCGCCGCTGACTTCCTTGCCCTCGAACCACATCAGACCCGTGATGGCTCGCTGGACGTCGTGCGACCGAACATAAGCGGTGGTTAGCTCCATCCTCACGTCCTTTGCGTTCGGATATTCGTTAACGATGGGTTCGAGGAGGGTGACTGCTTTCTTCGGGTCTCCCTTCTCGATGAGGTCTTTCGCGTGTTTTCGGCCAATGGCGAGAGAGAGCTCGTGCGGGACCCTCGTGAGGGCGAAGATGAATGCCGCGAGCGTGACGGCAGCGAAAAGCTTGATAATTGGGGGAAAGGGGATGCCCGCCAGTGGTTCGGGAGGAGTCTGAACTTCCTCTTCCTCTATGGCCGACTGAATCGGCGGCGGTCCGTCAATTGGCTCGCTCATGTTTCTGTTGCTAAGTTGAGACGGCATAGAGCCGGTCATTGCTTCACGGGCGTATTCATCTATCATCAAATGGTGCGTATTTCTCGTTGGTTTCTTTTAGGGCTTGCGCTGATTGCTTCTGCCTGCGGTGGGGGCGGCGGGGATAACGGTCCGGGACCGCAGCCGGGCCGATCGAAGTGGACGGTGCTGGTGTTTATGAATGCGGCGAACGACCTGTCGCAGTTTGCGCCGCTGAACATGAATCAACTCGAGCGGGTGGCGGGCAATCCAGAGGTTCGATTCGTCGTGCAGTGGAAGCAGTCCACGGACCTGGCGTTCCCTACCAAGTTCAACGGCACGCGAAGATATCTCGTGAAGCCGGATTCCTCGAACGACATCAACAGCACGGTGGTGCAGGAGATGGGCACTCACGTGGACATGGGCCAGGTGGCGACGCTTCGGGAGTTTGTGACGTGGGCGAGGGCGGAATACCCTTCGGATCGGCTTGCTTTGATCGTGTGGAACCATGGAAATGGCTGGCAGCGGGGACCGGCGAGCGATGAGATCACACGGGGCGTGAGCTATGACGACCAAACGGGTAATTCCATCCAGACTTGGGAATTGGCTCAAGCAACCGCAGGGTTGGGCATTGATCTGCTGGCGTTCGACTCCAGCTTGATGCAAATGGTCGAGGTCGCGTACGAGATGCGGGCCAACGTTCCGTTCATCGTCGGCAGTGAGGAGAGCCCTCCTGGAGAGGGTTATCCGTACGATTTGGTTTTTGCCCCCTGGCGTGACAATCCCACGGCTTCGACCGAGACTTTGAGTAAGTCGTTTGTGGACGGGATGGTCAACAATCCCCCATACGTGAACCGGAAGATCACGCAGAGCGTTTTGCGGTCCTCGAAGCTTGGCGATGTTGCTACGGCGGCGTCCGGGCTGGCGACCACATTAATCGCTCATCCGGAGTTGTCGGATGAGATTCGTGATGCACGTGTAGCGGCTCAGCCATATAGCTCGACGCCGGACGTGACGACCCGACAGTATTACGACATGATGGGGTTCGCAGAGGAGTTGTCGGCTCGAGTGGCGGTCCAGGATGTCAAGGATGCTTGCGCGGCTTTAAAAGCGGCTTTGGGTGCCGCGATTTTGTGGAACGGGCACAATGCTCAGTCTGCGCAGAGCAGGGGTCTGGCGGTTGATCTTTCCAAGGCTTCTCAGTTCGCGACGAAGACAGTGAACTACCAGCGCATGCAGTGGGCAGCGGATACGACCTGGGACGAGTGGCTGACGGTCGCGCCCTAAGCCGGCTCGATGGCGTATATGCGGACGTCGACGCCCGGGCTGTACAGGACGTGCTCAATGGGACGTGGCTCGATGCCGGCGGCCGCTACGAGGCTGTCGTCGACTTTGCTGACCGTCGCTGCCTGTAAGGGATAGGGTGGGTGGTGGACTCGGCCCTTCAGCAGGAATCCGGCTCGGTCGGCATAGAGCAGGTAGCGCTCGATGAGGAAGAAGTCGAGCGAGCCTGGAAGGGCGGACTTGAGCTCTTCGCCGAGTTGTACTTCGATGAGACTCTCGTGGTTTCCCTGCCGACGTTTGCAGGTGTAGCGTCGAGTTTCCGGTTCTTCAGTTAAGGCCATGGACGCCTCGTGGTAGGGCAATCGCCAGAGGGTGCGAGCGACGCGGCAGGCTAGCGGGTTGTCGGCGTCAAGGCTGAAGAACCAAACCCCAGGCTCCTTTCCGTCCTTGTGCACGTAGGTTCGAACGTTCGTTTCGGGGAATGCCGTATTGCCAGGCACGCCGGGGAGGAAGCGGGGGCGAATGCCTTCCATGCGGAACGGGACGAGCCCCACCCAGGCTTTTCCGTCGAAGGTGTCGACATCGAGGCCCTTCGGGAGCAGCCGCTGCACCTCTTGTGGGTCGCAGCTAAAGTGGAGGAACAGGAGCGATCGCCAGCGCTGGTACATGACCAGACGTCCGCTGGGAATCCTGCGGAGGCTCTCGTATTCCTCGATGGCAAGCATGCTTCACTTTAGTCGATGGAGGCCGTGGTGGCTGTTTCGGCCTGTCGTTCCGCAGCACCGTTCCGGCTTCACAGATCACGCTCACTCATCGCTGGTAATGACATGATCGGGGGCCATCTCTGCCTTCGGAACTGTCAGGCGGTAGCCTCATGGGACCGCTTTATGATTGAGATCGTGCCCTACAAGTCAACATGGTCCGGAGAATTCGCATTTCTCGGCAGAAGAATCAGAAACGCCGTCGGGGAGTTGGGCAGCGAAATCCATCACATCGGCTCGACGAGCGTGCCGGGACTACCTGCAAAGGACGTGGTCGATATTCAATTAACGGTGTCGGATCTCTATGCGCCCATCCAGGCTCCATTGGAACAGGCGGGATTCAAGCGGTCAACCAAGCTCCTCGTGGACCATTGCCCTCCGGGGCTGACTCTGAATCAAAACGAGCTGGCAAAACAGGTGTACGGCTTTGAGGGTCGTAGGGTGCATCTGCACGTCCGGAAGGCAGGCCAATTCAATCAGCGCTACGCACTCCTTTGCCGTGATTTTCTGCGCTCCCATCCCCTCGCTGCGGCCGCCTATGGCGAGATCAAGCAACAGTTGGCTCGCTACTTTCCAGACGATGTGGAGGCGTACTACGATGTCAAAGACCCCGTCTTCGACGTTCTGATGGCCGGAGCGGAAGAGTGGGCGCTTCGTGTGGAATGGAAGTCGCCGCCATCGGATGCCTGATCGCAGAGTTCGGGCCAGAGGTAGCCTCAAGGCATGTCCTTCCGCAGGCGTATGAGCAGCGTTCCGCTTTCACAAATCACCCTCACCGACCCCTTCTGGTCAGGCTGGCAGAAGACTGTTATCGAGACGACGTTGCCGCAGCAGTTTGAGCAGCTTGTGGCTACGAACCGGATTGCGAACTTTGAGCTGGCGGCGGGGCGGAAGGAGGGGGCTTTTGAGGGGTTGCGGTTTAACGACAGCGACGTTTACAAGTTCCTCGAGGCGTGCGCGTATTCGCTGGCGGTTGCGGAGAGGCGGCCCGAGCTCAAGGCGGCGGCGGATAGGGTGCGCGGGATTGTCGATACGTGCATCGATGTGATCGGCGCGGCGCAGATGCCGGATGGGTACATCAACACGTATTTCCAGCTCGGGCATCCGTCGAAGCGCTGGCTGAACTTGAACGCGATGCACGAGATGTATAGCGGCGGGCACTTGATCGAGGCGGGGGTGGCGCTTTTCGAGTGCACGGGGGATCGGCCGTTGCTAGATATCGGGATCCGATTTGCGGACCACGTGATGAGCGTGTTTGGGCCGGATACGCGGCGCGGGTATTGCGGGCATCAGGAGATCGAATTGGCCCTGGTTCGGTTGGCTGCGGCGACGGGCGAGGCAAAGTATGCGGATTTTGCCAACTGGATGGTCGAGGAGCGGGGGCACGCGCCCAGCGTCTTTGAAGCGGAGCTAGGCGATCCCGAGTCCGTCGCTCTCGCTCCCGAGGCGGCTCGACTGCTGATTGGGACCGGCGAGTATTGTGGCGACTACTGCCAGGATCACGCGCCGATTCGGGAGCATACGGAGGTGGTGGGTCATGCGGTTCGGGCGATGTATTACTACATCGCGGCGGCCGATCTTGCCGCTGATAAGGGAGATTCGGCGCTTGAGGAGGCGCTGGAGCGGGTTTGGTCCAATCTAATCAATCGGCGGATGTATGTGACGGCGGGCATTGGGCCGAGCGCGAGTAACGAAGGCTTTACGGGCGATTTTGATTTGCCGAATTTGACGGCCTACGCGGAGACGTGCGCCTCGATCGGGCTTGTGTTTTGGGGGCACAAGATGCTGGAGCTCACCGGGAATTCGGACTATGCGGATGTGCTGGAGCGTGCGCTCTATAACGGTGCTCTGAGCGGGATCTCGTTGAGTGGGGATCGGTATTTCTACACGAATCCGCTGGAGAGCCGCGGTTCTCACCAGCGCGTGCCCTGGTTCCTTTGCGCGTGCTGCCCACCGAATATTGCGCGGCTGATCGGGAACTTGGCTCACTATGCGGTCGGGGCTTCTTCGGACACGCTTTATTTGCACGTGCCGGTTGGGTTTGAGGCGGATGTCGAGCTCGGCGGCGGCCCTGTACATTTATCGTGCAAGTCCAACTATCCTTGGTCGGGTGAGATGGAGGTGATCATTTCGCCTGATCATCCTCGGGATTTTGCGGTGGCGGTTCGGATTCCAGGCTGGGCGGACGATGTCTCTTTTGATATCGAGAATGCCGTGGAGGAGGCGGAGTATCAGAACGGCTATGCGGTTTTTAGGCGGACGTGGCAGGCCGGGGACAAGCTGAAGATCGAGTTCGAGATGGAGCCGAAGTGGATCGAAGCCGATCCTCGGGTTCGGGACAATCTTGGACGCGCGGCCTTGATGCGTGGGCCGCTGGTTTACTGTGCAGAGCAGCATGACGTGACTTATACGCCGCAATTGTTTATGGCCGATACGGAGGCTCCGGTGGAGCTTGGGCAGAATGCCTCGCTTGGGGTGACGACGATGGTTGTCGAGGGGGCTTGCGAGGTTGAGCTGTTTCCGGAAGGGCTGTATGCGGAGGTTGGGGCTACGGATGTGGCGGGGTCGACGGCGACTTACATCCCGTTCTATGCCTGGAACAACCGGGGCGCGACGAACATGCAGGTTTGGACGCGAAAGCTCTGAAGGGCGAGTAAGGACGGTTTCTCCGGTCCGAGTTTTCTCCGCCTTGACTCCTTTCTGTAGGCTTCGGTTAGACAATCAACATATGGCTAATCGAGAGCATAAGATTTTGTTTCGTTGGGACGCGGTGGTTTGGGGAGCGCTGGGGCTGATCGTGATTCTCTGGGCGGTTCCCGTTTGTTGCGGGTTGAATTCCGGTTTGAACGGAGTTGCCTCGCGCGGTCTGAACGTTCTGTTTCAGGCGATCCCTCGATAGCATTCGTCCCTAAATCCCGGCCATATCCGTCCCGGGGGAGATTTGCTTCACCTTTAGGGCGGATGCGGCGATTGATCTTTGGCGGTGCCTACATTAAATAGCTTTGCAAAAGATTTTTGTCAACCGGTTTTGAAAATTGGTTTCAACCCTGGGACGAACTTTGAGTTGGTGCTTCCCTTGGCGTCCTTAGCGATCTTTGCGAGAACTCCGGACGCAGGCACAAGCCATCCTGCGACTACAGTTCCGGAATTCACGCGCTAAAACTCGATATCAAGGGTCAATCAATTTCTAGGGACTTGAACCTTGTCTCGGTGGCATCGAACTTGTCGCTTAGAATTCGGAAGGCCCTGTGGACGCGAGACCGAATCTCGGCGGCGTTCTCGGCTTCGATGCTGCCGGATGGGAAGTTTTTCGGGTCGCTTCGCTGGTTCAGCTTATCGAAAGCTTTGCGAATCTCGTCGAAGGTCGCGGTTGGGGTGACGCCGAGAATTTGGCGGGCCAGGTCTTCGTCGCTTAGCTGGACCATCTCCACCTGCGTCTCTTCCGAATAGGCGGTGCGGCGATAGCCGGGGCCGGCGAGGGCGGCGTTTAGCTCCTCTTCGGCAGGGTCGAGGCCGTCGATCCCCTTGATACGCTCCCACTCGTGGTTTACGTATCCGCGAAGCAGATCATATGCGCGGCGCCCTGTGCTCATATCTAGATTGTAGATTGCGGCGGCCTCGTTTGAGTCTGAACGGCGTAAGATTCGCAATTCTATTGGGCAAAACGAACGGGGGGCGGGCATTGCGAGTCATAATGAGGACGCTACAGCCTTGTTTCGAACTTCTCAGTCCATTCAGCCTCGCGCGGAATTAAGCAACGAGATCGGAGACCGCAAGACCGTGCAACACAGTGGGTTTCAGCCCACGCAAACGGAGGCCTGAATTGGCAAGCAAAACACTATACGTCGGTAACATTTCCTATAGCAGCAGCGAGAGCGATCTTCAAACCGCTTTCTCCGCCTATGGAGCAAACAACATTCGAATCATCGAAGGACGCGGATTCGCGTTCGTCGATGTCGACGCGGAGCAGCTCGAAGCTGCGATCGCAGACAAGCACGGCACCCAACTCGACGGTCGCACCCTGACCGTCAACGAGGCTCGTCCTCGTGAGAACCGCACCGGCGGTGGTGGCGGCGGCGGCAGCTACGGCGGCGGCGGAGGCGGCGGTGGCCGCTCCGGTGGCGGCGGTGGCTACGGCGGCGGTGGCGGCGGTGGCCGTTCATCCGGCGGTGGTGGCGGCGGCTACGGCGGCGGAAGCAGCGGTGGCGGCGGTGGCCGAAGCAAGGGCGGACGCTGGTAAATCAGCGTTTAGCTTAAAATGAAACCCCGCACTCTTGGAGTGCGGGGTTTTTCTTTTTTTAGGAGTCGGGGAGTCTAGGAGTCTAGGAGTCGGGATGCGGGAAAGGATCTTAGCTGAGTTGCAACGGGTCGAGCGCGAACAAGGGGTCCGGGTGTTGTTTGGTTGTGAGTCGGGGAGCCGGGCCTGGGGGTTTGCTTCGCCGGACAGCGATTGGGATGTCCGCTTCATTTACGCGCACGATCTGAACTGGTACCTCTCGGTCGAAACGCATCGCGATGTGATCGAGCGGATGCTGCCGGACGACCTGGATCTGGCGGGGTGGGACATTCGGAAGGCGCTCGGTCTGTTGCGCAAGAGCAACCCTTCCCTGCTCGAATGGCTGAACTCGCCGATCATCTACCGTGCGGACGAATCGTTCCTCAAAGAGATTCGGGCTCTGGCGCAGTCCACTTGGTCGGCGAGCCGACTGCTGCACCATTACTTGAGCATGGCGAGAAGCAATTCTCGAACCTATCTGCAGGGTGAGCAGGTGTCGCGTAAGAAGTATCTGTACGCGCTCCGGCCCTTGTTGGCGGCGCAGTGGATCGAGCGCGGGTCCGGCTTGCCGCCGATAGAGTTCGACCGACTTCGCGCGGCTTCCGATCTGGACGTGGCGACTCAAGGCGCCATTGATCGGCTGCTCGAACAGAAGAAGGTTGGCAATGAGCTCGCGGCTGGGCCGCCGATTCCTGAACTCTCCGCGTTCATCGACTCCGAGCTGGAGCGGTTGGATGGATTGCGTTCTGTTGAGGCGGGTGCTCCCAACCTGGAGCTCTTTGATATCTTCTTCCGCAAGTGGATCGGGCGAAAGAACGCCCTATAGGTCTTATATGACTTATAGGGCGTAGAGTGGGTTGAGGTTTATCGTGCGCCGTGTCGAACCAAGACCGCCTTGAAGGTTCGGCAGAGGATGCTGATGTCGTATCTCAGCGACGAACGGTGGTAGTAGGTTCGGTCGAGAGCGACGCGCTGGTCGTAGCTCGTGTCGCTGCGTCCGCTGCACTGCCAGAGACCGGCGCAACCAGGCTTCATCGCAAGATAGATCTCGGCGTTCTCGCCGTACTTCGCCAGCTCGGGCTCGACGATCGGCCGAGGACCGACGAGGCTCATGTCGCCTTTGAGCACGTTGAAGAGCTGGGGCAGCTCGTCGAGCGTGGACTCTCGCAGGAACTTGCCAAGCTTCGAGATGCGAGGATCGTTCTCGATCTTGTAGGTTCGGCGATATTCCTCCAAAAGCTCAGGGCGCGAGCGGAGCACTTCCTCCGCATTCTTCACCATCGTTCGGAACTTGTAGATGTAAAACGTCTTGCCGCAGTAGCCGAGTCGCTTTTGGCGGAACACGACCGGGAAGCCGTCCTGAAGTCCGATGGCAAGGGCGACGAGGATCAGCACCGGCGCGAGGAGGACGATCAGCGTTGCGGCAACAACGATATCGAACACTCGCTTGGCGATCTGATAGAAAGACTGGTTGTATCGAAGGCCCCTATCGAGGATGATCTCTCGAGGCAGCCTTGCCGGCTGATCGAGATCGTCTCGGCGGCGTCGCTCGATGATCTGGGTTGTAATTGCGGGGGCGTCAAAAGTCGCACCACCTAGCAAATCCGTAGCATGAATTGTTCTCCGTGATACTCGCACACTCATTTTAACTAGCACTCTCCCAAATGCTGGTGGAGGGGGCCGATCTCGGCTTTTAAGGTGGCTGCTGGACTCTCTCTCAGGCTCTTACCGACCACCCTCACACTTACATGCAACTGGCGTTAAAAGTGCTGTGTTTGTTCCTGGTAAATATGCTTGCTGGGCACCTAGCATGGCAAAAAGTGACATTTTTTCGTTTGCAGTGGCTAACATGCTCCGATTTCTGTGCCGCTCTGACCAAAAGCCGCCTTAGAATGTTCCTCACGGGCAAAGAAGGCGCAATAACAACAAATATCGAGTCGGGGCACTCTGCAACAACTACTAGCTACGCTGCCGGTAAGGCCATCGAGCAGTTGGCAAGAAAACCTCGTCCAATTTCACTAATGCTATGAAACGAATCAACTTCACCGTAACGGAGATCTTTATGATCCTGCTGATCATCGGTGTCGTTTCGGCAGTTATCTGGCCCGCGCGTGGGAACCCTGGGGTGGCAAAGGCCTCGATGTGCATCAGCAACTCGAAGTCGATCGCCGCGGGGCTTTCTGTTTATGCCGCGGACTTCGACCACCATTATCCGCCGGCTTCGAACTGGGTCGTGGCGACGGACTCGTATATAAAGGGCCGTGAGATCTATCGTTGCCCGGCCTCTGACTCGCAGTTTTCCTATGCTATGAATGAAGGCGTAGGGGCGGCGAATATTGCTCAGGAGAAGAGTCCGGAGTACACGGTCGCGACATTCGAGTCTACGAAGGGCGTGATCAATGCCCACGACAAGCTGCACAGCTTCCCGAGGCCCGGGCGGCATGGCGAGAAGAGCACGGTTTCGTACCTCGATGGGCACGCGAAGAGCGTGCTGACGCTGGCGCAGAAGCCCTGAGCTAGACCTTGCTGGTTAGCTCGGGCACTGCGTCGTACAGGTCGGCCACTAGTCCGTAGTCGGCGACTTCGAAGATAGGGGCGTCGCCATCTTTATTGATCGCCACGATGACTTTGCTGTCCTTGATGCCCGCCATGTGCTGGGTGGAGCCTGAGATTCCGGCGGCGATATAGAGGTCAGGGGCGACGATCTTTCCGGTCTGGCCAACCTGGAGTTCGTTGGCCGCGATGCCGGAGTCCACGGCTGCGCGGGTCGCGCCCACGGCTCCGCCGAGCTTGTCGGCGAGGCCACCAATGATACGCTCGAAGGTTTCCGCGTCCTTTAGGGGACGGCCTCCGGAGACGACGACCTTTGCCTGCGAGAGATCCGGGCGCGAACCGCCTCGGCCGGTTACGGATACGCGGCGGGCTTTGGAGGTTCCGTCGAGAGCGATGGTTTCGACGGCGGATGAGCCGGACCTTTCGGGCTTCGAGAAGCCAGCGGGGCGGAAGGTGATGACGACCGGTTCGGCGAGCACTTCAACCGTTGCGACGATCGAGCCGGCGACCATGGGTCTTTTGAATACCGTAGGGGACTCCAACGCGATCGCGTCGGTGACCATCGCTGCGTCGAGCAATCCGGCCAGACGCGCGAGGACGTCCTTCGACCTCATGCTTGCCACCGCGGCAATGTGCGAGAAGCCAGATGCCACTCCGACGAGGGCCATTGCGATTCCGTCAGCGGGCGGAACTTCGGGTAGGCCGGCGCTGAGGATCTTCTCCGCACCCAGGTCAGAATCGACGGAACCGGTGATGGCGAGAAGGTCGAAGGGGAGACCGAGATCTTTGGCGAATCCGGCACCCATCACCGCGTCGGACGGCTCGAAAGCGATCAACAGTAAACGGGCCATTACAGAACACCTCGATCTTTCAGGGCGGCGACGAGCTCGTCCACGCTTCCTACTCTCTTCCCTGCCGAGCGCCTCGGGGGTTGCTCCAATTTTACGATACGTGTCTTGGGAGTTGCGTTGACTGCGGCGGGCCTTCTTTCTAGGGGCTTGCTTCGGGCCTTGATAATGCCGGGGAGTGCGATGTAGCGGGGCTCGTTTAGCCGAAGGTCGGCGGTGACGACCGCGGGGAGGCTTAGCTCGAGTGTCTCTTCGCCCGTGTCGGTTTCTCTCACGACGGTTGCGGTGGTTCCTGAGATCTCGACTTTGGAGGCGAATGTGGCCTGGGGCCAACCGAGGCGGGCGGCGAGCATTTGGGCCGCCTGGTTATTGTCGTCGTCGGTAGCCTGCTTTCCCATGAGCACCAGGTCGGGCTGCAGCTCGCGAACCAGGGCTTCCAGTTCCTTTGCGACGCCTGGGGAATCCAACGATTGCTCTGTTTCGATTAATACGGCTTTATCGGCGCCCATCGCAAGGGATTTTCGGAGTTGCTCTTCGCATTCCCCGCCGCCGATGCTGACGGACACGATCTCGATGGAGCCGTCCTTTTCCTTCAGGCGGACCGCTTCTTCCATAGCGATCTCGTCGAAGGGGTTGATCTCGAACTTTACGCCCGAGGTATCGATGCCGCTGCCGTCGGGAAGGGGCCGAACCTTGGCGTATGGGTCGATGACGCGCTTGATGGGGACAAGGATTCTCATAGGTGATCGAGCGAGGCTCGACCTTGAGATTACTTGAGCGGAGGGAGGAGGCGCTGACTGGCGGTGGGGAAATTGCTAGGGTTCTGCTCTTTCTACGACTCAGCGAAAGAAGCAGATTTTCACCTTGAAAACGACCAAATATATAGACTCCCCCTTTACAATGGACCTAGATGCGAAAAATCTTGCTCTTTAGTGCCATTGCCGCGCTGCTTACTCTGGTGCCGGTTCGAGAGGCACAGGGACAAGACGTGCTTGAACCCACCTGGACGCGTGGCGCGGTGGATGTTCCCATGCAGTTCTCCAGAGATGGCGGAGTGGTCATGGCGCATAACAACGGGGGCGTTCGCGCTTGGGATACCGCGACGAACAAGATGATCTGTTCGATCGGGGTGGCTTCCAACGGCCAAGTCATCGAGAGCTATGGGCTGGGATTCTTCTACTCGTCTGGTGACCGGGCTCGAATCTTCTATTACGACTCTGTGAAGCGGGTGGCCTCGTCGATCAAAGTCGATGGAACGCAATATGGCATTGCGCAGGCGCTTGCGCTTTCTTCTGATGGGAAGAAGCTGGCGTACGTGACGACCAACAACACGACGGGCCGGGAGACGATCGTTACGATCGACGCGCAGGATGGGGCCACGCTTAGCCGTTGGGCGTTGCCGGCGGGCCTTTCATGCGCGCAGATCGCCTGGGTGAACGGAGATCAGCGAATTCTCATTGGCGGCATGCCCGGTACGGGTATGCGGTTGTACACGAATTTGGGTGTTCAGGTCGTTGTCAGATCGACGTTTCCCAATTGGTTCACGGTGTCACCGGATACGCTGAACGTTTACACACGCGACGATGGCGGCAACCTGGCTGCCTTGAAGACGGCGGGCTCACTGACGACGAAGTGGAGCGTTCCCAGCGACATCGACCCACGCATGCGGGTTTCGTCCGACGGTCGGACGCTGCTGGCGAGGGGTATGGACGATGCCGAGAAGTATTACGGGATTCGACAATACAGCACAGAAAACGGTGCCCTCTTGGGGGGTTCTTTGAACGTCTCGGAGGAGCATGCGGTGAGGGAATTCGCGGTCGATCCGGCGAGCAACATCGTTATGTTGTTCAGCTACACCGGAGGTGCCTCGATTCAGCGTTGGAGCTTTGATTCGGACAGTGGGGATGGCTCGAGGTTGGCGGACCTGGAAGCACGAGGTCCGGGCGTCAAAACCGAATCGGTGGGAATCCCTTCTGTCCCGGTCACGGTGACGGACGATCCGTGGAACCTTGTGTACGACATGTTCAATGCGGCTAACGCGAGCATGATTCGCCGCGTGCCGAGAAGCCCGGTTGTTTTCAGTCCTCATGGAACGCACTACATCCAGATCGGGCAGAGGCCATCAGACGGAGCCGTCGGGGCTCATGTGTATCGGACCAGCGACAATGCGTGGCTCGCTTCCTCTTTGGGCAGCGATATTCAAACGGCGGGATGGAGCACTTCAACGAATACGGTGATCTGGACATGGCGGACCACGAACGTCATTCGAACGATGGCCTTCGACGGGGCAAATCTCAATTTGATCAGCGAAATCTCGGGCCCAAACACGGGTGACGTCAAGATCAATGCCGGCAACACCCGGACAGCGTTTTACGGCAACAATTTCAACATCTACGACACCGTGACGGGTGCGCTGACTGGCACCATCGATAGGGGCGACAGCTTTACAGGCGCGGTCCGATGGGGCTTTTGCGGTGACATCCTTTGGGTTTACGACTGGGGCTTCAATGGAGCCACCACCTACACTTGCCGCCTTCGGTTCTACTTTGTTCAGAACACGCCTCTGCTGCTGAACACCATCAGCTTTGATCAGGAATGGCAGCCATACGATGTCGGCACGGCTGCGGTGAGCGACGATGGCTCGATTGCGGTCATGGGTCGATCGATGGGGCAGGATGGGAAGGAGCTTGCGCTGAGCGAGATGCGGGTCTATCGAGTGGTGGACGGCGCGCTTCTGAAGCGATACGACCGAAACTTCACGGATTGGGCGATCAAGTCGACGAGTATTTCCAAGGACAACGTCACGTTCTGCTTCGTCGGCTCGGACGTAAGGACGCTTGTGGGAGCCGAGCTTCCGGCGATCCTGCAAGGATTCTCGCTTGCTCCAGGCATCGTTGTGGGCGGGAACTCGGCAACGGGGACGTTGCTCCTGAACCGGCCAGCTCCTGCGGGGGGCATCGTTGTTTCGGTCTCGGCTCCGGGACTCATTGTTCCCGCCACGGTCACGGTTGCTGCAGGTGCTTTGTCGGCGCAATTCAGTGTGGGCACGACAGGGGTCGATACGATGGTGACGCGACCGGTGACGGTATCTTATGGCGGGCTGTCTCGGACGGAGTCAATCGATGTCTATCCGCCCACTGTGATGTCGATTGCTTTCGTGCCGAGCAGTGTGGATGGTGGGCAGTCATCTGTAGGCACCATCACGCTTAATGGTAAGGCGGGGCCAAGCGGATTCGTTGTCAGCTTGAGTTCGGACAAGTCGTATGTGACAGTTCCCGGGGCGAAGACGGTTGATGCCGGTGCCTCGACCGCCACCTTCACAGCAACGACTACTGATCCGGGCACGAGTGGGATTGCGACTGTTACCGGTGTGCGGGGAGCGGTAACTGGGAGTGGAACGCTGCAAGTCTATATTCCAGGTGCATCGGTGCAGTTTGTCGAGAGTGCGGTGAAGGGCGGGAACGCTTTAACGCTTAGGATCACGCTTCTGGCGCAGGCACCCGCCGGCGGCGCTGCGTTTAATCTTGCGGGGGATTCGCTTAGCAATCCCGTTCCGCAGTTCACCGTTCCGGCTGGCGCGACGACCTTTGACCTTGGCGTCGATACGAACGCGACGCTTGTGGATGCTGCAACGACGGTGACGGTAACGCCGGCCAGTGGCGGAGGTGGGCCGAAGACGGCCACAGCCATGGTGAAGGCACCCATTTTCGTCGCTTTGACGGCAGTTCAAACGGTTGTCGCAGGGGCTAAAACGATCAAGGTGCAGGTCTCGCTCGACGGGATTGCGCCGGCGGGTCTTAGCTATGCGGTGTCTTCCAGTTCGGCGTTCATCACGGTCCCGGCTTCGGTGACTGTGCCGGCAGGGGAGTTTTCGGTGAACGTGGATCTGACGGTGAAGAAGACGGCTACGGCCAAGAGTGTGAAGATCACGATCGGCTCCAAGATCATCACGATCCTTCTGAAGGCGAACCCTTGATCAAGCAGCAGAAATCAACCACACGATGATCGAAATATTGCGAGAACGAGCGCAACAAGAGCTATGACCTTGTTGGGGCATCTGCATTGCTCTAGACTAGGAGAGCTATGCGTAGGTTAATTTCATTATTATTCGTGGCTGCCTTAGCGGCGGTGCCATTCATTAGCCAAGCGCAAGATGTTCTCTCTCCCGTTTGGACCAAGGGATCTATCAGCACACCGATGCAGATATCCAAAAATGGCGCCGTCTTGATGTCTTCGGACACCAATGCGGTCCGAGTTTGGAACATCGCCACGCGCAAGATCATTTGTGCGCTTGGCCTGACGTCGGTGAGCAGGACTCTTGCTCACGATGGGAGTGGTTTATATTTTGCGAACGGCGACCGTTCTCGAATCTATTTCTACAACTTCTCGACCCGTGTCACCAGCTCGGTGAAGACCGACGGCGTGCAGTACGGGCCAGCGTACAACCTGGCTCTGTCTTCGGATGGAACCAAGATCGCGTTTTCGACTTGGAACTCTACTACGAGCCGCATCAACATCACGACGGCAACGATTGCGACGGGCAGCACCATCGACCGGTGGGCACTTGCCGCTTCGACAGATTGCTATCAGGTTGCGTGGGTCAATGGGGATGCACGCATTCTCGTCGGACAAATCAGCGGCACGGGCCTAAGGCTGTTCACGGCTACGGGAACCCTGCTTGCCACAAAATCGGCGGCGATCTACCAGTTCACGGTGCATCCCAACAGCAATGTTGTTTACACGCGCGATACCGCGGGCAATCTCTTGGCGCTGGACACTACTGGCAACCTGACTCAGCTTTGGTTGTCCGCTAGTTCTACAGCCGACTACGAAATGAAGGTCTCGTCGGATGGGCTATCGCTGCTGTCAACCGGACTGAGCGATGACAACACGATGTACGCCGTCCGTCAATTCAGCACGGTCGATGGCACGCGCTTGGCTGGCTCGATGAATGTTTCGCCCGTTTATGGTGCGGTCTATCTGACGTCGGACCCTTCCTCCAATTCGGTCATCTTTTCCAACTACGCAGGTGGCTCGCACATCGAGCGATGGACCTTTAACAGTTCTACCGGCAGTGGAACGAGACAAACCGATGTCGATCAGGGAGATCAATACACGGCCATTCAAACCTTCGGTACCGCCGCAAATCCGTATTTCTCGACGTTGGATCCTGTGTTCGGCGGCAATCGAATTATGAATGCCAAGACCGGAGCGGCGATTCGGCACTTAGCCAAATCTCCTGTCGTGTATAGCCCCACGGGGACGTACTACGCCTGGATTGGCTCCCGTGAGAGCGACAATGCGTACGGCCTACACATCTATCGAAACAGCGATGACACACGCGTGGCTTCGTACAACTCAGTTGAGGCTCAGTATTGTGGCTGGACTTCGACGACCGACTCTCACGTGTGGCTCACGAAGAGCGACGGACACGTCCGCACCATGTCCTTTAGCGGCTCGGCTCTCACTCTCATCAAGGACTGGGTAGGCCCAAGCGGCGATGCTGTGCGGATGAACACCACTGGAAGCAGAACGGCTCACTTGACCACTTCGCAACTGATCACTGTGTACGATACGCCCTCAGGCGTTGCAACGGGAACCATCGATCTTAGCTCGACCGCGACGGGCGCGATCGATTGGGGGTTTGCGGGCGACACCATTTACGTGTTTGCCTGGACAGCCAACCCTGACTCCTCATATACGGCTGAGATCCGCTATTACAACGTGAGTGCGACGCCTGTGCTGACGGGCACGACCACAACCTACAGCATTCCGGCCGCGCCGTACACTTGGGGTCACGCTCGAGTCAGCGACGATCTGACCGTGGCGGTTATCGTTCGATCGTTGGCAGCGGGCGTTAATGGCATGCTGGGCAACGACTTTAGGGTGTTCCGGGTTGCGGATGGGGCACAACTCAAGAAGTACGACAACCAGTTCACTGACTGGAACTACTCCGATCTTGAGATTTCCAAGGATAACACACGGTTCACCACCATCGGTGACAATACGCGCGTTATGACCGGAAACGAGCTTCAGCCGGTCATCAGGTCCATTTCGCTGAATCCCATTCAAGTAGTGGGAGGTAACTCCTCGACCGCGACCGTAACGATTAACCGAGCCGCTCCGGCTGGGGGGGTGGTGATTGCGGTTACTGGTGAGGGCGCGAGCGTTCCCGCGACAGTGACGATCCTGGAGGGCAATACCTCTGTGGACTTCCAGGTGGGCACAGACGGGGTCGATACGACGATCACCAAGTGGATCACTGCGACTTTCGAGGGGCTTGCCAAGACGGCTCCGCTGGAAATCATTCCTCCAAGCGTTATCGGCATTGCGATGAATCCAACCTCCGTGAACGCGGGTGTCTCGTCAACTGGCACGATCACGCTCAATGGCAAGGCCGGTCCTAGCGGCTATGTTGTCAACTTGAGCTCCGACAAGGCGTACGTCACGGTTCCCGGAAGTGCGACGGTTACGTCGGGCAACACTTCGGTGCAGTTCACGGCGAATACGAGCGAGCCCGGATCGACCGGAACCGCGACCATCACGGGAACCCACAACCTGGTGACGGGTACGGCCACCTTGCAGGTAACCACCTCTAGCGCCACCGTTCAGTTCCTGGAGGCTTCAATCAAGGGCGGCAATGCTCTGACGTTGAAGATCACGCTTCAGAATCCGGCTCCGGTCGGAGGGACGGCGTTCAATCTCACGGGCGACGCACTAAGCACACCGGTTGCGCAGGTAACCGTTCCGGCTGGTGCGACAACTTACGAAGTGGGTGTGAACACCAATGCGACGTTGACGGATGCATCTACCACGGTGACGGTTACTCCGGCGGCCGGCGGTGGCGACAAGACAGCGACAGCAACGGTTCTCGCTCCGATCTTCAAGAGCCTGAACGCTGGTCAGTTGGTGGTGGCGGGTGCCAAGACTACGAAGCTGCTCATCCTTTTGGATGCGATAGCTCCAGCGGGTCTGACTTATGCCGTGAGCTCGAGCTCAGCCAGCATCACGGTTCCGGCCTCGGTGACCGTGCCGGCAGGCGCCTTCTTCGCGACGATCGATCTGACCGTCAAGAAGTCGACGACGAGTAAGAACGTGAAGATCACGGTTGGACCTAAGATCATCACGATCATCCTCAAGCCGAATCCGTAAGAAGGATTCGAGGAGTCTGGGAGTCGAGGAGTCATCCTCGCCCTAGACTCCTTCCTCCATCGGTACACTCGGCGCAATGGCGCTGAGTAAAAAGACGGTTCGCGACATCGACGTGCGCGGAAAGCGTGTGCTTGTACGTTGCGACTTTAACGTTCCTCTCGAAGCGGGAGCGATTACAGACGACCGGCGCATTACAGAGGCGCTTCCGACCATCAAGTATCTGCTGGATAATGGTGCGACGGTTATCCTCTGCAGCCACCTCGGCCGTCCGAAGGGGCCGACGCCGGAACTCAGCCTGCGTCCAGTAGCCGATCGCCTGACGGAGCTTCTGGGCAAGCCGGTGACGCTGCTCACTGAATCTAGCGGCGAGGCGGTTACTCAATCGGTACAGGGTAGCAAACCTGGTGACGTGCTCCTTTTGGAGAACGTGCGGTTCCATGCTGAGGAGGAGAAGAACGATCCTGCATTTGCCCAGCAGCTCGCTTCCCTTGCGGACGTATTTGTCAACGACGCGTTTGGCACCGCACACCGCGCGCACGCCTCGACGGAAGGCGTTGCGCATCTTCTGCCGAGTGTCGCGGGATTCCTGATCGAAAAGGAGATCGCCGCTCTGGGACATGCGCTCGAGAATCCGCGCAAGCCGTTTGTCGCTATCTTGGGTGGATCGAAGGTGAAGGACAAGATTGCGCTGATCGACAACCTCCTGCCGAAGGTCGACAAGCTGCTGATTGGGGGCGGCATGGCGTTTACGTTTCTGAAAGCGAAGGGAGCCGGCATCGGCAATTCTCTCTTGGATGCCGAGAGTGTCGAATTCTGCATGCAGCTTCTAAAGAACAACCCTACTAAGATCGAGTTGCCGAGCGATGTTGTGGTCGCTGCTGAGATGAAGGAGGATGCAGAGGCCAAGACCGTCGGCTGGAACGAGATCGAGGACGGAATGGGGGGCTTTGATATCGGGCCGGAAACCTGCCGCACGTTCCGGCAGTTCGTGCTCGACGCGGGCACCGTTCTCTGGAACGGGCCGATGGGTGTCTTTGAGCTGAGTCCCTTCGAGAATGGCACGCGCCAAGTTGCTCAAGCGCTTGCGGAGAGTAAGGCATTTACGATCGTCGGAGGGGGCGATTCTGCGGCGGCTGTCGAGCAGTTCGGCTTTGCCGATCAGATGGATCACGTAAGCACCGGGGGCGGTGCCTCGTTAGAGTTTCTCGAGGGTAAGGAATTGCCGGGAATTGCGGCGCTCCAAGACAAGTAAATCCCTCGCTCATGCTCACCATCCGCGTCGATCTCGACTATGTGCCTTGGGACACCCCGGACGCGACCGAGTTTGGCCATGGCGAACCTGCGGTGCTTCTGCGCCTTCTCGACCTGGCAAAGCAGAGGGGCTATAAGTTTCACTTCTTCGCTTCCAACCGAACCCTTCGAGCCTTCCCTGCCAACGCCGAAGCCATTCTCAACGAGGGGCATGACATTGATTGGTTCTGCAAGCACCCAGAACAGGCGGACGACCGTTTCCAGGAAGCGCTCGCGCTCTTCTCTCTGCACGGGCATGTTCCGGTCGGTATGTGTATTCGCGGCGCTTGGCCGGCCGACAATCCTAAGTTCGACGGGATCGAGGAGCTGCGCTTCCTCTCCGCCCATCCGGGCGTGCACCCGCCTCACCTCCTCCTCTTCCCCGTGGAAACGCGTGGGATGCGTGAGGGTGTTCGGGGCGGCATCTCCACTCGCGGCTGGTGCGACGCGATCAAAGCCCACATGCGAGAAGCTGCGACTCGAGATCGCTTGGTCACCGTCGTTCTTCGGCCGCAAGTGCTGGCGAAGCACGATCCCAAGCTGGCCTATGTGCGAGAAATCCTGGAGCTCGCCCAAGCCATCGAGATGCCGATGACAACGCTCAGGGAACGCGTCAAAGCTAGCCTCTAACGATCTAGTAGGAATTTATCTCTGCGAATTCGCGTCTATGGGTAACGATGCGCAAATTTGCTGTTCTCACTGCTGCAGGATTGGCAGTTGCGGCGAGTGCCTGTATGTGGGACTACGACACCTTTGCGGTCGAGGCGAGCGGCAAGCATGATCTGGTGGCGGTACTTGCGGGGCGGTTCGAGAGGAATCCTCCGCTTTACTACGAAATGCGGCTGACGCACGGGTTGGAGGAGTTGCGGCGGAATCCCGGCGACCTCGAGATGTACGACAATGCGGCGGTCGCCGCCGAGAGGCTCGGGAAGCATGATCAGGCGCTGGCGATCATCAGCCAGAAGCGAGAACACCTCAAGCCATTGCCGGCGGACAAGGACGGTTGGTATCGCTATTTCGCGAACATCGGGACCTTTCACGCGCACCGCGCAATGTCTGTAAGAGATCAGAAGGAGCGGCTGGCGGATCTAAAGCTGGCTGAGAAGGAGATTGCTAGTGCGATCGAGATCAATCCGGAATCGCACTTTGGCCGCGAAAAGTATCAGCTGTATGCGATTCGGTGGATTCTAAGTGGGGTTCCGCACAATATGCCGTTCTGGGACTACTTGATCGAGCAAGGAGTGGCGGAGCGCAAAAAGGAAGAGGATGCGATTAGAGGTCTTTCCGGTCTCATCCGGCTAGGTGGAGCATGGGAGAGCGTGGATATTTGGGCCACTCTGGCGGTTTTACTGAGAAACCACCAAGACAACAGCCTCGTCTTCTATGCGTTCGATCGGGTCGAGGAGTTGGAGAAGAGCGGGAAGAAATCCCTTCTCAATGTGCATAAACTCGAAGGGGAACTCGACAGCCTATCGGAAGAGCGAGAGAGGGGCTACTCGCCCTCGGACACCCTGAAGCCGAAGAACAAGATCATCTATGCCGATCTGCGAAGACAGGCGGATGAGTGGCACACGGCACGGACCGCGTACATGATGGAGCGGCTAAAAAATGGTCGACATCCGGATTGGGACAAGAACTTCTGGGCCGAGTGGGAGGACGAGCCGAAGCTTCAGGTTCCCTCGCCGGGCTTCATTGAGAGCATTCCGTTCGAGACCAAGATGTGGGGCGGTGTCGTAACCGTACTCGTGCTGCTTGTCGCTTCTCCGTTTGTGTTATTCTTCGGCGGCCGAAAACTGTGGCGCAAGTGGAAGCTCAGCCGCGCATCGCAAACTCGCCCGGCGTAGGAAGGCGGCTGTGCTGACGGATGGCGGAGTGATACACCTCCACGACCTTGCTGGCCATTTGCGGAATTCCGTGCGAACGGACGGATCGCCGGGCGGCTTCGCTCATGGAGGCATAGAGGCGGTCATTGTTCAGTACCTCCAGAACCTGGTCAGCGAGATCTTCCGGATCGTTCTTCGTCGAGAATCCATTAACGCCCTCTTCCACCGCAGCACTGGCGCCGCCACCTGCCACCACGACCGCAGGCAGACCGTGCGTCATCGCCTCCTGAATCACCAAGCCCTGAGTCTCGGTTATTGAGGCGAAAAGGAAGAGATCAGCGGCTGCGTAATAGAGATCTAGCTTGGAGCGCTCGACAAAACCAACAAATCGGACTCGGTCGCCGATGCCCAGCTCGCGAGCGATTTGGATGCACTCTGCGCGATAGGGTCCGTCTCCGACGAGCCACAGCCGCAAAGAAGGATCAGCGCTCAGCGCTAGCGCGGCTGCTTCCAGGAGAACGCCCAGGTTCTTCTCCTTTGCAAGCCGCCCGACGTAGAGGAGAATGCGTTGTTCGGGCGGAATGGAGAGCGCGGTTCTCGCCTCAGCGCGATCGATCGGAGTGCCGAACGACAAGCCGGTGGGGATGACCGTGATCGGTTTTGTCACGGAGTGGCGACGAAGCCACTTAAGCGATGCCTCGCTCGGCGTGATTACGTGGTCCATCCGGTTGTAGTAGAAGTTCGTGTGCCTGGCGATTCTGAAGCGGATGTAGCGCCGGGGGAGGAGGCGGAAGTAGTGCGCGTATCGGTCGTAAAGGGTGTGGTAGGTCGACACGATCGGCAGCTCGTGCGACTCGGCCCATCGGAAGCCCACCATGCCGAGCATGTACGGCGTGTGCGTATGAACGATGTCGTAGCTCTCTCGCTCGAAGCGTTGAAGCGTCCTATAGAAGGGGGGAATCGCCACCGGATAGCCTTTCGACATGGGCGTCTCGATGGAGCGAAAGCGAAACGTGTTGGGATCGGCGTCTTTGTAGCCCGGGAATCTGGGGGCATACAAGTGAACCGAGTGGCCCTGACGGCGAAGCTCCTGAACGAGCGCGTCGATGCTGATGCTGACGCCGTTGAGCACGGGAAGGGCGCTGTCTGAAAAGACCGCCACGCGGAGGCTTTCCCCGCCACTCACCCTTTACTCCTGCGGAAAACGGCCATGGTCGCCCACGAATTTTACGATATCGCTAAGCCTGAACCGTCGCTGTCCTCCACCGGTGCGGTGATGGGCCAGCCAACCTCTATTGGTATACCTGCGCACGGTTGCGGGGCAAACTCCCAGCAGGCGGCTTGTTTCCTCTAGCGAGAGCTCCGGATCGAGTAGACGCTTGATCAGGTCCTGGCGGGTCTCTTTGAATTCGCCGCTGTAGTAGTTCGCGGTTACCGAGTCATCGTAAAAGGAGCAGAGGAACTCAACATTCTTAGGGAGTGCCATCCAGGTGGTCTGCAGCTCCGGGTCCATCACGGCATTTGTAACAGGGCTCTCTGCTTTGGCGCGACGAGGCCGGGGGGCACTCATCACGGTCTTCTTGAAGCGGGTGCGCTTGGCGTCTCCGTTCGTAGCCACGCCACCGTCCACTGCTATCGCCTGCTTCGTGTCCAGAAATGCACTTTCTATATAAGCAAGCGGGTCAAACTTATCCGTTTTCAACGCATTAAGTCTACAACTCTGGCTGGTCAAATGATAAGCATGGAGTCACCAAAGCTCAAAAAACGATATTGTTTGGCAACTGCCTGCCTATAGGCTTGCAGAACGTGCTCCCGACCTGCAAGGGCCGAAATCATGAGCATCATCGTGGTTCCGGGAAGGTGGAAGTTGGTGAACATTCCATCGATAATCTGGAATTCGAAGCCGGGGCGGATAAAGAGCTTCGAAATCTGGCTTCCTGATTCCACTTTCCTCGGGCCCTTTGCAAAAGACTCCAGGGTGCGGACCGTTGTGGTTCCCACTGCTATGATGCGGCCCGGACACGACCCGATCTTGGCTGCAGTTTCAGTCGGAAGTGTGCAACGTTCGCCGTGCATCTTATGCTGATCGAGGTCTTCCACCTGCACCGGGCGGAAGGTATCGATGCTTACGTCGAGGGTGACAGTTGCGGTTTCTACTCCCTTTTCACACAGTGCCGCCAGAATCTGTGGGGTGAAATGAAGACCTGCTGTCGGCGCAGCAGCACTTCCCTTTGCGGCTGCGTATACCGTCTGATACCGCTCCCGGTCGGCGAGGTGTTCGTGGATGTAAGGCGGCAAGGGAGTCAAGCCCACGGTCTCCAGTCGTTCAGCAAGACCCTGTACTTCCGAGAAGCGGAGGACTCGCAAACCCTCGGCCTCTTGGTCTACGGTCGCGTGCAATCCTTCCCCAAAACTGACGCGTACACCTCGGCGAAGAGACTTTGTCGGCTTCACCATAGCCTCGTACAGCCCCGGCTGGAGTTCTCTCAGAAGCAGCGCCTCGACCGCGCCGCCGGTAGCCTTTCGGCCAAACAATCGCACGGCAGAAACCCGAGTGTCGTTCATCACCAACAGATCGCCTTCGTGCAGAAGTTCGAGCACGTCAGTGAACCGACAATGCTCCACCCGGCCGTCCCGGTTCAACACGAGAAGCCGGGATGCGGATCGTTCCAGTAATGGTTGCTGCGCAATCAGCTCTCCAGGCAACTCGTATGTGTAATCGCTCAGGCGCTCCAGATTGCAGCCTCCAGGTGAGCGAGAGAACTGATCGTGGATTTGTTCGAAATCCCGCTTGCACGATCAAGAAATACAGGAGTTATGCCGGCGCTCATAGCTCCTTCAACATCGTCGATTAGGTGGTCCCCGATATGAACCGTTTCCTCGGGGCTGGCACCGAGGCGTTCCAGGGTGAGGGCGAACAGTCTGGGATCTGGCTTCTCCATTCCTTCTTCAAGTGAAGCGACCTCAGCTTCGAAGAACCCCGAAATTTCAAAGAACTGCAGCACTCGGTGCAGTGAATAATCCCAGTTGGACAGAACGGCCATTCTAATGCCCCTAGCTTTAAGGCACTCAAGGCAAGGGAGCACATCCTCGAACAGGCTGAACATGCAAGAGGGCTCGCTGAAGATGGAGGTGTCGACGCGATTTTGTAGGTCCTCGGCTGTTTTTGGGTCACGCCCAATCCTCACCAACCAATCGGCCAGAAGTTGAACCCAAAAGACGCGCCCCTGCTGTGGATCCCGCGTGAGATTGACCTGGTGAAACGCGCTTAGTCTGCCCATGAACATCGCCTGGAAGAGTTGCCCCTCCATCGGATCGGCATTGGCAACTGCGACAACCGCCTGCTCTACTGAGCAATGCAGCTTGACTAGGGTGCCGGCACAATCGAAGGTGACACACCGGACCATTTCTGGATTATGAAGGCGTCAGGTAGTTTTGAAGTGATGACGTCCATTAGACCGACTGAAGAGGAAAGGAGCAGGGGCCAACTTCGACCGGAGACAGTGGCTGCTGCGAAGCAAGCGATCAATGAAGATGGCTTCGTTGTGCTGGAGGACGTCGTCGACTTGGAGCACATTGCGATTTTGCGCGACAAGATGCTTGCCGACCTGCCGTCGGTGTTGGCTCGCGGCGACGCTCCGTTCAACTTTACACTCAGCAATGTCCAGCAAGATCCGCCGCCAATGGAGCCTTACCTCTTTCGGGATGTACTGCTGAACGACTTTGCGATTCAGGTGACTGAGTCGGTGCTTGGAAAGGGGGTGCAGAACGCGTTCTACAGCGGCAACATGGCGCTCCCCCGAACGGACCAGCGCCAGCCCACGCACGCGGACATGGGGCACCTTTGGCCAAATATGGAGCACCCGACTCCCGCCTATGCCCTGGTGGTGAATCTGCCCCTGGTCGACATGGATGTAAGCAATGGCGCTACGGAACTTTGGCCGGGCAGCCACTGGGATACTTCCATCGCCTTGCAGGAGGGGGATATCAAGGTCTCGCGAGAGAGATTGGACGAATGGCGTGTTAAACGGCCCCCGATCCAGCCGTCGGTGAAGGCCGGCAGCATCCTTATCCGCGACATGCGGCTGTGGCATGGCGGAACGCCGAATCCGTCGGATCAGGCTCGGCCGATGATCGCGATGATTCATTGGGTCGGGTGGTGGATCCATGGCGAGGCGATGAAGTTTCCGGCGTCGAGCAAGCCGTTTTTTGATCATCCGCAGTTGCGTACCCACGCAAACTTTGTGGAGGGGCCAATCGATTATCTCAAACACGGCGAGGCTTACGACGTGGACCCTAACCGCTGATGTGCGCACGATTTTCGCTGGTTACGCCGGTTGCCGAGCTCGCGAGCTACTTTGAGGCTGGGGTTGATCCTGAGATCGACATCCCGCCTCGAGCAAATGTCGCCCCCACATTGGACGTTCCGGCCGTGATAGAAGATGAGAAGGGACGGCGGATCAAGGTTTTGAAGTGGGGGCTGGTGCCTTACTGGTCTCAAGACTCCTCTACGGGCACGAAGCTCATTAACGCACGCGCCGAAAGTGCGCTTGAGAAGCCCGCGTTTCGGGAGCCGTTCCGCAAGCGGCGCTGCATCATCCCGGCAACCGGATTCTATGAGTGGCGGGATGAGTCCGACGAACTCACGCTTGATTTTGGACTCGATCCTTCGCCGAACTCCAAAACCAAGAAGCAGCCCTACTTCTTTCACCAAAGAGACGGGCATCCGATGGCGCTGGCCGGCCTATGGGACCGTTGGAAAGATGCGAGTGGGCATCGCATCGAGACGTTCACAATCCTAACGACTGATCCGAACGAGGTGGTGAAAGATTTCCACGATCGCATGCCGTGCATTCTAGCGCGCGAGGATGTGAACTTCTGGCTAGACGAAAAGGAGAATCCTGAATCGTTGCTCCCCCTTCTGAGATCGTTTCCAGAAGCTGAAATTGCAGTAGAAAAAGCGGATCCCAGGCTTAACAACGTGCGATTCGAGCCTTGTTCGCTCTAAGAAGTTTATACCGGGCCATTGTGGTCACGGTGATCGTATACTCTTATGACTTGCAAGGCAGGGGAAGTCCGGTTGAAATCCGGCGCTGTGCCGCAACGGTATGTCTCGAACGAGACGAGCCCGAATGCCTTCTTTGCGAGAATCTGTGACAGCCGTCGCCTACGAGCATAGGTGGCCGGAAGGCACTCGCTTTCCCCTCTTTTGCTCCTGACGCTCGGCCTCACCCGACGGCGCGCGGGCACGCGCCTTGTGAGGTTATGAACAAACGCGCATTTACGCTCATCGAGCTTCTCGTCGTCATCGCGATCATCGCTATTCTCGCCGCCATCCTATTTCCCGTCTTCTTTCAAGCCAAGGAAGCCGCCAAGAAGACGCAGTCCAGCTCGAATCTGCGCCAGATCGGCATCGCTTGGACTTTGTATGGAGCCGACTACGATGGCACTCTCATGCGGGTCGCCACGTTTGGCGAGAGGACCAACTACTGGTGGGGGAGTTGGGATGGGACGGTGCTTCGGCCGGAAGAAGGGCTTCTTTATCCGTATACAAGAAGCGAGGGCATCCAGGGCGATCCTTCTTTTGCTCGGAACCTCCGGACCGCACTTGGGTTCACCGGATATGGATACAACTACTACTATCTGAGCCCCTCGATCTTCGAGCCCCCTACCTGGGCAGAGCGGCCGGTGCCCATTTCAGAGGGGCAAATCAACGATCCGGCAGGTACGGTCAGCTTTGCCACTGCGGCCCGAATGAACAACTGGCTGTACGCAACACCAACGCTGGAAGGCAACACCTATCTCGATCCGCCCAGCCAGCAGAATCCAGGTTTTCAAGGCCGGCATAACGGTTCAGGAAACGTGCTGTGGGTGGATGGGCATGTGAAGTCTCGTAAGCCAGTGCTGCGAGCCGGTCCATTTGGATGGGGCTTTGATGGCAAGGACTTTGAACCGCATCGGCTGGGTGAAATCGACTCTGATGGAAACCTCGCCACGGACGAGCTATTCGATTTGCTGTAGGCTAATTCCGCCATATCCAGCGGATTCCGAGCGTCAGATCCGGAGCGAGGTTCGCGAACTCCGGAATCTGATAGCTTAGCCAGTCGCCGTCTTCCATGAGGAAGAATTCGACGGACTGGCTCTTGTTCACCTTATGGCGTACGCCAAGCGATACCACCCGGTGCGAGGTGTCCGAGCCTTGCACCCTCGTGACCATTGCAGAGGGCTCTGCCTGCCACTGCCCGATGTAGATGTCGCGACCGTTGGCCCGGTATGCGAGCGATACGGCACCTTGGAGAATGCTCGTTCGTGCCTCGGGAAAGTCCCGAGATTTACCTTGAAAGATGCAGCCAACCTGCACGTGAAGGTCCATCCTTGGCTGCAGAGGAGTCCTCCATTGCAGGGCTGCGCCGAAATCGGCCGCTCCACTTCCAAAGAGCTTGGACGGAGAACCAGTCGGCAATTTGACCGCTGTGCTGGCGAGAAGCCGTGGGTCTACCTGGTGACTCAGCGCGATCGAGATGTCTCCAAGTCCGCCCGCCGAGCCGTATCTTGCGTGGCCGGGAAGCTCGATAAGGGTTCGGCCGTAAGGTTGTCCGTCCCGAATATTGTCATGAATCTGGAGCACGTAGCGGTGCCAGATGTCGATTACGCCATCCAGGAGTCCGCCGCTTCGAGACATCAGGGGCGCTTCCACAGTCAAGTCATTCCCCTTGCCAAGCCCAAACCGATATCTGAGGAGCAGTCGGTCAAGTTCGTAGTCCTCGCGAACGCGGCGGGAGCCGCGTCTTTCCGCACGCATATCGTTCGCGGCTTCGAAAGTGACCGACCAATCTGTTCTCCCTTTTCCAAGAACGAACGGACGTGGGTCCAAACGAAGGAATGGCACGGATAGGGAACGCAGATTCCGCACTTCTAACGGCCCGAGGTCTTGAGCTATGGAGGTAAGTGGGGCTACTGCAATAAGTGCTGAAAGGAGTCGACGCAAGGTGAAAAGCTACCTGAAGCGCCGACCGGCCCACCGCCTGGCACTTTTACCTGCTCACCTCGGTCTAAGCCCTCGGAGAGCAAGTTATGGAAGCAGTCAGGGATCGACTAAGGGAACGAGCATTGGACGTTTTGGATTGGGTGGATTACCGTCCCGATCCTCATTGGTGGCAGTATGTGGCGGCAGCCGGGGTTATGGGGCTGGCGTATTTCTACACGCCGATGGACTTGTGGCCCGTGTTGCTCATGGCGAACATCGCAGTCACGCTGTTTGGAATGGCGATTTGGTTTCTGGGCGTGTTTGCGGTTGTCGCGTGGCGTGCGCTCCGAGACGTGATTGAGGTTATGCTGCGTAAGAGAAAGGCCGCGGGACCGTATCCTCGCGTGATGGTAGGACGGTTGAACTAAGATGCAGAAGATGTCGAAGATTTGGTGGATCGAGCGCGAAGGTCCGGGGCGGCTGGGAATCGTATCTTGCCCGAGCGGTAAGTCGCTAGAGCAGGACCTGCAGGCTGCCAAAGACGCCGGCGCACACGAGATTATCAGCCTCTTGACCGCGGACGAGGTCGAAAGCGGAAGTCTGCATGCGGAAGCCGAGACGGCTCGGCGGTTGGGCATGAAGTTCAAGCGCTTCGGCATCCAGGATCACGGCGTGCCAACAGTCGACCGTGGGTTGGACGGGTTCCTGAAAGCGATCAGCAAGGAGCTCGAACATGGACGCTCGGTGCTGGTGCATTGCAACGGCGGCAAAGGCCGCAGCGGCTTGATCACAGGAGCGGTGATGGCCATGGAGGGCATGGACGTGGATGACGCGCTCAAGGCTCTAAGAGCGGCTCGGCACGCGAAAGTCCCTGAGACGGACGAGCAGGAGCAGTGGCTCCATGATTTCGCCCAGCAGTATCGGCCGTTGGCCCAGACCGAGGCGGAGCGGGACACCACGGGCATCGCCAGACTGCAAACCGCAGTCGTGATCGGCCTCGTTTGCATTCTTGGCGTTGCTGCCTATCTTGGGCACGCGAAGTCGAAGAAGAAAGACTGGCGCTTCGTCCTATAAGAGCCTCCAAGCCTCAGTAGTGCCGCCCCGATAACCCTCTTACTCCGAGAATTTCGCGGCAGCTCTGTTGAGGCTTTGCATACCACTAAGGGATAGGCGTGAGCCCAGCCTTTTTTAACTCATCGTTCACTGCCGCCAACTCAACCTTCGTGAGCTGATTCAGCTTCGCGAGCTCGACAGCTAGCTCTTTCGACAAGCGGTCGAATACCTCGTACGACTGATCCGTCGGCCGGTAATCGCCGGATGCGACGACTCCCATGAGGGCGGCGATCTTGTTGTTGAGTCGGATCGGGTAGTTGAGGGGGTCTTGGCCGCTGCGATTCTTCGTCTGATAGATCGCTTCTTCGACGAGCGTTAGTCTTCCCTTCAACGCGTCGATCTGCCCTCTGGCCGCAACCGCGTTCGGCTTCCCTTCGAGGTCGGTGGAAGCCTTGTCGAGCGCTGTTCGAAGTGACCTCACCCGCAACACCGCATCGTTCGCCTCTTCCACTCTCGCTGCGATTTGGCGCAGGAAGCGGAACTGCTCGACGGCATCTTTATCGGTGGATGTGCTTCGCGGGTCTTTGAGCCAGCGGAACTTCTGCTCCTGCTTCATGCCGTCCACTGTCAGGCTCACGGTGTAGGTTCCGGGAGGGGCGGTGAAAGGGCGTGGACCGGCGGCCCAGAAGATCATGCCCTGCGTCGGCTTGTAGGACGGGTATTGAAGGAACGCGGAGGTTCTCTGGAATCCCTTGCCTTTAGGTGCCGAGGCGACTGTCTGGACGACCTTGCCCTCAGCATCCTTGAATTCCAGCTTTACGTCATTGGCGTCGCTTGGCAGGAAGTAGGACACGATCACGCCGCTCATGGGATTGGCGCCTGCGCCCCGAGGGCTGCTGCCCCATCGGACACGATAGCTGTCCCTCGGCGCGAACAGCACCGGCTTTGCAGCGGTTACCGTCGGAACGAGCTGCTGGAGGGGCGAGACGTCGTCGAGAATCCAGAACCCTCGACCATGGGTGGCGGCGACCAGGTCGTCGTCTTTCCATTGCAGGTCGTGTACTGGCGTGACTGGCAGGTTGAGCTGCAGGCTCTGCCAGCTAGCGCCGCCGTTGAAACTGACCCATGCTCCCGTCTCCGTTCCCGCATAAAGCAGGCCCTTCCTACGCTTGTCCTCACGAATAACTCTGACGGGAGCGTCGTTCGCTAACCCGTTTATCGCCGTCCAAGTCTTGCCGTAATCGGTCGTCCGGTAGGCGTAGGGGGCGTAATCGTTGTTCTCGTGGTTGTCGACCGCTAAGTAGCATGTCGCCGCGTCGTGCGGCGATGGCTCCACGCTGCTGACGAGGCCCCACTTCGGCATACCCCTGGGAGTCACGTTAGTCCAAGTTTTGCCACCGTCTTGAGACACATGAACGAGCCCATCGTCCGAGCCCGCCCAGAGGACGCCTTCCCGCTTCGGCGACTCCCCAAAAGCGAACACTGTGCCGTAATACTCGACGCTGGTGTTGTCCTTGGTGATCGGGCCGCCACTGGAGGCCAGCGTCGCGGGATCGTTTCGCGTCAGATCAGGGCTGATCTTCTTCCAGGTCTGCCCGTCGTTAGTGGTCGCCAGCACGTATTGCGAGCAGGTGTAGAGCTTGTTCGGGTTGTGCGGCGAGAAGACAATGGGGAAAGTCCATTGGAAGCGATGCACAAGATCGATCGCCCCGTGACCCATCGGGTTATCTGGCCATGGATCGACTGCGCGGCCCTGTCCGGTCCGGTGGTTGAGCCACGAGAGATCGCCGCCGTAGTTGCCGCCGAAGACCACATCGGGGTCGTTCGGTTTCGGAGTCACATATCCGCTTTCGGCTCCGGCGGTGCTGGTCCAGTCTGTTCGCGTGATTCCTCCGCCCTGAGTCCGGCTAGGAATTCTAATCGTGCTGTTGTCCTGTTGGGCTCCGAGCACTCGGTAGGGGAAAGCGTTGTCGGTGTTGACGTGGTAAATCTGGCCGGTGGGATAGGTCTGGGCCGTCCAACTCTGGCCGCCATCGACCGAAACGCTGCCGCCGCCATCGTCCGATGCCGCCATTCGCTTAGGATCGTCCGGCGCGATCCAGAGGTCGTGGTTGTCGCCGTGCTCAGTGTTGAGGCCGCTGAAGGATTTGCCCGCATCGGTCGACTTCCCTGCTCCGACATTGAGAACGTAAACGGTGTCTTTCGCCTTTGGATCGGCAATGACGTGGGTGTAATACCAGGCACGCTGACGCCAGTTGCGGCTGTCGTTGACAAGCTTCCAGGTTGCGCCCGCATCGTCGCTGAGGAAGAGGCCTCCGTCGAGTGCCTCGACAAGAGCCCAATATCGGTTCGGATCGACGGGCGAAATGGCCATACCGATCTTGCCGATGATGCCGGAAGGCAGTCCCGGCTTTCGAGTCAAATCGGTCCAGGTCTGCCCCGCATCGGTGGACTTGAACATATGGCTGCCTTCGCCGCCGCTGTTGAGCGCCCAGGGGGAGCGCCAGGCTTCCCATGTGGCTGCGAGCAGCACGTTCGGGTTCTTTGGATCCATCTGAAGGTCGACGGCACCTGCCCTAGCAAAGCCTGGTAGCACCTTGTTCCAGGACTGACCCCCATCCGTGGACTTGTAGACCCCGCGAGCGGGCGAATCTGGCACCCCTGGATGCGTGTAGACAGGGCCGAGCGCGGCAACATAGATGATGTCCGGGTTGGTTGGGTGGATGACGATCTTTGAGATCGTCTTCGTCTCCGCGAGGCCCATGTGGGTCCAGGTTTTGCCTCCATCGGAGGTCTTGTAGACCCCGTCCCCTTCAGAAATATTTCCCCGAATGTCCCGCTCGCCCATGCCGATCACCACGATGTCGGGGTTCGAGGGGGCAATCGCGACGGCTCCTATCGACGCCGTCTTCAGATACGCGTCCGCTGCCGGAAACCAATTCTCTCCGCCGTCCGTCGTTTTCCAAACGCCGCCGCCCGTTGCGCCGAAGTAGTACTCCTTAGGTCGCTGGGTGGAGCCGGCGATGGCGACGGATCGGCCGCCTCTATAGGGGCCGATGGATCGCCATTTCAAGCCGCCGTAAAGCTGTGGATCGACTTGGGCAAGGCTGAGGCTTGCGAGGATGGGAAGCAGGAGGAGGGCGACAAATCGCAGGTGCTTGGTCACGTCGAAGTGACGTTACCCGCCATCGCCCACGCTGCCGCTAGTCTCTCGGGTTCTCGGGTTCTCCGGCAAGTTCGAAGTTGAGCTTCTGGGAGGTCTTCGGAGTTCCGGTTCGTCCCATTCCTCCTTCCGGCTGATCTTGGGCCGCTTGCTCGCGGACGCGCTCGAACTGCTCGTCGGTGCCTTCGGCCGTGTCCTGAGCGACCGTGTGGTCTCCGTCTTTAATTCCGTCGACTGCGTGGTTCTCTCCGTATACGTTCTTCTTGGTGTCTGGCATGTTCTCCTCCTAGAGTCCTTCGCTTTCTGCGCCTTTCTTGCTGATCCGCGGCCTGAGCTCGGCTCTCTCCTGGCCTGTTACGGGATCGTAGACGGCGACGATTTCATCTTCCTGATCCACCCGCTGCCGCTCGAGCCGCTCGGGATCTTCGTGAGCAATTGGGGGCTGGTTCTCGCGAATGGTGTCGTAGACAGGGTGCCCATCTACGTTCACGAAGCCTTTATTGCCGGGCTCGGTGGTGGTTCCCGAGTCGCTATGCCGGATGGCTTGCTCTGTGGGCGACCGGCTAAAAGCTTTCGAGCTACCTTCGAGTTCCTCTTTGGACTGTCCGCTGTCGGAGGGCGAAAGGCCCGCGAGATGCCCGACATCCTTACTGTTCTGTTCGCTCATAGGTGTTGGACTCGGCTCCGGCTTGTGGGTTCGTGGTCAAAAGTTGGGTATGCATGAGAGCATGAGCACGGTCGCGGCACACCCTTGGTTGGGAGTTGAGCCTTTTCGGCTTCCGGTAGAGGATTACAAATTCTTTCGACGGGAGGGATACCTCGTTATCCGAGGGCTCGTATTGCCGCAGCACGTCGAGGAGTTCCGAGCCCACACGGAGGACATCCTGTATGGTCGCGTGGACCTGCCGGGGATCGAGCCGCCTCCGCCGGATGCGACTTTGAAGGAGTTAGAGACGCGGCTGCTTCGCATCCACATGATGCATCGGCATGTGGAGCTGTGGGAGAAGTACATGCTCTATCCCCGGGTGCTCGATGCGGTGCAGGGGCTGCATGGTCCGGACATTTTGGCCATGCAGACGATGCTGTTTATCAAGGGTCCGGGAGCGCTTGGACAGGGATATCACCAGGACACCTATTACATTCCGACCTTTCCAGATACGTTGATCGGAGCTTGGATCGCGATCGATCCGGCAGACACAGAAAATGGGTGCCTTTGGATTGCGCGAGGGAGCCAGACCGAGCCGATTTACCCCCCGAAGAATGGTTATGGCTATGGCGATTGGGGGCTGGAGGACATCCAGGAGGTCTCAAATGTGGGTGGGCACTGCAATATCGATGAAGACCCGCTGAACACGCTGAATCCGATCGCTGCTCGGTATGAGGCCGTGCCGGCTCCGGTGCAGCCTGGCGATGTGGTGTTTTTCGCCGGCCATGTTCTGCATCGGTCCTATATGAATCGCACCGAGGATCGGATGCGCCGGAGCCTGGTAAGCCACTACTGCAATGCTCGCAGCTACACGACATGGGATGGCGGGAATAAGAACCACATTCTGGCGCGCGGGAATACGCATCTGCCGTTTGCTTTGCCCAAGTTCGGCACGCCTTGTGCGGCGCTGGATCCGAAGCCATCGATGAGTGATCGCGGGGCGGTGCCGACGATGATGATGGCGAGCGAGGATGGCATGATGGGGGCTCAGGAGCCGGGGCTGGAGGAGCACGAAGACTAGAGGAAGGTCGGAGGGCCGGAAGAATGGAGCGGCTCTCTGGAAGTTAGCAGGCCGGGCGCTGCATAGCCGCTTCTCTCCGCGTGGACTTTTCAACTCGGGCCGGCGCATCTGGGGCCGTCAGGAGTCCAGATTAGTGGGTCGATGCACATTCTTCTGGCGGTGGCATCAGTATCCCAAGCGTGGTAAACGATGTAGTCGGTCATCCCATCGGGACCCGTAACGACTGAATTGTGCCCGGGGCCGAGGACTTTGCCAGGGACGCTCTTTAGGACACGCGGGTGATCGAGATCGGCACCGACAAAGGGTCCGCATGGGTGTGTGGCCACGCAGAAATCGACACCGTACGTGTCGTTCTGCCAGTTACCGCCACTGTAAAAGCAATAGTAGCGGCCCTCCCTCTTTACAACGCAGGGGCCCTCGAGCGTGTGCCAATCCCAGACATTGCCATACATGGTGCGGCCGGCTTGGTAGCGCTGCCAATCGCGTGTGGCGCGGAGAACAGTCTTGGGTTGGCCCGCCAACTGGGTCATGTTGATGAGCCGATCGACGACGAGCGCAGTGCCGGGGCGACCCTCGACTGCGTCCATAAAATCGGTCGCATAGTAGAAATACCACTCACCATCGTCGTCGCGGAAAGGCGATCCGTCGATAGCGAAAGCCACCAAGGTCGAGTCGGTTAAGGATGCGGCATCAGCGTACGGGCCAGTCGCTTCTTCCGAGGTGGCGACACGAAGGTGGTGGCGGCTGTCACCAAAACCAACTGAGTAGTAGAGGTAGAAGAGACCATCGGAATGCGCGATTTCTGGAGCCCAGTAGTCGCTACCGTACTCCTCCGGCAGTTTGACAAGACACGCTCCGAGCGGCTCCCAGTTGACGAGATCGTCAGATCGCAGCATTGGGCAGACTCTAGATGGGTCGTCTGAAGCCCCTGTGCCAACCGCGAGATAGGTGTCGCCGTGCCTAAAGACAAATGGATCCGCGAAATAGGCAGGGTAGACGGGGTTCGTATAGCTGAGCGGCATTAGGCGAAATGAATTCTGACAGGATCGGCCGCGCTAGCGGTCTTGCCAATAATGACTCACTCGAACCCTCTCCCCTGGACCCCTTGGGGAAATGCCGGACTTTTATTTGACGATGTCGTGTATTACGTTTCCGAACACGTCGGTTAGGCGGAAGTCACGGCCGGCATGGCGGTAGGTGAGTTGTGTGTGATCGAATCCTAGCAGATGGAGAATAGTGGCGTGGAGGTCGTGGACGTGGACGGGTTTGTCTTCCGCCTTGAAGCCGAACTCATCCGTTGAGCCGTAGACCGTGCCGCCCTTTACGCCACCACCGGCCATCCAGTAAGTGAAGCCGTAGTGGTTGTGGTCGCGACCGTTCATCTTCCCCGCGTTTGCTCCGGGGGTGGGCATTTCAACCGTGGGGGTGCGGCCGAATTCTCCCCCCCAGATGACCAGCGTGTCATCGAGCATGCCTTTCTGCTTAAGGTCAGTCAGGAGGGCTCCGATGCCCTGGTCGGATTCTTTCGCAAGGTTTCGGTGGGCAACGTCGATGTCGTCGTGGCTGTCCCAGGGCTGCCCGGCTCCATGGTAGAGCTGGATGAAACGGACGCCTCGTTCAGCTAAACGGCGGGCGATAAGGCATTGGCGGGCGAAGTTGCCAGGGCCGTACATGTCTCGGGTGGCTTGCGATTCCTTTCCTGTGTCGAAGGCGTCGCTCGCTTCCGTTTGCATGCGGTACGCAAGCTCGAAGGATTGGATCCTGGCTTCCATCGCCGAGTCGGTTCCTCGCTTGGCGAGGTGCTTCTTGTTGAGTCGTTGGACCAAGTCGAGCTGGTCGCGCTGCTCCTGGGGCAGTGTGTAGTTGTTTCTTATGTTCTCGACGATCTTCTCGATGTCGGTTTGGTTCGGGTCGATGTAAGTGCCGGCCAAGACGCCGGGGAGGAAGCCGGATTGCCAGTTTTGGGTTTCCTGGATCGGGAACCCGCCCGGGCACATGCTGATGAAGCCGGGCAGGTTCTGATTTTCGGTGCCGAGGCCGTAAAGGACCCATGATCCCATCGAGGGGCGGATTTGGCGGGCGTCGCCACAGTTCATCAGGAGCAACGAGGGCTCGTGATTCGGCACGTCGGCGTGCATCGAGCGGATGATGCACATGTCATCGACGTGCTTCGCGACGTTCGGGAAGATTTCGCTGACTTCGATTCCGGATTGCCCGTATTTCTTGAAGCTATAAGGAGACGGGAGGGCCGCTCCAGTCCTTCGCTCGGTTGGAAGATTGAGGGGAATGGCCTGGCCCGCATATTTTTGAAGGGCTGGCTTGGGGTCGAAGGTGTCGACCTGTGAGGGGCCGCCGTTCATGAAGAGAAAGATGACTCGCTTGGCTTTCGCCGGGAGCGGCGGCCTCCGGGGGGCCATCGGGTTGGTGGATTGCACCGGGCTCGCGAGTGCGGATTCACCGAGAAGCCCCATTAGCCCGAGCGCCGCGAATCCGTTCCCCATCCGGCCGATGAGCTCGCGGCGGGTGAGGAACAGGTCGGCGATCGAGTCGTGATGGTCAAACTGAGACATCGGCTTCTTAGTCTACGACGATCCGGTTACGTTTCGGCCCCTCCTTCCGTTCAGAAGCGGAAATGCGACAGTGCGTGCCCTGTGAAACTCAAGCAGGCTCAGGCGCAGTTGTGACTCTCTATATTCGCATTTTCGAATATACTTAATAAATGCCAAGGTGTAGTGATTCAACGTCGGGCGAAGCATTGAGGATATTTAAGGCCGACGTCTTCTCCGTGCTTGCTCATCCCACTCGGATACATATTGTCGAATGTCTTTGCGATGGCGAGTTCTCGGTTAAGGAGATCATCGACCGCATTGGAGTGGAACCGGCGAACGCCTCACAGCATCTTTCCGTGCTGAGATCCAAGCGCTTGGTCCGCACCCGCAAGGAAGGAAACCAAGTCTTCTATTCTCTGAGCGATCCGTTGCTGGCGCAGGTTCTGGAGAGCATGCGGCTGTTCTTTCAGTCCCATCTGGAGGAGGCGATGCAGAACCTTCGCGAGATGGGTGCCTGGCAAGAGAAATGAGGCTATCGCTTGGCAAAGTCAATCTGCCGCGCTCAATTACATGCCTTCGCGGTTACAGCACCTCTGACTTCACATCCGACCTCATCGCCGGCTTGACCGTGGGGCTCGTAGCTTTGCCGTTGGCGATGGCGTTCGCCATCTCATCAGGGGTACCGCCGCAGGCAGGCATCTATACCGCCGTCGTCGCGGGGCTTCTGATTTCAGCTTTGGGTGGTTCTCGATGCCAGATTGGTGGACCTACGGGCGCATTCGTCGTGGTCGTGTCAGGGATCGTCGCCAAGTACGGGATCGACGGCCTTTTCATGTGCACGATGATGGCCGGGGTGCTTTTGATGATTCTCGGGATTACAGGTCTCGGCACGGCGGTGAAGTACATCCCGCGGCCGGTGGTGATCGGCTTCACGAACGGCATCGCGGTGCTCATCGCCAGCACGCAGATCAAGGACTTCTTCGGCATCAAGGTCGAACATTTGCCAGGGGAGTTCTTTGGACGAATGAGCGTTTTGGCGCAATCGTTTCACACTCTCTCCCTAACCACCGCCTTTGTCGCCACGGCTTCATTAGCACTGATCATCTTCATGATGCGGTACGTGCGCAGGGTGCCCGGCTCGATCGTGGCGCTGTTTCTTGGAACGGCCGTCGCTTGGGGGATGCATCTGCCTATCGAGACGATCGAGAGCCGGTTTGGAGGCATTCCGGGTGGGTTGCCGCAGTTCGTCATCCCAAGCTTTCGGCCCGAGTTGATCCTGCTGCTGCTGTCGCCGGTGCTTACGGTAACGATGTTGGGCGCTGTGGAGTCGCTGCTCTCGGCAGTGGTCGCGGACCGGATGTCGGGCGACAAGCACGATTCGAACACCGAGCTCTTTGCTCAGGGGGTGGCCAACTTCTGTTCGCCCTTTTTCGGTGGATTGCCGGCAACTGGTGCGATTGCGAGGACCGCCACCAACATTCGATCCGGCGCTCGGACGCCCATGTCCGGCATCATTCACGCCTTGGTGCTGCTAGTGATCCTGCTTGTAGCGGCGCCGTTTGCCAAGCACATCCCGCTGGCGGTTTTGTCGGCCATCCTTTTCGTGGTCGCGTACAACATGGGTGAGTGGCGGGGGATCGGCGAGATCTTGAAGCTGACCAAGGCTGACATCGCGGTATGGCTCATCACCTTCGCGCTTACCGTGTTCGCGGACCTTTCCGTCGCAGTGGAAGCGGGGATGATTCTTGCGGCACTGCTCTACATTGGCAAGGTCACCGCAACGACAACGGTGTCCGAGATTACGCCGGAGTATGTGCGAGATGGATTCCAGCACAGCTTGCAGACAAATGAGCTGCCGATAGGAGTGGCTGCCTTTCGAATCCATGGACCGTTCCTGTTTGGTTGCACCGATAAACTCGAGGTGGTGACGGACCAGCTTGACTCATTGCCCAAGGTAGTGATGCTTCGCTTGCGAAACATGACCGCGATCGATGCGACGGGACTGCACGCGCTGGAGCATCTTGCGGATCGGCTGCATTCCACCGGGCGAGAGCTGATCGTTTGCGGCATGCGCACTCAACCGCTGAAGCTAATCCGGCAGGGAGAATTCGACTCGCATCTGGGACATAAAAATATCTGTCCCACGCTCGAGTCGGCGATTACGCGAGCGAAGGAAGTTTTGGCGGAGGCATAGCCTTCTCGATGCTGTAGGCGATTTGGAGCAGGCGCTCGTCCTGCATCGCTGGGGCCATGAGTTGGAGGCCGATCGGGAGGCCGTTGGTGAACCCGCAATTCAGGGAGATTGCCGGGAAGCCGCCGAGGTTAGCAGGGATGGTGCAGTAGTCGAGGAGCTTGAGCGCGAGGGGGTCTGCGGTGAGCTCGCCGAGCTTGAAGGCGGGGACGGGGCTGGTGGGGGATAGTACGGCGTCGCAATCTTCAAAGGCGGCTTTGAATTCTTGGGTCATGACGGCTCTCACCTGGCTGGCCCTTAGGTAGTAAGCATCGTAGTAGCCAGCGGAGAGCGCGTAGGTGCCCATCATAATGCGGGACTTCACCTCGTGCCCAAAGCCCTCGGCGCGGCTCCGCTCAACCACGCCGATGTGCCCCTTCCCTTCGCTCCTCGGGCCAAAGCGGATGCCGTCGAAGCGTGCGAGATTGCTGCTTGCTTCGGCGGGGGCGATGATGTAATACGTGGTCACTCCGACCGCAATGGAGGGGATAGAGACTTCTTTGAATTGCACGCCTTCCTTCCGGAGTGCCTCGATGGCCTCTTCGATGACTTTCCGGACGTCAGGACTGAGAGAATCGTCGAAGAGCTCTTTCGGCAGCGCGATTTTGAGACCTCTCAGGCTTCCACTTTTCAGGTCCTTGGTCGAAATCGGCGGGACGTTGAGCGAGGTGCTGTCCAGAGGATCGTGGCCGGTGAGGATTGACGCGAGGAGGGCAGCGTCCTCGACGTTCTGGGCGAGCGGGCCGATCTGGTCGAGAGAGGAGGCGAAGGCGATGAGGCCATACCTTGAGCAGCGCCCGTAAGTGGGTTTGAAGCCAACAATCCCGCAGAGGCTGGCGGGCTGGCGGATCGAGCCGCCGGTGTCTGAACCTAGGGAGAGCGGAGCCAGAGAACCCGCAACCGCCGCCGCCGAACCTCCGGAGCTGCCGCCGGGCGCACGGTTCCGATCCCAAGGATTACGCGTGAGCTGATAGGCCGAAGTCTCGGTGGAAGTGCCCATCGCGAACTCGTCCATGTTCGTCTTACCGAGGATGGGGAGGCCGGCCAAGCGAAGCTTCGTAACGACAGACGCATCGAAAGGGGGTACGTAGCCCTTCAGAATCTTAGAAGCGCAAGTAGTCTCTAGACCCTCCGTCGAGAGGTTGTCCTTTAATGCGATGGGGACGCCAGCGAGGGGACCGGCGGTGCCGTTGTCGACCATTAGCTGCGCCGCTTCAGCTTGCCGGAGCGTTGCCTCCGGGTCGAGAGCTAGAAAGCAGCCAAGCTGGGGATCGTGTTGACTGATCGCCGCGAGATAGGATTTGGCCACCTCAACGCAGGACACTTCCCTGCTGGCGATTCGGCGGGCGAGCTCAGCGGCGGCCACGGCTTAGTCCTCGATGATCTGAGGAACTACGAACAGGGCGGCTCTGGAGAGCGGGGAGTTTCGGAGAGCCTGTTCTCGGGGCACTGACTCCCAAATCTGGTCGTCGGCCCACACGTTCTGCAGCGAGACGGCGTGCGAGATGGGCTCGATTCCCGAGACGTCCACCGACTGAATATCGCCGAAGTGGCCGAGCAGTGCGTTCAACTCCGTTTGAAACGAGAGAATCTCGCTTTCTTCCAGCTCAAGCCGCGCCAGTTTGGCCACGTGCCTGACCTCATCGATTGAGATCGACATATGGGGCCGATTGTATCACACGGGCTCCGATAAGGACAGTGCTACTTCCGGCGGAACAAGAACAAACCGTCCCGCACTCCCTCGAACAAAAGCGACAGGCAGAGCTCCAAACGCTTTCGCCCAGCTTTAGAGAAGGTCAAGGCGAGCGTGGCCAGGCTTTCGATCGCAAATCCTCCGATGAAGAACCAGGCAAGCCACCTTCCTGGCGGCGCCAAGTCAGCATTGAGGAGCCACAGGAAGGCCACAAGATCGCCCGCTAGAATTGCAACGCAAATGAGCCTGACATCTCCGATCATTCCGCAAGTATTCCCCACTTGAGGATAATCAACTGAGGTGTTTCGCCCAGGGTTCAATGCGGTTTCCGGAGTGCTGGCGACATTGTGCGTCCTGGCTCTCATCGCCAGCATCCTGAGGCCGCTTCTCCCACCTGCCGCAACGAACCAACTTAACTTCTCCGAAGAGGATTTTCTTCGCAGGGCGGCTCACCAGGCAATCGATTGGCAAGAGCTGAAGGCGGCTTCGGTCGCGAAAGCCAAGAAGGAGAAGAAACCGATCCTGCTCGTTATCGGAGTGGTTTCGAGTGGCTTGGGCCAGTTACTCGACGCGACTTCGTTTCAGGATGACGACGTAGCCCGGTACCTGAACCGCTATTTCGTTCCGATTCGAATCGACGGGCTGCAGCACCCGGAATGGATCAACGCGTTCTTTCCCATCTGGCGGCTGAAGCTGGAGTTCTTGCCGGGATTGCAGATTTGGGTGCTTACTCCGGAAGGAGAAATCGTGGGCTTTATCGGCCGGACGAAGGTGAATGAGAGCTTCGATCCGACGGCGATCTACTCGAAGCTCATCGAAGTCAACCGTCTTTGGCAGCGGATCAAATCGGGAGCCGAACGGCCGCAGGCGAACATCATTCAGCGCAACGATATCGCGGTGCTGTCCTCGCAAGAAGGGTCGGTGATTTCACCATTCGAGCTTTTTCGGGCGACCGTCGAGGATGGAATCGATCCGGAGCACGGCGGGCTACCCAGGGATGGGCTTCAGCAGCTCTTCCCAAATGCCTGGCGATATATGTGCCTTACAGGTCGCATGGAGCCGCTGCACGAGTCGCTCGACCCGATTCTGCTCTCACCGATGCTCGACCTCATCGACGGGGGATTCTTTCGGGTGAGCGCAGCTGCGGATTATCAGAAGATCGAGTTCAACAAGGTGGCCACGGAGCAGGCGGAGATGTTGCTCACGCTCTCCATCGCGGCGGCACTTACCGGGGATTCTCTCTACAAATTCGCGGCGGGAAATACCTACTGGACCCTGGCGAAAACGATGCGCGCAGGAGAGTGGATCGCCGCGTCCCAGACGGAAGACACGCCAGAGCAGCCTCGCAGCGAACGGTACAGCTTCTCGGTGCGGAAATTGCGTAACACGCTGTCGGGGAGTCAACGTTCCTGGGCAGCGGATTATCTTGGGCTGGACGTGCTGCGAAACCGCCAAATGGTTCCCTACCTCGCACGCCGAGACACGCTGGAGCAACCGCAGCTCGAGGCGGTGCTGGAAAAGCTGCGGACGAAGACCTCCGGAAATGCGACTCTCTCGGGCATTGGCTTTCTGGAGATCGAGGCGACGGTTGGGGCTCGAATGGTCGAAGCATCGCGGATCATGGGGAATCAAGCCTGGGCGAAGCTGGCATTGAGCCGGATGGATGCTCTCGATCGATTCGTAGGGCCAAAGGGGCTCTTGCGACGGATCAGTCAAGAGGATTCCGAGCCAGGCTATCTTGGCGATTACGTCGCCTATGCGGACGCGAAGCTACAAGATTATCTGGCGAGTGGGCGGGTCGTGTCGCTCGAACAGGGAATGCGATTCCTTTCCGCCATTCCACGGCGCTTCGCGGGAGCTCGCAACGGCGAATATCGCCTGACCGAGCGGCCCCTGCTATTCCCGAACACGGATCTGCCTGAGATTGCGGATAATTTTCGAGAGTCCTGCTCGGCGCGGCTGCTCCGGCTCTTCCTGGCGTACGGCCGCTTATTCGAGCACAAGGCCGAGGGGACGCAGATGCTGAGCTGGGCCAACGAGATATCCAACCGGTTCGCGTTGATTGCAGGCGACGGAGGGCCGTCGGCCGGCGCATTTTTCTGTGCCTCAGGCGAGTTGGTCGATGGAATGTATGCCATCACAGTAGGGCCGCAGGCTCAGCACCTTGCGAACGCCCTAACGCGGCAAGTCCCCACTCGGTTCGTAGCGGCAGCGTTCGGCCCGGTGCGACCTGACCTGCAATCGAGAACTCCCGGAATCTACATCGTGGACGGAACTGTTTCTGGGCCCTTCACGGTCGATGAAGCTGCGCAGCGGCTTCCCAGGACCCTGCGCCTGCCGGTTGCCCCATAGGTCATAATCTCCTTCGGAGAGGTCGCATAGTGGTCTAGTGCGCCGCACTCGAAATGCGGTAAGGGGCAACTCTTCGAGGGTTCGAATCCCTCCCTCTCCGTTCTTAAAGCGACTCGATCAGGATCGCGGTGGCTTCTCCTCCGCCTATGCAGGGGCTACAGATGGCGTATTTGCCGCCTCTTCGCCGCAGCTCGTGCATGGCAGTGATGATCAGGCGGGCGCCGCTCATTCCGATTGGGTGGCCGAGGGCTACGGCTCCTCCGTTTACGTTCATCTTCTCGTGTGGGATGCCGACTTTCTTCATGACGGCCATTGCGACGACGGAGAAGGCCTCGTTGATTTCGAAGAGGTCGATGTCGCTTACGGTTAGGTTGTGTTTATCAAGAAGGTTTTGGACGGCGAAGGCGGGGGCGGTGGTGAACCAGTTTGGTTCTTGAGCGTGAGTGGTGTAGCCGACGATTCGGGCGAGTGGCTTTGCGCCTCGGCGCTGGGCTTCGGACATGCTCGTGACGATGAGGGCGGCGGCTCCGTCGTCGAGTGAGCTTGCGTTGCCGGCGGTAGTGGCTCCGTCCTTGCTGAAGGCAGCTCTCAAGGTGCCCAGCTTGGAGGGGTTTCCTTTGCCGGGCTCCTCATCCTGGTCGACCATGATAGGGTCGCCTTTGCGTTGGGGGACGGCTACCGGGACGATCTCTTCGCTGTGGCGGAAGGCTTCCTGAGCGGCTAGGGCCCGCGTGTAGCTTTCGACGGCGTAAGCGTCGATGGCTTCTCTCGTGAACTCCAGCTCAGTAGCGGTCGCGTCTCCGCAGGAGCCCATGTGGCAGTTGCCGTAGGGGTCCCATAGGCCGTCGTGGATCATGGTATCGATGAGGGTGCCGTTGCCCATTCGGTAGCCGGTCCTGGCCTTTTCGAGGGCGTAGGGGGCATTGCTCATGGACTCCATTCCGCCGGCGAGCACGACTTTCGAGTCGCCGAGCTTGATGGCCTGGGCGGCGAGCATAACGGCCTTCATTCCGGAGCCGCAGACTTTGTTGATGGTGAGGGCGGGGACGGAATTCGGGATGCCTGCGTAGATGGCGGCTTGTCGGGCGGGGGCTTGGCCGACGGCGGCGGTGAGAACCTGCCCCATGATCACCTCGTCGATCTCGGCAGGATCGATGCCGGATCGCTCCACTGCGGCCTTGATCGCTACAGCACCGAGCTGGGGAGCGGTGAGGGAGGAGAGTGAGCCTAGAAAGGCACCGATCGGCGTTCGGACGCCTGAGAGAATGACTGCTTCTTCCATAGGAATTGTATGGCCCAGGGTACCCGCGGGTCTGGGATGATTGGGGTGATGGGGTGACGGGGGTGAATGGGGTGATTAGGTGGCTATGTCGGTCCGGTAAAAAGCGCCCCCGAAGGTGATTGCTTTCGCGCCCTCATAGGCCAGGGTCCTTGCCTCCTCGAGCGTGTTGGCTTCCGCGGAGACGCAGATGACTCGGCCTCCGTTTGTCACGAGCTGTCCCTCTTTCATCGCCGTTCCTGCGTGGAAGAGTTTGACTCCCTTTGGTAATTGGCCAATGGCGATTGGGAGGCCCTTCTGGTAGTTGCCAGGATAGCCGCCGCTGGCGATCATTACGGAAACCACCGCGTTGGGCTTGATCTCCGCGGCTTGGATGCGCTCTCCGCTTGCGGCCTGAAGCAGAGCTCGCGCGAGACCGTTGCCTACGCGGAGCATGAGAGACTCGGTTTCGGGGTCGCCGAAGCGGACGTTGTATTCGAGGCAGTGGGCGGTGCCGGCGTCCATCATCAGTCCGGAGAAGAGGGTGCCGCGGTAGGGGATGCCTCTCGAGCTCAGCTCCTCGATAACGGGGCCGACGACCCTTTCTTCTACCCGCTGCACGAAGCTTGGTTCGAGCCATTCGACCGGGGTGTGCGAGCCCATGCCGCCGGTGTTCGGCCCTTGATCCCCGTTAAAGACGCGCTTGTAGTCTTGCGCAACCGGAAGGCTGATGTAGTTGTGGTCGCCGACGATGGTGATCAGGCTGAACTCCGGGCCTTCGAGGCGGTCTTCGATGACGATGACCTCGCCGGCGGGGCCGAACTCTTTGGCGACGAGCATCTTCTCGATGGCGGCGTCGGCTTCCTCGATGGTTCCGCAGACGATGACACCCTTGCCGAGCGCGTTGCCACTGGCTTTGACCGCCACGCCGCTGCGCTTCTCGAATCTTTCGCGCGAATATGCTTTAGCTTTGTCGGCGTTCACAAAGGACTCGAACTCGGCAGTTGGGACGACCGCATCGCGCATGACCGCTTTCGAGAACGCCTTGGAGCCTTCGAGCTGGGCGGCGGCGGCAATTGGACCGTAGACGAGGATTCCTTCGCGCATCAGCGCGTCGGCGAGGCCGTCGATGAGCGGGTCTTCGGGGCCGACGACGACGAGGTCGATGTCGCGCTCGCGGCAAAGGTCGATGAGGCCCTCTACGTCCTTGACGGCGACGCTAACGCACTCGCAGTCTTCCGCGATTCCCGGGTTGCCTGGCGCGACAATCACTTCGGCTTCTTGGGCCAGCTTCCAGGCCAACGCATGCTCTCGGGCACCGTAGCCGACTACGAGGATTCGCATTGGAGAGAGGTTACTTGAGGAATGCTGTGGGTGTGGACACGCTCATCGAGACGATCCGGCAACTTCCGCCATCCGCCGGTAACACCGTGGTGGTCGCGATAGATGGCTGCGGCGGCGCGGGCAAGTCGACTTTGGCGGCGAAGCTGGCGAGTGCATTCGCGGATTCTGCCATCGTACACACAGACGATTTTGCGAGTTGGGACAACCCGGTCGATTGGTGGCCACGGCTTTTGGAGCAGGTGTTGGTGCCGCTTTCGCGAGGGGAGCGGGGGCACTACCAGCGTTATGACTGGACGGAGAGACGGCTGGCGGAATGGCACGATGTGAGCGCAAAGCTCGTGATTTTGGAGGGCGTGACTGCGACGCGGGAGGAGTTCAGGCGTTTTTTGGCATTCAAGATCTGGGTCGATTGCCCGCGCGAGCTGCGGCTTCAGCGAGGATTAGAGAGAGATGGCACTGGTGCTGAGGGACTTTGGCAGGACTGGATGGCAGCGGAGGATCAGTATTGCCTTGCGCAGCAGCCGCGGGAGCGCGCGGATTTGGTTTTGGAGGGTTGGTAGGGTTCGGTAGAATTCGAGCGGCAACGGCGCCGGAGGAGATGCCTCCTCGGAAGGAGGCACTACAGGGTATGAGCTTGTTCGTTGGACTCGATTGCGGCGGTTCGTCGAGCCGGGTCTTGGCGGTGGATGATGATGGGAATGTCGTCTTTCAGGGGCAATCTGGGGCGGCGAATTTGGCTAGCACTCCTGAGGGAAAGCTTCGACGAAACTTGCTTCACGCGACTGAAGGATGCCCCGCGCCGGATTATGCTTGCGGCTGTTTCGCCGGCCTCGTTAGCGAGGACCTGCGGCGGCGAGGTGAGGAGCTTATGCGCCAGATCTTTCCGAAGGCGCATGTGCGTGCGGAGCCGGATTATACGGCGGCACTCTTCGCGTCGCCTCCCGGAACGGACATTTGCGTGATTGCGGGAACGGGATCACTTATTTGCTCTCGCGTGGACGGGAAGATTGTAAAAAGTGGCGGGCGGGGATTTATTCTCGGAGATTTTGGGTCCGGATACCACTACGGGCGCGATGCTGTGCTGCACTATTTGGACAACCAGGAGCGCAGTTCGGCCAGCCTGGTAGAGGCGATTAGCGAAGTTTTCGGATCGTTGGACGAAGGCTCGATCGTCGGACAGATTTACCGGGCGGGCAGCCCGGCGGCGACGTTGGGCAAGATGGCAAAGGCTTTAGCATCGGATGCAAAGGCGGGCGAGCCTTATGCGCTGGCGAGCGTGGAGACGAATACGCTGAAGCTCGCGGGGATCGTAGCCGCACATGCGATGAACTATCACGCCAATCAGCCAGAACTGTCCATCGGGTTGACGGGAGGCGTATGGAAGTCTGCGACGATCATTCGCGAGCGATTCGAGGTTCACTTGCGGCAGCTTTTACCCGCGCAAGAGATTCGGGTCCAGCGGGTGAACCGGCCGCCACTCTACGGCGCGGTAGAGCTTGCAAAGGAGATGAGCCATCGCAACTGAAGCCAGAAACCCTCGTTCTTACGGATTGGACAAGATGTCGGCGCGAGAAATCGTGCGGCTGATGAACGAAGAAGAGTCGGGAGTGATGCGGGCGCTGCAGCAGGCCGAGGAGCCCTTGGCAATTGCCGCGGAGCAGGCCGCAAAGGCGCTTGGAGCGGGCGGGCGCGTGATCTACGTCGGCGCGGGCACGAGTGGACGCGTGGCTACGGCGGACGCGGCGGAGATGCCTCCGACTTTTGGCATCGAGGCAAACAGGTTTATCGCGATCATCGCAGGCGGCAACGCGGCGGGTGAGCAGGCGATCGAGGATGCGGAAGACGACATTCACGCGAGCATCTCCGCGCTTAACGATCTGCAGCTCTCGCGCGACGATGTGGTGATCGGCATCGCGGCAAGCGGCAGCACTCCGTTTGTAGTTTCGGCAGTTCGGCATGCGCGGCAGAAGGGAGTTTGGACGTGCGGGATCGCCAACAATCGCGGCTCGGCGCTCCTCGAGGCGGCGGATCATCCGATTCTGCTCGACACCGGCCCCGAAATCCTTACGGGATCGACGCGGCTGAAGGCGGGCACTTCGCAAAAGCTGGCCCTCAACCGCATTAGCACGGCGGCGATGGTGCTGAACGGCAAGGTGGTCGAGAACCTGATGGTGGACGTGAAGGCAAAGAACCAGAAGCTGAAGGAGCGATGTGCTCGCATCGTTTGCGAGCTTGTGCCGATTACGCGGGACGACGCATGGCGGCACCTTGAAACGCACGATTGGAGCATTCGACGCGTCCTGGACCACTTGCGGCTACACTCTGCTTCCAAGTAGCCATGCAGTTTCCGTCGACCTTCCTCCGCCCCAAGAAGCGTGTGCAGCGCGAAATCGAGGGGGTGATTCAGGAGCTGCGTCGGAACGCTCGGAATGGGCTGCACCTCGGGTGCGGCGGGGATATCGTCGAGGGGCTGATCAACTGCGATGCGTTTCACCCGGCGGCGGATCGGAAGATCGGGGCGACCGACCTGAGCGAATTCCCCGATGGCTCGGTCGACTACATCGAGTCGCACCATATGATCGAGCACCTTTCGTTCGCGGAGGCGGAGCTGGCATTTCGGGAGTGGGCGCGGGCTTTGAAAGCTGGTTCTTATGTGGTTGTTACGTGCCCCGACTTCGAGGGGCTCGTTAAGCGCTGGCGCCACTCTTCGGACGAGGAGAATTGGCGGAGTACGGTGAAGATGATCTACGGCTCGCAGGAGCACGAGGGGATGTTTCACAAGAGCGGCTACAGTGCCGCGAGCTTGAAGAAGCGGTTCGACCAGGCGGGGTTAAGGACGGTGTTCATTTACACCCCTTATCCCCGCCGTCCGACGCCTTCGTTATGCGTGATCGCGCAGAAGCCTTAGCCCTCCATGGGTGGTACCACCGGTTGCGTAGTCTGGGTTGGCCAGAAGTAGTGGTAGTGCAGGGTCGTCGCTACGATCCATACGGGAAGCGTGATGAGCATGCCTACGCAGCACATGGCGATGCCCAGCAGCGCTAGCGCGATAAGTGCGACCACGGCGAAGAGGCCGAGCATCCAAGCCTGACCTCCGAGCACTCTCACGCTCTCTTTGATTGCAGCGATGGGCCCGAGTCCGCGATCCATGATGAGCAAAAAACAGGGCGTGCAGATGCCGATGGCGAAGAAGGCTGGAAAGCCACAAAGCAGGCACGCGATCGAAACCAACAGGTTGTAGAGCAGTCCGAAACCCGCAAGCGACACGAAGTGCGAAAAACCTCTAAACACGTTTCCGATTTCGAGCGGCTCTCCTCTGATTTGCTTGAGGGCCGCGTAGTAAATGCCCGCATACGCCGGGAACGCTAGGCAGTGGCCGATAGTGACGATGAAGTTGGCAAATGCGAAGGGTCCTGGATTGATGGGTTGGCCGAAGATCCACTGTCCGCCAGGAACGAAGGCGGAGACTACGTGAAACGGAGCAGCAATGAGAATGCCCACGATGCCGGATAGCAGGAACATGGCGATCCAGGTGCCGAGGTCTCGTTTGACCAACTCCCATGCATCGGCGATCGCGTCGAAGTAGACGCCCGGTGGCCGATCGAACTCACCGGAAGGCTGAAAGTTGCTTCGCGGGTATTGAACGTAGGGGGGTGGTTGCTCGAATTCGGACACACCCTCGTTCTAACACAATTCTTTTGAAGTCTGCCACTTGCGGCTGAAGTTGGGCTCTCAGGAGCCATGAGTGACGCATTCGTCCCCATATCCCGCCTATATCCGTCCCTTGGGGGATTGGGTTTCGTTTCGGGACGGATGATGAAAAGGAGAGCGCACATCTTATAGGTGTTCAGAAACCATTTTGTCAACCAGTCTTGTTGAAAAAAGTCTCCACCAACCCGAATAAACCTGGACTCTAAGTTGGGGCACCATTTGTACGCGGGCACAAGCCATCCGCGACTACAGCTCCTGATCCTTAGTTACGACCTCCCGCTGGGGGGTGGCCGGCACCAATACTGCGGCCCAGACGCATACGAAGGCAGCGGCGACGTAGGGGAGCCAGGGCTTGAAGTCGTAGAGGATGCCTCCCATGAGGGGGCCGGCGAGGAAGCCTACGGAGCGAGCGCTTTGCAGGACGCCGAAAAGCTCGCCCTGCCGGTCTTGTGGAGCGAGGTGGCTGCACGCGGAATTCACGGTTGGGTTGGCGAGGGCCGATCCGAGGGCGAATAGCGTGCTGGCGACGAACAGGGCGGCAAGGGGGATCACGAAGTTGGATACGAGAACGGCGGCAGGCGTGAGCCCCAGTCCGAGGCCCTGCAAGAGATAGGCGATGCGCAGCAACGGGGTTTCGCCCACGCGCTTTCGGATCACGCCCAACAGAACGGCTTGGACAATGACCGCGATCAAGGATTCGTATGCGAAGAGCATTCCGAAATGCCGCTGATCATAAGAGAAGAGATCTTTCAGTAGACGGGCAAAGGTGCCTTCCAACATGGCCAACGAGAACCAGGAGACGGCGGCGATCGCCACGAGTCGGCGCAGCCTTGGAAACTCCTTCACAAGTCGTAGATCAATCAGCGGAGGCTTGCCCAAATCGACCGGTTCGCCGCGACGGGATGTCTTTAAGAATGCAGCCAGGAGGACCGCGCCGGTTAGCGATGCGCACCCCGCGACGAGGCCAACGAGGTGATTTGTCCCCGCCACGGCCAGTATGCCCCCCATCACGGGACCGAGGATGAGGCCGGCTGAGATGGCCGCGCCGAGCCTACCCATCGCCGCAGTCCGGTGCTCCTCGTCGAGGTGATCAGACACGACTGCCTGCGCCACCGCCACATTCGCACCGCCTAATCCGGCCAAGATGCGGCTTACGAGCAGCCAGGTGACACCTTGCGCGGCGGCGAAGACGAACATCGCGGCGGCGGACAGGAGCGTGCAAAGGACGATGACCGGCTTTCGCCCGATGCGGTCGCTTGCCACACCCCACCTGGGGGACATCAGCACTTGTGCAACGAAGGTGCTTGCGAGCAGAGCTCCGATGACGGCACCCGTGGGCCAGCCGCGAGGCATGAGCTTGTCAGCCCGAAGCTGGAAGTCGGCGATGATCATGCCGAAGCCGAGGAGATCGAGAAAGATGGCCACAAGCAGCGGCGCCTCAATCCTCCAGCGGGGCATGGGGGGAGTCTACTTGAGGGGCGGAGGATGGGAGGGCCGGAGGACCGGAGGACCGGAAGATCGAAGGCAAGCTGGTATTTTTACTAGTGCAACGTTGCGAACCCACGAGGGCTGGTTTGAGTCTGGAAGTTCAAGAGTTCAGATTCAAAAAGATGGAGCTCCCGGAGAAATGATCGTGAAGAATCGCCCTTATCAACTTCCCTCATCTGGCTTCACCTTGGTCGAATTGCTCGTGGTGATCCTGATCCTCGGCATTCTCACGGCCATTGCCCTGCCTTCGTACCTCAGCTCCGTCCAGACTTCGAAGCTGGCTACTGGGACCGCAAACGCCCGCGCCATAGCCGCCGCCGTCAACTCCGAATACGTGAGGCGTGGAGGCGTGACTTACAACCGCTACACGACCACTGGCATCGAGAACCACAAGAACATCATGGCGGACCTAAGCGGCGAGATTCCGAGCAATCCTTGCAGCGAGAGCCTGGGAGTCGAAGGCTATAACATCGACGCGTCGCAGAGCAGGTGGACGATCTCCGCCAAGACCGATCTCTGCCCGAATGCCGGCGATGCTCCAGTGATCAAGCTCGGTAAGTAATCAGTGGCCGTCCGGATGCGTTTCGTGCCAGTGCCAGGCGTGCTGCACGATTGTGGGCAGGTCTGCATATCGCGGCTCCCAGCCCCAATCCTCGCGAATCTTGTTCGAGCTGGCAATGAGCCTTGCAGGATCGCCGGCTCGCCGAGGGCCTTCTTCGAAGGGGACGTTCTTGCCGGCCACTTCCTGAACGGTATCGATCACCTGTTTCACGCTGAACCCCTTGCCATTGCCGAGGTTGTACTGCCGCGAGTCGCCTCCGTCTCGCAGATGCCGAACGGCCAGGAGGTGGGCCTGCGCTAAGTCGAGGATGTGGATGTAGTCACGCACGCAGGTCCCGTCGGGGGTGTCGTAGTCGGCTCCGAAAACTTTTAGGGCTGGGACCTTGCCTTGTGCTGCCCAGATCGCTAGGGGGATGAGGTGTGTTTCGGGGTCGTGATCTTCGCCGATCCTCGCCTGAGGGTCGGCGCCGGCTGCGTTGAAGTAGCGAAGGCACACGCTCTTCGTGCCGTGGGCAACGTCGAACGCCTTCAGAATGCGCTCGACGAAGAGCTTGCTGTCGCCGTATGGGCTGGTCGGGTTTTTCGGGTGCTCCTCATCGATTGGGACGTACTGCGGCTCTCCGAAGATCGCGGCGGTGGAGCTGAAAACGAACTTGGACACATTAAACTCCCGCATGATCTCCAGGAGCTGGAGCACGGCGGCGGTGTTGTTGGTGAAGTATTTGCCGGGGTTCTGAACGCTCTCCCCGACCGCGATGTAGGCGGCGAAGTGCATCACGACGTCAATGCCGGGGTTCTCTCGGAAGACCCGTCGAAGGTCGTCGGGGTTTCTCAAGTCGCCGACGAACAAGGGGCTGTCCTGCACCGCTTCCCGGTGCCCCTGCTCCAGGTTGTCGAACACCAGATGCTTCTCGCGTTCCTCGCGAAGCAATTGCAGCATATGCGAGCCAATATAGCCCGCTCCCCCCAAAACCAGAATCTCTCCCATCGAGGCTAGAGGTTACCGTCCGGGTTTCTTAAGCGGCAGCCCTTCCCTTCTCACGCAAGGACTGGTCGTAGTCCTCTGGGGTGTCGTAGAAGGTTAGATTTTTGTTTTGCTTCTTGACGAAGTCCATGTTCCACTCAGAGGTGGCGGCCATTACGGGGCGGTTGTGGGCGTCTTCGAGGAGGCGGGCTCCGTTGCCGAGGAAAGCGTTATCGAGATCCTTTTCGGGGCCGCTCACCCACTTGACCAGGGTGTAGGGGAGGGGTTCGAGGGCGGTTTTGACTCCGTACTCGCTGATCATGCGGAACTGGACGACTTCGAACTGGAGGCGGCCGACTACGCCGAGGATCGGTTCTCTGCGTTGGGATCTTCTGTCCATGAAGACGTCCACAAGGCCTTCTTCGGTGAGTTGCTGGACTCCCTTTTCGAATTGCTTCAGGCGGGATACGTCCTGGTTTTGGAGGGTGGCCAAGACTTCGGGCACGAAGCTGGGGACTTCTTCGAATTTGGTAGTTTGGTCGAGGCTGAGGGTGTCGCCGAGGCGGAAGGCTCCCGGGTTGGTTAGGCCGACGATGTCGCCGGGGTAGGCCTCTTCCACCGTTTCCCTTTCCTGGGCGAAGAGTCGCTGAGGTCTGGTTAGCCTGAGCTTCTTGCCGGTGCGGGTGTGAACTACGTCCATGTCCTTTTCGAAGCGGCCGCTCACGACTCGCATGAAGGCGATTCGGTCGCGGTGCTGGGGGTCCATGTTGGCCTGGATCTTGAAGACGAAGCCGCTGAACTCGTCTCCTGGCTCCACAATCTTTTCGCCGGAGATTCTTGGCGCGGGGGGTGGGGCCATGGTTAGGAAGCTCCTTAGGAAGAGCTCTACGCCGAAATTGGAGATCGCGGAGCCGAAGAAGACGGGAGTGAGCTCGCCTCGAGAGACGCGATCATGATCGAATGAGTCGCCGGCGATATCCAGCAGCTCGATGTCCTCCATGAGGGTCTTGTAGGCTTCCCTTCCGATTGCTTCTTCAGCTTCGGCTAGTGGGATGAAGTCGACCTTTGCTTTGGAAGCACCATGTGCGGTCTTTTGGTACATGTGCACCATCTGGGTGGCGCGGTCGAAGACTCCTCGGAATTCCGAGCCCTGCCCGATCGGCCAGTTGACTGGGGTGGTGCGGATTTGGAGGACGTCTTCTACCTCCGTGAGGAGCGCGAGAGGGCCCTTGCCTGGGTGGTCCATCTTGTTGACGAAGGTGAAGATGGGGATGCCTCGGCGGCTGCAGACGGCGTAGAGCTTTCTCGTTTGTGCCTCGACGCCCTTCGCGTTGTCGATGAGCATGACGGCGCTATCGGCAGCGGTGAGGGTTCGATAGGTGTCGGCGCTGAAGTCCTCGTGGCCGGGTGTGTCGAGGAGGTTCAGGACGTGATCGGCGAACTCGAACTGGAGGACAGTGGAGGTGATGGAGATGCCGCGCTGCTTTTCGAGCTCCATCCAGTCGGAGGTTGCTTTCTTCTGATTACGGCGGGCCTTGACGGAGCCGGCCAGCTGGATGGCGCCGCCGTAAAGCAGGAGCTTTTCGGGGAGCGTGGTCTTTCCCGCGTCCGGGTGCGAGATGATCGCAAAGGTTTTCCTGCGAGCAGCCTCGCGCTGAATGTCCGTCATTGCCTACTATGCCTACGCCAGTTCTGGTCGGTGGGGCGATAGAGATGGTGACACAGGAGTGATCATTGATGGTTGAGAGGAGCCTCAAGATAAGTGCTCAGACCGGGCACGGATGCATCTCTGGCTACGCTGCCGCCCTTGTCTGTACGCGGGCACAAGCCATCCCGCGACTACATTTCTCGCGCCGCACATTACTCGGCCGCTGGCCCGATGCTAGTGGTGCTTATGAGGTCGGGGGTTAGGATTCGGTTGGCCAAGGTTGTTAGAGCCTCGTTCGTAACCGCATCGATTTTAGCGAGAGTCTCCTCAACCGTGATCTCTCTTTCGTGATTCAGCTCGTTGCGGCTCATTCGCATCATGCGAGAGCTCATGCCTTCGAGGGCTAGGACTAGGTTGCCGGAGATGTGGCGCTTGGTTCGCTTGAGCTCTTCCTCTTCGAAGCCGTCTTTCATAACCTTGTCGAACTCGGTTCTGACCAGTTCCTGCACCAAGGGCCAGTGCGTGGGGCTGGTGCCGCCGTAGACGGTGTAGGCTCCGCCGGCGCCGTAGTTGAGGGTGTAGCTGCCTACCGAATAGGCCAGTCCCCGCTTCTCCCGAATCTCTTGGAACAGACGGCTGGACATGCTGCCGCCTAGAGCTGCGTCAAGCACGGCCATGGTGTAGAGGTCGTCGTCGTAGAGGGACGTGCCGTCGGTGCCGATGCAGAAGTGAACCTGCTCGACGTCCTTCTCTTCGGCGATCGTCTTGGCGGTGCCGCCGGGACGGGTGGGTTGCTCGTCGGAGCTTCCGCTTTTGATGCCGCCGAGGGCTTTCTCGGCGAAGCTTCGGACTTGGTCGGCGGAGACGTTGCCGGCTACTGCCAGGAGCACGTTTTCGCCACGGTAGCGGCGGTCCATGTAGCTGGCGATGTCTTCCCTTTTGAAGGAGCTGACGGACTCGGGGGTGCCGATGATGGGCTTGCCAAGGGGGTGGGTGCCCCAGCGGTGCTCAAGGTGGAGCTCGTGGATGTGGTCGCTTGGCTCGTCTTGACTGCGCTTGATCTCCTCGAGGACGACGCTTTCTTCGCGTTCTAGCTCCTCGGGATCGATGAGGCTGTGGAGCATCATGTCGGTGAGGACGTCGACGCCGTTTTCCACACTGTCCGAGAGGACTCGGCAGTAGTAGCAGGTGGATTCCTTGTCGGTGAAGGCGTTGAGCGAGCCGCCCTGGCCTTCGATGGCTTCGGCGATTTCCTTTGCGGTGCGCTTCTCGGTGCCCTTGAAGAGCATGTGCTCGATGAGGTGGGTGATTCCGGCTTCGTTGTCGAGCTCGTGGCGGCTGCCGGTTTTGCACCAGAGGCCGATGGCGGCAGATTTGACGTGGCCGACGGGCTCGACGAGCACTCGGACACCGTTGTCGAGGACGAATTTCTGTATTTCGCTCATTTAGCTTCTGGAGATCTTGAGGGATAGGGCGCCGAGTTTTTCGACGGCAAGTTGGACTTCGTCCCCTGGGTCGAGGAGGATGGGGTCCTCTGGGTCGACGAGGGGGCCGAAGGCGATGAGGTCGCCGGCTCGGATGGGGCTATTTTGGCTGGCGGATGAGATGGCTTGGGCGAAGCTGTAGGGGAGGTTCTCGGTGTTGCCTCTTGCTCGTTCTACGCCGTTCACTCTGATGATGGCTTCGAGGGCGTAGGTTCTGCCTTTCTCGCCGTCGAGCAGGGATTCTTCTAGCTCGTCGGGGGTGGTGACTACTGGGCCGAGGACTCCGCCGAGGTCGTGGGAGCGGCCGATTAGGCCGATTCTGCGTTCTTCGCGTTCCGCGCTGTGGCTGACCATGAGGAGGATCATGGTGAAGCCTAGGATCACGTCGTCGGCGGTTTCTACGTCGATTTGGTAGGCGTCGGTGACGACTACGGCGGCTAGGTAGGGCTCGACGCTGATCTCGCTCAGGGTCTCCGGATGGTTGAGGATCTGGCTGGCGCCGGCTAGGGCCGTTGGATTTGCGTAGAAGTAGTACGGATCCTCGCTGTCCATGCCAGGAATGATGCCGGGCTGGAGGTCGCTGCGGAAGACTCGCAGGCTCGGGGCGTTCGGGATCGGCATTAGCGGCCGGACGGCTTCTGCTTCGTGGACGGCGATGGCTTCGGCCCCGCTGGTCTCGTAGATTTTGCCGCTGTAGACCATGCCCGACCGGATCACGCCCGGCTCGGCTTTGAGTTCAAAACGGCAGAGCTTCACCTGTTCAGGTTACCTTTTCGATCCCCCTCCCGAGCCCCTCTACGGGTTGGGATGGGGGGATCATCTGTTTTGAACCTGGCGTTGATCATCATCACGAGCCCCTCCATGGGTCGTGATGGGATGATGGGGCGAATGGGGTGAATGGAATGAGAGGCTCATATACTTATTAGGATTTCAGATCGCTTTTTGTCAACCAACTTCGTTGAAAAAACTCCAGAAATCTTAAAGTCTCTTCGATGCCTCACCTGTCCCAGCTAGTGCATCTTGATGAGAATGGCTTCGATCAAACTGCCCGCGGTTGTCTCTGCCGATCCTACGATGTAGGCATTCAGGAGTGGATCTACCACGACGCCGTTGGCACCGTCCATTCCAGCCGATCCTCCGTCTATGCGGTGCGTCCATGTGCGGGTTCCGGACTTCAGATACTTAACGATAAGCAGGTCTGTGTCGGTGGCACCTACGGTGGCAGAGACAACAAAGCTCTCTTGGCTGTCGATCGCTACGCCGGACGGACGAATTCCCTTGATATCTTCGAGCCGTTTGGACCAGCGAAAGGCGCCGGCCGTGCTGTAGTTAAGCGTGGCCATCTGGCTGAATCCGGTCGACTGGTAGGTCTCCGCGACGATGGCGATGGTGGCAAGGTCGTCGATGGCGAGTCCCTTCGGAACGTCGTTCAGGTTCCCGGAGCCGTTGTACGCCTTCCGCCAATTAAGGCTTCCGTTGGGGGAATAGGAGGTCAACGTTAGGTTCCCGGTCGTAGGGTCAACACCATCCCACATCCGGCCTAGGACGGCGCATCCACCGTTCTGAAATGCTGCGATGTGGCTTGCCTCCGCTCTCAAACTTGGTCCGACGAAGAACTTGAGCCAGAGACGTGCCCCGGCGCTCGAATACTTAATGGTTCTCAACTGCGTCTCGCCCGAAGAGGATTTCACCGAGCCCGCAACGTAAACGTTCTGAGATCCGTCCAGCGAAACAGCGGCTCCGTCATCGTCGCCATTCGCGGTGCCATTGCTTCGCGCCGACCAAACAGTGGAGCCTGCGGCGTTGTATTTCACGGTGTAGATGTCGTGCCCGTTCGCAGCTGAGTCGGCCCATCCGGTGACCACGGCTTCACTGCCTGAAGCCGCAACTCCGTTCGCTTTGCCGACTACCGGTGAGTTCATCCAGCTAAGTCCGCCGGCTGCCGTTATTCTGAGAACCATCCATCTAGGGCTCGACGCAGGTGCGGCCGTCCAACCCGAAACGATCACGTTCTGAGTGCCATCAATGGCCATTCCCGTGAGAACTTCTTGGGCATTGACTGCGTCGGTCGCCACCGACCAGAGCAGGACGCCGTCGGACGTGTACTTTCGCACGAACGCCTGCGAAAAGCCTCCGAAGGACGTGGTGCCCGCCATGATGACGTTGCCGTTACCATCTCGCTTCACGAGACTTCCGACGTTGGTGCCCACCGAGGCCTTGGCGTAAGTGCGAGTCCAGTCGATGGTTTGAGCCGTGGCGATGTTCGGCAACAGAGCAGCGCACAAGATGGAGAATGGCAAGAGTTTTTGAAACCTGACAGCAATTGGCATAAATCGAACCTAACCCGATTATACGGATTAGCTCCGTATTCCGCTCGTTTGAATCTGAGCGCGTGTCGCGCACGCGACCGTCATCTCCGGCTCTCTCTGTTGCGGTGTCACGTGTGGGCACGGGCCGGCGGTTCGCAGGTTCCGTCTTACAATATTCGGCTCCGAGCCCCGGTCTCGCGGGGCCATATCGCTTTTGGTGATGCAGCCTTAGTTCTTGAACGTGTTGGCGGAAGAAGAAAGCCTCAGCAGAGCCGCCAGGAAAGCTTCATCCAGTGAGAGTGTTTTGGGCGGCACTACTGAGGCATCCAACACTACAGGCTGCACGCGGCACGAGCCATCCCGCGACTACATTCCGGATTTACGCATGAGCCATACCGTCCTTAGGCTAGATTACGAGTCGGAATCTACGGTGAAGGTGTAGTTGTAGAGACAGCGGTCGCCGCTGATTTCTATGACTTGCTTGTGCAGCTCGATTTGTTCTAGCTCTTCCATTCGAATACCTCAATCACTCGGTTGCCGGGGTTGGGTGCCGGAGGAGATGCCTTCACGGATGAAGGCACTACTTCCATTTCAGTGCCTCGATGGCCAGAGCAGCTCCGCCGAGCATGCCGGCGTCGTCTAGCTGCTCGGCCAGCTGGATCTTTGCATCTCTGAAGAGAACGGGGATGGCTACGTTCCTTGCCGACTTGATTGCCGGCTTCAGGACCCACTCCTCGCTTTTCGCGATTTGGCCGCCGATGGCTACGATGTCGGGGGCGAAGATGTTGATGAAGTTGCCGATGCCGACTCCGAGCATCGTGCCGACTTCTTCCCATACCTCGATTGCTACGTCGTCGCCTTTGTCCGCTGCCTCGTCGAGATGCTTTGGGGTGAGGTTGGAGTAATCGCCTTCGAGCATGTCCACGAGCATTGACTTGCGCCCTCTTCTGAGGTGGTGCTGGGCTCTTCTCACGATGGCGTCACGTTGGCAATAGCCCTCGATCGATCCGTACTCGCCGCCGTTACAATCGGGTCCGAGATAGTTGATCACGACGTGGCCGAGTTCAACCCCGCCCTTGTTGCCGCCTACCAGGACGAGCGGTCCCCGCGCGTCTCCTTGCACTGAAGGCGGTGCGAGCACGACGCCGCCACCGATGCCGGTGCCGATGGTGAGCATGACGAGGCAGTTGGCGGAGTTCTTGCCGCTTCCGAACTTGTATTCGCCGAGGGCCGCCAGGTTCGCGTCGTTGCCCATGCTGACGGGGAGGCCCACCCGCTCGGAAAGCTCAGGCCCGATAGAGACGTCGAGCCAGTATTGGAAGATGCCGTTGACCATCTCGCCGAAGTTGGGCGCCCACACCACTCTTCCACGCTCGTCGTCCACAAAGCCGGGAATGGCTAGCCCCACTCGCGAAGGCTTTACATCCGCTGATTCAACGGCTTGCAAAATGGTCGCAGCCATCGAATCGATGATCGCAGCGGTTCCTTCCTGGGCTCGCGAGGGATTGCTGTAACTTTGTCCCGCCTCCGACCCGTCCTCATAGAACGCGCCCGCTCGCACGTTTGTCCCACCCAAGTCCACGCCGACAACGCACTGCCTGCTCATCGGGGCGGATTGTAGCAGGGTAGGCGGCAACCGTGCCTCGGGTTAGCGTAAATTGAAGAACATGTGCCGACGTGCTGCCGGGGTGGAGAGACCTCTTTGACCATTTCAGACATTTCCACTCGTGCCAACCAAGTGATCGATGAGGTCGAGAGGGTCATCGTCGGCAAGAAGGACACCGTTACGAAAGCCGTGGTCAGCATGTTGAGCGCGGGTCATATTCTCATCGAAGACATCCCCGGCGTCGGCAAGACCACGCTGGCGAAGGCGCTTGCCAAGAGCATCGGCGGCGACTTCAGGCGTATCCAGTTCACCCCAGACCTATTGCCTTCCGACATCACGGGAAGCTCGATCTATAACCAGAAGACGACTCAGTTTGAGTTTCGACCCGGACCTGTATTTGGCAACGTAGTTCTCGCCGACGAAATCAATCGCGCAACGCCAAAGACCCAAGCCGCCCTCTTGGAAGCAATGGAGGAGGGGCAGGTGACGCTCGAAGGCGAAACGCACCAATTGCCGCGGCCCTTTTTCGTTCTCGCTACGCAAAATGCAATCGAGATGACGGGCACTTACCCGCTTCCAGAAGCGCAGCTCGACCGGTTCTTTTCGAGGCTGTCGTTAGGCTATCCAGAGCGTTCGGAAGAGGTTTCGATTCTCGCGCAGCAGCAGGTCACGCATCCTATCGACTCTGTCAGCCAGGTGGTCGAGCTCGGCATTCTGCTCGAAATGCAATCGGCCGTGCGAGACGTCTTCGTTCATGAGAGCATTCGCGAGTACATCGTGGACGTTGTGCGAGCCACTAGAGAGAGCAACCAGTTCCTTATGGGTTCCTCGCCGAGAGGTTCGTTGCACCTCATGCGCGCGGCACAGGCACACGCCGCGCTGCATGGCAATGAGTTCGTCCGGCCGGACGACGTGAAGGCCATGGCTGCCGTCGTGCTCGGGCACAGGGTTCTGGGCAGGGCCGAGTTGCGATCACGGGGCCACTCGACCAATCAGGTGGTGGAGCAGCTTTTGAACTCCGTCGCCACGCCTCTGCCGGTAGGTTAGCTTTGAGAAACGTCGCCGGATTCGCTCTGACCTGGGCATCCGCTTTCATCGCGGTTGTCGCCATCATGGTGAATTCACCGGCCCTTTTCTACATGGGCACCGGACTCATCGCGACGATCGGCGCGTGTCGTTTTCAAGCGAGGCTCGCCTGCAAGGGCCTCCGCTTCGAGCGAGTCGCGCCCGATTCGGCACAGGTCGGCGAGCTTCTCACGGTGGAGATCATCGTGTGGAGCGAACGCAAGATTCGAAGACCGCTGGTGACCATCACGGACAATCTGCCTGAGGGGCTAATCACGGCGGATATCACGCCCAGCCTTCCGATCGCACCGGCATTCGACTTCCCGATCCGCACTCAATATCAGTTCCGGCCTCTACGAAGCGGCCACTACACTTGGGAGGGCCTGACCGTTGTGGGCACGGACGCACTCGGTTTAGTCACCCATGCGATGGAATATGAAACTGACAAGGCGGAAATGACGGTTCTGCCGCGCCCGATCGCCACGCACATCGAACTGCCGTCGGCCGCCGGATGGGGTGTGAGTGAGGCGGAGAGCGGACATACGCGCGGAGCGGGGCTCGAGCCTTGGGGCGTCCGTAACTACGTGCATGGAGATTCCCTGCGACATGTGCACTGGCGGTCCACCGCGAGGAAAGGGCAATTACTCGTGAAGGAATTCGAAGCGGGCACCCACGCGGCAGCCGCCTTCTTGCTCCAAAACAGCGTCGGGAGCGATATTGGCCAGGGTGCCCAGACCACGCTGGAACTGATGAAGAGCCACGCTGTATTCCTGGCGGAGAACCTTCTACTGCAGGGAGCTAGAATCGAGCTTCCGGGCCTGGATAGAAACCCTTCTCACGGGTCGCAGCATGAGCGACTGAACGAGATTTACGAGGAGCTCGCATGGTTGAAGGCGGACGGCGAGCGTACGCTGGGGGAGATGGCATCGGGCCTTAGCGGGCGGTTTCCTCCCGGCAGCATCCTCTTTGTGCTCCTTTCCGTAGCAGACGACTCGCTTCCAGGTGCCATTGGGTCCCTTGCGGTGAGGGGCACGGTGGTGTCGCCTCTGCTTTATGATGCGAAGCTGTACGATCCCACTGCTCAGATCCGGCCGGCTGTCGATCCGGCGTTTGTACGTGAGCTTCGCGCGGCGGGAGCTGCTCCGATCCTGATGAAGATGGAGGGGCTGGGTGGCTAAAGTGCTCGATTCGACGGGAGCGTTGTTCAACCGGATCGTGCACCGGGATATGAGCAACCTTGGATTGCTCGATTACATCCTAATGGGATTCGGCGGATCGCTTGCGGTCTGGTCAGCGGGAATGGCGATTGGATCGGAGAGAGTCGGCCTCTTCAGTGCGGGGCTGGTGGTCGCAGGCACTCTGTTCAGCTATTTCGTGCGAGTTCTTTCGCGCGGGAGCAAGTTCCTGATTGCCGACGGCGTGCTGTATTCGATTGCTGGTGGCGCGTCCGCAATTTTCACGAGCAAGCTCATGCTTCTGATGCCGCAGCAGGGTTTCCCCCCGGAGCTGTTCGGAGCGGGATGGCTATCGTGGATGATGATCTTCGGGAGTTTTGTGAGTTGGCGAGACTCCACGCTGCTCTTCCAAGCGGTGCCCGCCATCGCATTGTTTGGCCTTGTGGGATGCTACGACACCTATCGCGCCGTGATCTTTCCCTTTTACGGCTTTCTCGTGTGTCTTGCGACGTTCTTTGCCAGAGCCCATGGCCGGCAGATGCTCGAGGAGTCGGTCAGCTCCGGCTACTTCAGCCGCGCGCAGGCTCCGGGAGCTGCTCCCATTCGTCCGGAAACGACACCAGGTTTGGCTGCGAAGCTTCGCGAAGGGCCATGGAGATGGGCGGCTGGACCCGAGTGGGCGCTTGCTTCGGCACTTGTGGTGGTGGTCATCAGCCTCTTGGGGGCACCGGTCATCCAGTTTTCAGTTCAGGGAGTGGCGGGGTTCGTTCGCCTTGCGGTGCCGACGATCCGGCAATCAAGCTCCCTGCCCCCAATGGTCACAAGCGCCGGGACATCGGCCATTGTCGGGATTGGACGAGGCGCGGCGAAGCTTACTGACAAGCCAGTTCTCGACTACCAATCGGATCGACTCCGTCCGCTGCGAGCCGCCTACTACGACGTGTACAACGGCAGGGGCTGGGCTCGACGTCTACGATCCAACGCCGATCCGGAGCAGTCCACTGAAGCCGATGCTATTCGGCAAATTCAGTTCCCGCAGGAATTCCAGTGGCGAATTCGACTTCAGCAGTCCCTGCGGGCCCTCCCACTTCCCGGAACATTCATTAGCGCCACGACACCTTTGGTCTCGCAGCCAGATGGAACCGTTGTCGGGCCATCGCCTCTTCGGGGCTGGTTTGAGATCACGGGCCAATCGATCGAGCCTCCGTATCCGATCGAGGCGACGAGTGCCTACAAAGAGTTCCTCCCGGAGTCTGGCGACTTTTTAGGCATGGTCAATGTAGACCCCCGAGTTTCTACCCTGGCCCGTCGAGTAGCGACGGGAGCTGCGAACGACTGGGAGAAGGCGGAGCGAATCAAGCGAGAGATCGAATCACGTATCAAGTACAACATCAACTCGCCCGCAGTTCCTGCCGGCGAGGATCCGGTCGGCTATACGCTCTTCGACACCCATGAGGCGTACTGCGACATTTTCGCGAGCAGTATGGTGTTGATGGCACGATCTGTGGGGATTCCTGCACGTTACGCCACCGGGTTCCTCCCCGATGCGAACAATCGCCTTGGGGATGGCTCCGTTCTGGTCTTAGAGAAGAATGCACACGCATGGGCCGAGCTGTTCTTCGAAGGAGCCGGCTGGGTGCCGTTCGACGCGACCGAGGGGGCCGAGGAGGTGCCGGGAGGCGGTGTTGGCGACTCGACGGACGACCGGCCGTGGTATCAGCGCGAGTGGTTTACCTACCTCCTCGACGGGCTCGCGCTTGTGCTAACTCTCGGAGCCGGCATATACACGATCCGACTCCTACGGAGGCGCGGTCAGCATCAAAACCTCCGATCCGATCTCGATCGCGTCTACCTGACCTTTGCCAAGGCTCTCCATAAGACGACCGGCATCCGTCGGGGCATGGGTGTGACGGCGGACGAATATCTCGCTGCAGTGTCCCCAGCAGTAGGGTCCCTAGCAGGCGAGGTGAGGGAGGCGAGCGACCATTTTGTCAAAGCCTACTACGCTCCCGGTACGCTCGAACAAAGCGTTATCGACGACATGAAGAAACGAGTTGCCGACTTGAAAACTAAGCTCAACCAACTGCCGAGGCCGCCCGCCAGATGAGTTTTTCCGCGGAAAAGGTTCTCAAGAAGCGAGTGGTGCTGCTGGGCGGCGACGAGGAGCAGCTCCGGCGGAGGGCTCTGACCGAAATCTTCTCGGCGCTTGGGGTTCAGAAGGACGATTTCGATCTCGAATTCACGACGGGAGACGCAACGCGTCCCGTGGATTGGCACGCGTCGGCAGGCACGGCTCCGTTTATGGCAGAGCGGCGGATCGTCGTGGTGCGCTCTTTGCTTCGCCGCGATTTCGACGATATGCAGGGTGTGAATCTCGCGACGCTTCCAGAAACGGCGCTCCTCATTCTCGTCGCCGACGACGAGGCTCCGGGCGGCGACGAGAAGTCGCGCAAGGTTTCAACCTGGCGGACCAAGTATCAGAAGGCGGTGCGGGATGCGGGAGGACACGTCGAGGACTTCAGCATCGAGGCCAAGGCTGCGAAGGAGACGATAAAGGCAGAAGCAGTTAAGCTCGGCAAGAAATTCAGCCCAAGTGCACTCGATCTGCTGATGGAGATGACCGGAGGGAGCGTCAGCAAGGCTTTGGACGAGCTGGACAAGCTCATCACTTTTACAGGCAACAACGAGCAGATCTCCGAGAGTAACGTTCGCGAGATTGTGGTTCCCTCGCGCGAGTGGAACGTTTTCAAGATGATCGATGCGATCGTTTCGGGTGCCGTCCCCGAGGCGCTTCGCCAACTCCGTGTGCTCGTAGGGTCGCAGCCAAAACCGGAGGATTCGGCGATCGGGCGTGTACTGCCAATGGTAAGTCGCGCTCTGCGCCTGATCTGGCAGGCACGGGTCTGCCTCGATGCGAACTGCACCCCGAGCAATGCCACCGAAGCCGTCAGAGCACAATTTCCAGAGAAGCCCAACATCACGGCGGAGCAGCCATACCGGCAGGCACCGATCATGAACGCCGCAAAGAAGGTGAGCCTGGAACGCATTGCTGCCTGCCTACAAATCCTCGCTGACACCGATGCGCGCCTGAAGGGAGCACTGCCCTCCTTCAGCACGATGGACACCCTAGAGCGAATGGTTCTGGATATGAGCGGGATTCTGGCCCCGGTGCGGCAGGAGCCGCGAGTCCGAGGGTCCTAGCTTCGCCGAGCCCAATCAGCACCATTTCCCATCTGTCGCAGTCAGACACTTAGGAGAGTGTTTTTGGGATGAGTAACTCGGATGTAAGAATTCCTAAGCCAACGGAAGGCAGAGAGAGAAATCGGATCAACTTGATGGCATGGGGCGCGGGAGTGCTCTTTGTGGCCGTCGCCTTTGCGACGTACTTCATAGTGAGCGCGCAGGCTGGACGTGGCACGGCAACGGCAACAGTTGCCCGATATCCGGGAGTCGTGATTTACGAACAGCGGACCCCGGGCGCCGATGGACGTGCTCAACGCGTGATCGTCAAGCAAAGAGCGGATGGGCCAGCATTCGTCGAGCTCCTCGAAGCGGAGAGCGCCTCCATTTATAGCGATAAGGGAATCGAGATCACCGATGGTCCGGTCGTCGATGTGGTGGGGGACCGCATTTTCACGGTGGGTCCTAGTCGCGAGGAGTCCATTCTGGTTCGCATCGACCATCCGACTGATTGCCTGCAGCACTTCCGATCTGGGCAGCGCGTGAAAATCGACGGGATTCTGAAAGATATGCCCCCTCGAGAGGTTTCCAAAAGCTGGGGGTTGATGGACGACGAGAAGGGACTCGCCGGAAAGCGTGGGGTTTACCTAGAAGCAAAAAGCGTCGTGATTCTCGATCCTGAGGAAGAACTGCGCGACGGGTGCTAGGGTCCAAATCGTATGGCTACGGAACGACTGAAGAAACAGGGTCAGGACAAAAACGCCAAGAATCAGCGGATGGAGAAGCAGAGTCAGGACGATAAGCAAAACGTTGATCGTCCTGATGTCCATCATTAGGGCACGGACGAATACGACCAGACCCTGAGCAAAGACAGCAAGGCCACCAAGCGGGGCAACTGGGACCAGGTTTCTCGCAAGCCCTAGACGGGACGCGGGTCGATCATTACGCCGTTGGCCAGCAGTGCTCCGTCGATGTTCGTTAGGCTCGCATTGGCCGGCGTGCGAACCAACACGGCCGCTGCATCTGGTTCCAGCGTGATGGTGCATTCACCATTCACCCCCTTTGCCACGAAGCGGTGCTGAACTGCATCATAAAGATCCACCTGCTCCGGACCGAGTTGCAGCGTCACAGGTCCCGGCGAGTCATAGGGGTTGTAGAGCAGGTGCGTTGGAAATGCTTCTGTGTGGGCAAAGTCTGTTTTGAGGCAGTCGAGTTGGAGAATGCGCTCGTCCGACGTTCTCTCGATCATGCCCCCGAAGAAGCCGACGTAGGACGAGCCGTAGAGGCTGTAATGCCCGGCCTTCGGCCAGACACCCAGCTCGCCTGAGGGAGTGTACGTATCGCGCCAATCGTCTCTTTCGGCAAAGGGCGCCGGGCGGTCACCCCACATCGAGCGAGTCGTCAGTGCCTCGTATCCGATCACTCCCCTCGTAACGTCGCGATATTCCGGCGCCATTTGATGTTCTGGCGGCAGATAGTCGGGATAGAACAGGCGCATATTGCTGGCCGCATTCAGCATCCATTTGCCGATCGCACGTGCGAAGCGAGGGTCGTAGCGCACCATCGGCACCAGTGACTTTGCCATCTTGAACGTTTCGCAGGCGTAGGCTCGATCGACGAGACGCATTTCCGCTAGACCGCTGATGTCGTAATCCCCCCACATGCCCACTCGCACGCCTCCGACGCACTTGAAGCCTCCCTGAAAACACCAGTTGAGCTGCTTGGCGACGTCGTATGTCGTTTCGTGCTCGGCGTTCATGCGAGCCATGGCGTAGACACCATCGGGCAGCATCGCATCGTAGAGTGGGTTTTCAGTGCATTGATCGAGCCATTCCAAGCAGCGCTTTGCCGCATCCAGGTAGCGCCGATCGCCGAAGCGATGATACGCGAGCAGCAGCAGCTCTCCGAATCCGCCGGCGGCATCGTCTTGAGTTGGGATGAAGTTCTTGACGGGCTCCATTGCCTTCCAGTCGAAGGTGCTCCAGGCAAAGCCCTCTGGAGTCGCCAACATGATCTCGGCCGCCTTCAAGAACTGATCGGCGGTGACTCGCAATGGCTCATCCAGCGATTGCTCCTGTGGATAGAGGGAGCCGAGCTCCATCGCCAACAGGCTCGGGAGGACGTCGTACCAGAAGTCGCGGCCGTACCCTCCGCCTGTTTTGGCAGGATCGAACTCTCGCGGAAACTCCATGAACACGTTCCGGCCGTTTGCTTTGTTGAAGTAGCCACGGCACATGCGCACCCAGTTCTGCCCCTTGTAGCTCGTCATGTCGATGTCTATGAGGCTCGAAGCAATGACGGCGGCGATGTCTCCGACCGCGTCGTGGTGCGTGCCGTCTGCCTGGTCTGGTCCGCAACGGGGATCGGCAACGGTCACGTATAGGCCAAAGCTATCCTCGGGATAATTGGTGTGGCTTTGGTCGAGCCAGACTAGGGGCATATGCTCCCCTTCGGCGTTCAAGTCGAAAACCAAGTTGGCATAGCCAAGGGCAATCTCACGCCAATCGGGGACTTCGAATCTAGCGGGAACATTGGACATCTCCTCGACTCGGGGGATGTTGATCTGATTCGACAGAGGCATCGGAGCCGATTATAGGGCGCTGGGTCCGTATTAATGCTCATTCGCTCGCATGGCGCAACCTTCGCCCGGCCACCCTCGGTATACACGTAGCGTGAAGATAATCCGAATGGGGCTGGTCGCAATGGCGGCGACGTGCCTCTTAGCCAGCGCCATCGCACAGAGTCCCGTCGGAGCGTGGAAGGGCAAGCTCAACATCAAGATGCCTCCGATGCCGGCCAACGCCGATCCTCAGATGAAGGCAATGATGGAGAAAGGCATGGCTGCGGCTCGCAACATGACCATTAACCTGACGATGAAGAAGGACAACACCTACACCCTCACCACCACCGGCGCTCCCGCCGAGGCGAAGGGGAAGCAGGATGACAATGGAACCTGGAAAATCTCCGGCAAGACGGTCACGGTGGTGTCGAAGAAGAAGAACGGCATGGGCAACCAGAAGCCGCAGACCATGACCCTCAGCGCAGACGGCAAGACCATGACGATGCCGCTACCGGGCCGTGGCGGCTCCAGCCAAGGCTCGCTCGTATTCAAGAAGAGCTAACGACCTTCTATTGAAGCCGCACGGCATCGCCGTGCGGCTTTCTCGTTTGTGGATGCTTCGCGAGTAGAATTCGGGGCATATTGGCTATTGCTGGTGTTCAAATCAAGCCGCTGAAAAAGCATGTCGACCCCCGCGGCTGGCTCGTGGAGCTGTACCGCGACGACACCCTGCCTGAGGGGTTCCGGCCGACGATGGGCTATTTCTCGATGACTCATCCCGGAGTGGCGCGTGGGCCGCATGAGCATGTGGCTCAGACTGACGGGTTTATCTTCTTCGATGGCGCTTACGAGCTTCATCTTTGGGAGAACCGGGCGGATGAGCCGGAGGCTTATGAGGTTCATCAGGTCGGCGAGGCCAATCCGGTCTTTGTGACGGTTCCTCCAGGCGTGGTTCATGGCTACAGGAACGTTGGCGAGCGAGATGCGTTTGTTATCAACGTGCCTGACAAATTGTATGGCGGCTGGAATCGAAGCGAGGAAGTGGACGAGATTCGGCATGAGTCGGACCCGGAGTCGCGGTTCAAGCTATGAGGATTCTCGTGACCGGCGCGGCGGGGTTTATCGGGTCGGCTTTTGTGAGGCTTTTTCGGACCCTCTCCCCCGGCCCCTCCCCCTCGGAAGGGGGAGGGGAGTTCCGGATCGCAATTCTCGACGCATTAACCTACGCCGGCAATCTGAGCACTATCTCTGCCGAGCTTCAGGATCCTTCCATCGTCTTCTACCCTGGCAAGATTCAAGACCCGACAGTAGTGGAAGGCATCCTGCAATCCGAGCGGATCACGCATATCGTCAACTTTGCAGCGGAAAGCCATAACGACCGGTCGCTATTAGAGGCAGGCAGCTTCATCCACACCGACGTGCTCGGCGTTTACGTCCTGCTAGAAGCCGCGAGGAAATACAAGGTCGAGCGGTTCGTTCATGTAAGCACGGACGAGGTATACGGGAGCATCGATGAGGGGCACTTTACTGAGGAGAGCCCTCTGCAGCCCAACACGCCCTATAGCGCCAGCAAAGCCGGCGGGGAGATGCAGGTTCGGTCGCATGTGAAGGCGTTCAAAACCCCGGCGGTCGTCACGCGGGGCGGGAACACCTATGGGCCCTATCAATTTCCGGAGAAGCTCATTCCCTTCTTCATCACCCGCCTCATCGACGGCAAGAAGGTGCCGCTGTACGGAGAGGGAAACCAGGTTCGGGAGTGGATTCATGTGGATGACCATGCGGGTGGCATTTTGCATGTCCTGCGGCACGGCGTAGATGGCGAAACATACAATGTTGGTGACAAGAATGAGCGGGAGAATCGGGCGGTGGTGCAGATTCTTCTCGATGAGCTTGGTCGAGATTGGGACCTGGTGAAGAAGATTCCCGATCCGCGCAAAGGGGCTCATGATAAGCGCTATTCGATGACGACGGACAAGATTCAGGGGATTGGATGGAAGCCGCGGGTGCCTTTCGAACAGGGGATGCGGGATACGGTGCGGTGGTATCGCGAGCGGGAGGATTGGTGGCGGCCTCTCGTTGCGACCGACGACTACAAGAGCTTTGTTGGGCGGTTCTATGGCCCATCGCTGGGTGACGATTTATGAAGGCTTTGATTCTTGCCGGAGGGACCGGATCGCGGTTGCGGCCGATTACTTACTCGATGGCCAAGCAGCTTGTGCCGGTGGCAAACAAGCCGGTTATCGAGTTCGGAATCGAGTCGATTGCGGAGGCGGGCATCAAGCAGTTCGGGATCATCGTTGGGGACACGGCTGCGGCGGTTGAGAAGGCGGTTGGCGACGGCAGCCGTTGGGGCATCGAGATCACGTATATTCCGCAGCCAGAGCCACTCGGGTTGGCTCATGCGGTGAAGACGGCGCAGCCTTTCCTCGGAGACGACGACTTTATC
>JBGGMI010000239.1:0-44117 GCA_041288075.1 Fimbriimonas sp.
CGCTACGTTTGACGTCACCATCACGCCGCTCAACGCGAGCGCAAACTGCACCGGCACCCTGACGAGTTCCAATGGAGCAGTCCTCCAGGTCAACGGCGGAGCAAGCGCTTCGATCGTCGGAAAGGGCAACCGCACCTTCACGATCACCGCTCCGTCGGACATCACCGCCAACACTTCCGTGACCCTTACCGGAGACTTCGGAAATGCGGTAACGCAGACCCTCACTGTTTCCGTAACCAAGTTTGTCGTCAGCGTCGGACTCAGCCCCACTTCGGTTAATGCGGGTGGAAGTTCCACCGGCACGGTCACCGTCTCTGAGGCCCCGACCTCCAACCAGACGATCGCCCTTTCCTACGGCGCAGGCGCTTCTGGAGCTGCTTCGACGCAGATCCTCGCAGGAAACACCACCCGCACGTTCACCGTGAACACGAGCGCTTCGTCCTCGAACGGTAGTGCAGTCATCGGCGCATCGCACGTGGCCGGTGGAACCAGCTCCGCTTCGGCTACCCTCACGATCAATGGCGTGACGGTTGCGAACGTCACCTCCAGCGAAGGCGCTAACCCAGACCTCGCAGGCGGCGTCGGCAACTCCTTCACGGTCACCGTGACTCCGAGCGACCTCACCCTCTCTACGATGGCGACGCTGTCGAGCAACGACGGTCGAGTCCTCGTCGATGGCGGCGCAAGCGCCAATATCACGAGCGTTGGATCCAAGGTCTTCACGATCACGGCTCCTCAGGACGTCGCTAGCAATGTGGTCGCGACTCTGACGGCCAACATTAACGGAGACACTTCCAAGTCGATCAACGCAACGGTCAAGCCTTTCGTCACCGGCGTCACCTTCAACACCGACAGCGTGTTCGGTGGAACGACGGTCGTGGGATCGGTCACCGTTTCCGAGAATCCTGCTTCGGCAACCTCGGTGAACCTGAGCAGCAACAACCTCAACGCTACGGTTCCTGCAACCACCACGGTTCAGACCAACGGCAGCTCCTCCTTCAACGTCACCACCAACAGCGGTGTGCCAAGCGTGCAGAACGCTCAGATCACGGCCAGCCACACGGCAACCGGAACCAGCAGCGCGAACAACACGTTTGCACTCGGACCGATCCCGGTCGTGAGCTCGATCTCGACCACGTCTCGATACGTAGAGGGTGGCCAGAGCACCACGATGACCATCGTGCTCAGCTCGCAAGTGATGACTGACGACTACGAGTACAGCTTCACCAGCCCGAATCCTGCTCTCATCCCTGCACCGACCAATAAGCCGGTTGACAAGGGCGAGACCACGATCAGCTTCCCGATCGCTACGAATGCGCCAGCGTTCCCAAGCACGAACAATGTCCGACTGAGCGTTTCGGCTCTCGGCGGCGAAGTCGCAGCTTGCACGATCAAGGTGTATCTCCAGGGCGTCAAGTCCGTCAGCCTCGACAACGATTCGATCTTCGAGACCGATGGCGCAACGCTCACGGTGAACCTCGCTGCTCCTGCAGTGGGCGCTACGATCGTTCCTATCACCACCAGCAGCAACGGCCGAGTCAGCACGTTCAACGTGTCCGTCGCCGATGGTGCAACGTCCGGAAGCCAGGCGTTCACGTCGAGCTTCACGGCCCTCAACGGCCCGACGACTGTGGTTCTCACGGCAACCGCCAACGGCTACAGCAAGAGCGCTAACCTCACGCTGAACCCGATGGTGCAGAGCTTCACCATCACCCCTGGCTCCTGCCTCAGCGGCGAGGAAGTCACGGCAACGGTAACGCTTGCCAAGACGTTCCTCACGGACACCACGTTCACGCTGACCGGCCAGGGCTTCCTGAACATCGTGGGTACTTTCACGATCCCTGCAGGCCAGACCATCGGAACGCGAACGCTCAAGGCCAAGGCCGTGCTGACGCCGACCGACTACCTCATCAAGGCGAACGTCCTCGGATACCTCCGAAAGGCCAACGTCACCGTCAACCCAACTCCTTAATCGAGCTGGCTAGACAACTCTGCTGCCCCGCACCTTTGGTGCGGGGCAGCTTTGCGTGTGGTGGGCGGTAGGCACCCGGAACATGGCTTCGGCCGCTTCCACCTAACCATGTGGACTCTGGCGAGCTCCCTTAATCGGCCGACACTGATTTGTGTGACTTGTAAGCCTCCTGTAGAAACTCTACAATCAACTGGACGAAATTGGGTCAGCTTGGCTCTTGTTGCGACATTAGTGAATAATTCTCTATTAATCGCAACATCTAAGCTTTAGAATCGCAAGACTCCCGATACACTTGAATCGTAATGGCAGCGCGCAACACAGAGCTTTCGGGACGTGAACGAGAAATCGTTGAGCTGGCGGCTGCCGGCCACACCGATGTCGGCATCGCGCACAAGCTGAGTATCCGGCCACCCACGGTTGGAACCTACTGGAACCGCATTCGAGCCAAGATCGGCCCTTACAGCCGCACAGAAATCGTGGCGCTCACTTTGGTGCGAGAAAGCGACCGGGAGCTTGCACTCTTACGCGAGAAGTATGAAGCGCTCCTTCAGCAAGTCCAACCAGCCAATGATCTAGCTGCCAGCGCTGCCCAGATGAGACTTGCCCCAGAAGCCCGCATCATCGTGAAAGGCCATGGCTTGCTTCGCGAAACAAATCCGGAACGCGCCGGCATCAGCGAATCGGGCGAGTAGCATCCATGCACGCTTGATCAAAGGCTGCGCGTAACGCTCGGTTAAGGCTTGCCAGTCCATAATAGCGGTGAGCTCATGCGCACCCGCCAAAGGCTTGCGCGCTCTTTTACCGTCTCCTCTCCAGGAGCGATAAGCAGACCATGCGAACACGGAAGGACGGCACGGGCGAAAAAAGCGGACGCCTGTCTTCGGCTCTCATAAAGAGGGCTAGGCGCACACACTTCGCAGCGCTCGCCGCCGTCGCACTCATTGCCGCCGCGGCTCACTTCCTCACCTGGCGTTCCTTTGAAGCCTATCGAGAGTGCAGTGATGTGGTCACCCTCTTGAGGAGGGTCATGTACGACACAACTGAGGTTGCCAGGCACACCCAATCGCTAGCCGGTGGTCTCTCCGACCCGTTGGAGCGCGATTGGTATCTCCACCACATCGAAACGCTCATGAGCAGGGGCAACGCACAGCACGCGCAAATCCGAGCTCGCGCTCCCCAAGTTTTTCCCGAGGTCAAAGAAGTCGCATTCCACTTGGCAAAGGCTGAGCGGCTTCGAAAGCAGCTACAAGCCGATGTAGCGAAGGTGACCCATTCGGACAATCCTGACTTCCGAACTCTCGCACCGATCGTCGCTTCGCTCCAGAAAAATGCGGAACACTATAAAGAACAGGCTTCAAGTGCGATTGAGCTCCTTGCGGCAAACGCTGAAGAAAAGCTTGACCGAACGAAGCTCTTTGGTCTAATCGGAGTGCTGTTGGTGCTCGTGGGCTTAACCATCGAGGGACATTTTCTTTTTCGTCCCTTAATCGAGCGCTTGGCACACGCAATGCGACTAGAAGCTGAGCGCCGCGAGATCCAGCGAGAAAACACGCACCTGTCAAGACTTCAACGCGCGACCGAGGAAGCCTATAGCGAGGTGGAAAGCCATCGGCAAGCTCTACAGGACCAAGCGCAGGCACTCGAAAAGGCGCTTGACAAGGCCGAGGAAGCTAGCCGGTTGAAATCTGAGTTTCTGGCGAACATGAGCCACGAAATCAGAACCCCGCTCAATGGCGTCGTGGGAATGACTGAGCTGCTGGCAAGAACGGCTTTATCCGTCGACCAAAAGGAAGCCGTCCAGACAATCTCTCTGAGCGCGGAATCTCTCCTGAGGATTATCAACGACATTCTCGATCTCTCCAAGGTCGAGGCAGGCAAACTGGTCATCGAGCATGCGCCATTCGAGCTCCCTGAACTCCTGAAGAATTCCGCCGACGTGCACTCAAACGCGGCTGCCGAGAAGGGGCTTGTCTTAACGTCCGAAATCAAAGAAGGCACCGAACTTCACTTGATCGCGGACTCAGCGCGGATTGGGCAGATCGTCACCAATCTGGTCGCAAATGCGATCAAATTTACGCAGGCTGGTTCGGTCGACGTTTCGGCTGAAACCTTTTGGCACGAAGGTTCCTTGAGACTCAAGATCTCGGTGTCTGACACCGGCATTGGCATTGAAGCCGACCGCCTTCCTCAGCTCTTCGAGCCCTTCACCCAGGCTGACGGATCAACCACCCGCCTCTACGGAGGCACTGGCCTCGGCCTTGCCATTGTTAAGCAACTCGCCGAGTTGATGGGCGGATGGGCAGGAGCCAGGAGCCAAGTCGATGTGGGGAGTGTGTTTTGGTTTGTCGTTGGGGTGAGCCGGGCGGAGCAAGTCTCATCACAGACATCGCTCGTAAGCCAGCCACTGTCCTTACCCGCCGGGTTGCGGATCCTCCTCGTGGAGGATAACGCAGTCAATCAATTGGTTGGCGTCCGCCTGCTGGAGGCCGAGAATTGTGTCGTAACCATCGCCCGCGACGGAACGGAGGGCGTGGAAGAGTTCAAGCGCGGCGAGTTCGACGTCGTGCTGATGGACATTCACATGCCTGGAATGGATGGGCTCCAGGCCACGATCTCCATTAGGGAGTTCGAGAAGAGCCGCGGCCGTCGGACTCCGATCATTGCCATGACCGCAGATGCAATGGAACGAGAGGTGCATCGGGCGATGGAAGCCGGAATGGACGACTATCTCAGCAAGCCCGTGCGCGGTTCAGAGCTGAGGGAGATGCTCGCTCGGTGGACTTCCTCGGTTCCGATCCCTTGATCTCTGACAAAATCGTTCCTAATGCAGCTTGCCCTGATTCTGATGAGCGCCGGCGCATTGCTGCTGCTCAGCATTCTTGCCAGCAAGGCCAGCATCAAGCTCGGAGTGCCCGCGCTGGTGCTGTTTATCGGCCTGGGCATGCTGATCGGCTCGGATGGCTTGGGCGGAATCCAATTCGACGACGCACTCCTGACGCGTGACATCGGAACGGTCGCCCTCGCGTTCATTCTCTTTGCCGGTGGCCTCGAAACTAAGTGGCTCGACATTCGGCCCGTCCTGCTAACCGGCATCTCTCTCGCAACCCTTGGCGTAATCGTCACTGGCAGCCTCATCGGAGTCGCCGCCTGCATGCTTCTCGGCTTCCCGCCCTACGTCGGTCTGCTGCTGGGGGCCATCGTCTCGTCGACCGATGCAGCGGCTGTTTTCAGCGTCTTACGGGCTCGCAACATTCACTTGAAGTCGGGGCTCGCTCCATTGCTTGAACTGGAATCCGGCAGCAACGACCCGATGGCCGTCTTTCTAACCACGAGCCTAACGGCACTGGCACTGAATCCGGCCATGCCCCTGCTGCCGCTGCTCCCCTCCTTTGCTATTCAGATGGTCTTGGGTGTGCTGGTGGGCTACATTCTTGGCACCGGAGCCGCGTGGTTTATCAACCGGTTGAAGCTTGAGTACGCGGGCCTCTACCCTGCCGTCACCATCGGTTTCGCGCTCCTGTCGTTCGGCGGAGCGGAGCTGATCCATGGAAATGCCTTCCTCTCCGTGTACGTCTGCGGCCTGGCGCTCGGCAACCGCAACTTCCTCCACCGGCAGAGCTTGATGCACTTTCACGATGGCTTGGCATGGCTCGTGCAGATCGCGATGTTCCTCGTCCTTGGCCTGCAGGTATTCCCATCGGAGCTCATCCCCATCGCGGGCTCCGCTCTGCTGATCTCGGCGCTGCTGGTCTTCGTAGCGAGGCCGCTTGCCGTTTTGATCAGCACGGCAGGAGCGCGCTGGATGACCTTCAACGACCGCCTGTTCGTGTCCTGGACCGGACTGCGAGGTGCCGTCCCGATCATCCTCGCAACCATTCCCCTGACTGCCGGCGTTCCCCAGGCGAAAACGATTTTCAACGTCGTTTTCTTCGCCGTCCTCACCTCGATCATGGTGCAGGGCACCTTCATCGACAAAGTGGCAAAGTTTCTCAAGGTCACGGTGCCGGGCTCAGTATCCGTTCCCCACAACCTACAGAACACATCCGAGATCCTGCTGACGCAAGATTCTCCCGCCACGGGTAAGCACGTACTTGATCTGAACCTCCCGCGGTGGGCCTTGCTTCTCCTCGTCACCCGAGAGGGGACAAGCTTCGTCCCACAAGGCTCAACTGTATTAGTGGAAGGCGACATCGTGCTCCTGGCCACGAGAAAGGAAGACCTGGTGGACCTGATGAGCGAGATTGGCGGAGCCGCTTCGGTCGGCGCACAGGAACTGCCTGTCTAAAGCACCCTGCCTGCGCCATAATTCAAGCCGTGCCGGTCTGGGGCGTCGTGAATCAAAAGGGGGGCGTCGGCAAGACGACGACTGCCGTCAATCTAGCCGCCGGCCTCGCCCTGAGCGGCCAGCGGACTCTCCTCGTCGACTGTGACCCGCAAGGCAACGCGACTACGGGCCTGGGTGTGGACAAGGGCTCCGTCGAAACCACCCTATACGAGGTGCTCCTCGATGCCGTGGAAACGTCAGGTGAAAAATCAGGCGTCGAGAAGGCCATTCATAAGGTCGGCAAAAACCTCGATATCATCCCTGCGACGCTCGATCTCGCCGGGGCCGAGCCGGTGCTGCTCAGCGCCGTGGGCAAGGAGATGATCCTAAGAGACGCACTTCATCCGGTGCGAGACAACTACGACTGGATCATCCTCGACGCGCCACCTAGCCTCGGTCTGCTGACCATTAACGTCCTCAGCGCAGCCGACGGAGTCCTTGTGCCCATGCAGTGCGAGTTCTATGCGCTGGAGGGGCTCAGCCAATTGCTCAGAACCATCGACCTCGTTCGCAGGCGAATCAATCCGAGCCTGACGGTAGCAAAAGTGCTGCTAACGATGGTCGACAACCGCAGCCGCCTCACTCATCAGGTCACGAAAGAGGTGCGCGACTTCTTCGGCGACAAGGTCAGCGCTACGGTGATCCCGCGAAACGTCAAGCTTAGCGAGTCCCCGAGCTTCGGAGAAGCTGCCGTCAACCGCTATCCCACCTCAAAAGGCGCCGCCGCCTACAAAGACTTCATCAAGGAGATTCTTCAAGAATGCGTCGCACCCTAGGCAAAGGCCTTTCCCAGCTCATCGGCGAGCAGTTCGAGTCCGGCTCGACGGAGATTGCCGTCGAAGCGATCGAGCCGAACCAGCGCCAGCCGCGCACCCACTTCGACGAAGCCGCTCTCAACGAGCTCGCAGACTCGATCAAGCAATACGGCGTCCTCCAGCCCCTTATCGTTCGCCCGCTAACGGAAGGCCGCTATGAGCTGATCGCCGGCGAGAGACGGCTGCGAGCCTCCAAGATCGCTGGCCTGCAAACGGTTCCAGTTCTGTTGAAGCCTGCGGGGAGCCAAACCTCCCTCGAAATTGCGCTCATCGAGAACGTCCAGCGCGAGGACATCAACGCGCTCGAATGTGCGAAAGCATATCGGCGCCTGATCGACGAGTTCGGCCTTACTCAAGAAGAGGTGGCCGAGAAAGTGGGCAAGTCGAGGGTGGGAGTCGCCAACACGGTCCGGCTCCTAAAGCTTCCGCGGAAGATCCAGCAGGGCCTCGAAGAGGGGCGAATCACGGAAGGCCACGCGAGAGCTCTCCTGGCGTTCGAAACCGAGCCCCAGCAGCTCGCCATCTACGATCAAATCATCGAGCGTGGACTCACTGTCAGGGAAGTCGAGAAGGCGGCAAAGCCAAAGACCCCCAAGGTGCCACCAAAGCCTCCCACGGAGAAAGACACAAATGACCAGGCCATCGAAGAAGCCCTGAGCATCTTCCTCGGCGCGCAGACTCGTATCCAGCGGTCCGAGGCGGGAGGCAAGCTAACCGTCGAGTTTTATTCGGACGACGACCTTCAACGAATTCTGGAAGTGCTGGGATTTGTGATATGAAGGAAACAGCGACCACCACATCAGTTAGCCTTGAGCGTCAAGAGCTTTCAGCAGATCGCTGAACTCCGGCACGCTCTGCTGCATTCATGCACTCCAAGACAAAGCGAGCGGCAAGTTGATGCTGCTCGAGCTTTTGATCGTCCGTTAGCGTGAGATTGTAGCGCAGTTTGCCCAAGTCCACACCGTTGGCGTCCTGCTCACCCCACTCTCCGTGCCTTCCGTCAGCCATTACTCTATGGTGGCACGGTAAGTGGGGCGGACCCTCTCCTCTAGCCCCTCCCCTCGGAAGGGGGAGGGGATCGGAGTGCTTAGTGGTTGTGGCCTTCGTCTTCGTCCTCAGAAACCTCTGCGACAATCGCCTCGGTGGTGAGGAGGAGGCCGCTGATGGAGGCGGCGTTTTGGAGGGCCTGGCGGACGACTTTGGTTGGGTCGACGACGCCGGCGGCGAGGAGGTCTTCGAAGACGAGGGTTTGAGCGTTGAAGCCCTTTCCTTCTCTCTTGACCTGCTCGACCACGACGCTGCCTTCGGAACCGGCGTTTTGGGCGATGGTTCGTAGAGGAGCCTCGATGGCTTTGCGGATGATGTTCACGCCGATCTGCTCGTCACCGACAAGGGTCAGACCGTCGAGCTTGGCACCTGCCTTGATGAGAGCGGTTCCGCCGCCAGGGACGATTCCCTCTTCGAGAGCGGCTCGCGTTGCGGCGAGTGCGTCTTCGACTCGGGCCTTCTTTTCCTTAAGGGCGGTCTCGGTGGCTGCGCCGACCTTGACGACGGCGACGCCGCCGCTGAGCTTGGCGAGTCGCTCCTGGAGCTTCTCCTTGTCGTAGTTGCTGTCGGTGGTCTCGATCTGGCGGGTGATCTGCTTGAGACGGCCGTCGATCTGCTCCTTGTTGCCCTTGCCGCCGACGATCGTCGTGTTCTCACGAGTGATCACGATTCGGGTGCAGGAGCCGAGCATGTCGGGGGTGACGTTCTCGAGCTTGATGCCGAGGTCTTCGCTGATGAACTGGCCACCGGTGAGGATCGCCATGTCTTCGAGCATCGCCTTGCGTCGGTCGCCAAAGCCTGGGGCCTTGACGGCGGCGAGGGGCAGGTTGCCTCTTAGTCTGTTCAGAACGAGGGTTGCGAGAGCTTCCGTTTCGACGTCTTCGGCCACGATGATGAACGGCTTGCCCATGCGGAGAACCTTCTCGAGCATTGGGACGAGGTCCTGCACGTTGCTGATCTTCTTCTCGAAGAACAGGATGAGCGGCTCTTCGTAGACGGTCTCCATTCGCTGGGGATCGGTGACGAAGTAGGGGGACATGAAGCCTTTGTCGAACTGAAGGCCCTCTACGGTCTCGAAGGTGGTCTCGGTCGACTTGGACTCTTCGACGGTGACGACGCCGTCTTTGCCGACCTTGTGAATCAGCTCGCCGACGAGCTTGCCGAGGTCGATGTCGTTGGCCGAGATGGTAGCGACCTGGACGATCGATTCCTGGCTGCTGATCGGAGTGCTGATCTCCTGGAGACCTTCGACCACTGCGTCGACGGCTTTCTCGATGCCAGTCTTGATCTGGGTGGCGTTGCTTCCGGCGGCGACGTTTCGGATGCCTTCCTTGAAGATGGCCTGAGCGAGAACGGTCGCGGTGGTGGTTCCGTCACCGGCGGTGTCGTTGGTCTTGCTTGAGACTTCGCGAATGAGCTGAGCGCCCATGTTCTCGAACCGGTCGGAGACCTCGATTTCCTTAGCGATGGTGACGCCGTCGTTGATGACGGTCGGGGAGCCGAACTTCTTCTCAAGGACGACGTTACGGCCTCGTGGGCCGAGGGTGACCTTGACTGCGTTGGCGAGTTTGTCGACGCCGGCTTCTAGGAGCTTGCGTGCGTCGTCGTTGTATTTGATGTCTTTTGCTGGCATTTCGGGTTTCCTTTTGGGTGAAGTGGGTAAGGCGGGTAAGGCGTGCTAGGTGGGTTTTTTCGGAGTCCTGAGGGAGTGGGCTAATTTCTTTAGCATTGAGCTCACGATGTTCGTCAGCCTGGCTGCTTCCGCGCATTGCTCTTCCGTTGCGTAGTCGAGTCGCTTCATAACTTCGAATGCTGCATCCAATTCGTGAGTTGAGCCACGTGCGATGTCAACCATTCTTGCGAACTGCGCTCTCGAATTCAGTCCCCAACCTTCGGCGATGTTCAGGGCGATGGATAAGGCGGCCCGGCGGATTTGGCTCATGAGGCCGAAGCGCTCGCTTGAAGGAAGGATTTGGGTGAGCCTGTAAGACTCGATAACCAAATCCATCCCTCGCTGGTAGACGATCAACCTCTTAAAACCTTCTGGTTCGTAGTCTTGACCGCCGTACCAGGAGCGGGTTTCAGCGATTGATAGAGTCTCAAGGTGACTGTTCAGCTCCTGCACCGCAGGAATCTCATCTTCATCAATCAAGCCCTCTTTCAACACGCCTAACCCGCCTCGCCCGCCTTACGCGCCTTACCCTTTGCCTTACACTCCGGCTAAGGCGGGCTCGCTCTCCAGAACTCCAAGCACGTCTTCGGCTCTGAGGATTACGTAGTCGTTCCCCTCAACCTTTACTTCCGTGCCGCTGTACTTGCCGTAGAGAACGGTCTCGCCGACGTTGACTCCGATGGGAGCTAGTTGGCCGCTGTCTAGGCGCTTGCCGGGGCCGACGGCGATTACTTTGCCTCGCTGGGGCTTCTCCTGGGCGGAGTCGGGGAGAATGATGCCGCCTGCCGAAACTTCTTCCTTCGCGGCAGCTTCGACGATGATCCGATCATGCAGTGGTTGTATCGCCATGATTGTTTTTTCCTTCCTTTAAAATCAGTGTTGCGCGCCGGAGGACCCGGAGCGATTGGTTAGCAGTTTACCCTTGCGAGTGCCAATTTCGAAAGGTCCGAGGGTCGAGGTTCGAGGTGTTCGGAGTAACCTACCCATCCCTTGGATGCTTCCTCTCGCTGTTCGTTGAAGGACATCACGCTGTACTTTTTGAAGCTGGGCACGGTGGGCTTTGGCGGGCCGATTGCGCTGGTTGGGTACATGCAGCGGGATCTGGTGGAGGCGCGGGGGTGGTTCTCTAAGGAGGACTTTTCTGAAGGGCTGGCCTTGGCGCAGTTGATGCCGGGACCGCTGGCGGCGCAGCTCGCCATTTATTTGGGTTGGCTTGTGCGTGGAGTGCTGGGGGCTACGGCGGTGGCCTTTTCGTTCGTGCTGCCTTCCTTTTTGATGGTGCTGGCGATTGGGGCAGCTTATGTTGCCTACGGCGGACTTCCCTGGATGCGGGGGGCTTTCTACGGAGTAGGGGCGGCGGTCATTGCGATCATTGCGAGGAGCGCGTACAAGCTCGTGCGGTCGCAACTTGGGCGAGATTGGCTGCTTTGGGGCGTGTTCTTCGTCAATGCGCTTGCGGTTGCCATTACGGAATCAGAGATCATCTGGCTGTTCCTTGGTGCGGGGCTCGTTGTGGCGGTAGTTCGTGCTCGGTACCGGCCCGTGGTTGCGCCGTCGCTTGCGCCTGCCTGGCTGTTTACTGGCCTCTTCGGGGCTGCGTCCCCTTCCCTGCTGCTCAAGATATTTCTTTTCTTCACGGCTGCGGGGGCGGTGGTTTTTGGGAGCGGGTTGGCGATCGTGCCGTTCCTGCATGGAACGGTGGTGAACGAATACAAGTGGCTTAGCGAGCGGCAGTTCTTGGACGCGGTGGCCGTCGCGATGATTACGCCGGGGCCGGTGGTGATTACCGTGGCGTTCATTGGCTATCTGGTAGCGGGGCCGGCTGGAGCTGTGGTGGCGGCTATTGCGGTGTTCTTCCCTTGCTACTTGTTCACGGTGGTGCCGGCGAAGCATTTTCGGAAGTGGCAGTCGAATGGGACCGTGCGGGCGGCGGTTGATGGGATCACCGCGGCGGCTACGGGTGCCATCGCGGGGGCAGCCTTTGTGCTGGCTCGGCGAGCCATCGTGGATTTGCCTTCGGCCGTCATTGCGATTGCAGTGCTGCTCGTCCTGATCTATGTGAAAAGGGCGCCTGAGCCGTTGCTCGTGCTCGGAGCAGCGTTAGTCGGCATCTTGATCAGTCGGTGACCTACTTAGTGAGGTAGCCGTGCATGCGCAGCCAGGATACAAACGATTCGAACCAGCCTGTGCTCGTCGTTTCCTTGTCATACATCCCGAATCCATGGCCCCCTTGCTCAAAGAGGTGGAACTCGACTGGTCGCTTTGCAGCTTTCCAGCTTTCGATCAAGCCGAATCCTCCGTTTGCGAAGAATGGATCATCCGCCGCAAGCGCAATAAAAAGCGGCGGAGCGTTGGCGGGGACTTTCACGGCATTGAGGGGGCCGTAGATGTCGCCGATGAAGGCGGGGTTGACGTCCTTCCCGTAGAGCGTCGTTTGTAGCGTCAGCATCGCCCCAGCCGAGAAGCCGATCATTCCTACTTTCGCGGGGTCGACGTTCCATTCCTTCGCTCGCGAGCGTACGAGTTCGAACGCGGCGGTGGCGTCGGCGACTTGCGGCGCGAGCGCCAGCGAGGGATCTTCAGGGGCCGCGGGGCGCGTCCTCGTGCCGGAGAACATCTGTCGCATGGATGCTTCAAAGCCCGCCATGTCGGGCGGAGTGGGGTTCAGCCGGTACTTCAAAACAAATGTCGCGACGCCCTTCTTGGCGAGCGCCTTCGCGACGTTCCAGCCTTCATTCTCCATGGAGAGCGTCCGAAAGCCTCCGCCAGGGGCAACAATTACGGCCGCTCCGGTTGCCTTAGATTTCTCTGGGAGGAATGGGGTGAGAGTGGCAATGCTCACGTTTCGAGCAAACATGCTCCCGTATTGTGAGTGCCAAGCTTCCTCCGCCGTGGCTCCGGGAAGTTTTCCCGTCCCGAGCACGATCGCATCCGGCTGCCTAGGAGTAGCGATGGGGGTCATCTTGTCATTCTGGGCGGCCGCTAACGTGTGCATTGCTGAAGCTAACATAAGGATTGCAACTCGGGAAATCAGTCTCATTCTTTGGGGACTCCGGATGAAATCTACTCGATGGGCAGTTGAGCACCGAGTCCAGTCGAGCACCTTCGCAAACAATCTTAACTGAATTCTTTGCAATCTTCGCTTGAGCTCGATTCAAGCGATATTCGGCAGCACCCGGAGTATTTGAATATGACACCGGCTGACAGCAGCATTCCCCACGCTGAAAACCGATCTTCGAAGCTAAGGGTGATACAATAGAGTTCACCGCGAACCGCCAATGAAGGCTCAATTTCCCCTCCTGCTTGCATCCCTTTCCCTTCTTGCCGCCGGTATTCTGGCCAGCTCGTCGCCCGCGATCGCGGAGCCTCGAGCGCCTCAGGCTAAGGCGCTCAACTTTAATCGAGACGTTAAGCCGATTCTGAGCGAGAACTGCTTCAAGTGCCATGGGCCCGACGCAGCGGTCGTTATGGGAGACCTGCGGTTGGATGTCCCCGAAAGCGCCACCAAGGATCGTAACGGGAAAAAGGCCATATGGCCCGGCAAGCCTGATCAATCGCTCCTTCTCCAGCGGGTGAGCGCGCATGACGACGGGATGCGGATGCCTCCGATGAACTCGGGGCTGAAACCGCTTACGGAGCAGCAGATCGCCACCCTCAGGCAGTGGATCGCCAGCGGCGGAAAGTATGAAGAGCACTGGTCGCTGGTCGCGCCAAAGCTTATGGCGATCCCGAAGGTGTCGAATAAGCTCTGGGCAGCGAACCCGATCGACAGTTTTGTAATGGCTCGATTCGAAAAGGAGGGTCTCAAACCGGAGCCTCCGGCTGATCGAGCGACGCTTATCCGGCGCGCCACGCTCACCCTCACCGGCTTGCCTCCCACGCCTCAGGAGATTCAGGCATTCTTGACGGATAAGAAACCCGGTGCCTATGAGCGGCTCGTCGATAGGCTCCTGGCAAGCCCTGCCTATGGAGAAAATCAGGCTCGGTATTGGCTGGACGCGGTTCGCTACGGCGACACGCATGGCCTGCACCTGGATAACGAGCGCAGCATCTTCCCTTACCGGGACTGGGTGGTTCGCAATTTCAACAAGGACCTGCCGTTCAACGACTTCACCGTCTGGCAGCTTGCCGGCGACCTGCTCCCGAATCCGACCACCGAGCAGATGATCGCTACGGGTTATGTCCGGATGAACCCGACCACCAGCGAGGGTGGTGCGATCGAGGCCGAGTTCCTGGCGAAGAACACCTTTGATCGTGTCGATACGACGTCAACTGTTTTCCTCGGTATGACCGTGGGCTGTGCCCGCTGCCACGATCACAAATACGATCCGATCACGCACAAAGACTACTATCGGATGTTCGCGTTCTTCAACAGCACCACCGACACGCCCCTCGACGGAAACGCCTTCCTGCCCCCGCCGGTCATGCCTGCGGCGACACCGGAGCAGGACTCGAAGCTCAAGACTTTCGATCGAGCCCTTGTTGGCCTGCAGCGAAAGGTGAGCCAGAGCGAAGCGCTTGCATGGCTGAATGCCGCAGAAGTCGCGCCAGTCACAACCGGCAAGTGGGAAGTGAGCCCGATCTATTCGGCGGCCAATTTCGACGAAGTCCACACGACTGCATTCGCTCCCGAGAATCCGGGTGAAGCGGTCGATTGGAAGCCTTTCGAAGTCGTCGTCGACAAGATCTCGACTCCGGTTCAAGGCAAGGAGAACTCGGCCGCTTACCTGCGCGGCGTGATCACGACTCCCAAAGCTCGCGAGCTTGTGGTTCGGGTGTCGAGTGACGATGGGATCAAGATTTGGCTGAATGGCAAGGTCATTCATGACAATAAGGTGCTTCGCGGCGTCGGCCCCCTGGACACGGTGAAGCTGAACCTCAATGCAGGCGAGAACGCGATCGTGGTGAAGATCTCGAACTCCGGCGGAGGCGATGGCTTCCTGCTCAAGCTGAACGACGAGCTTCAGGAGCGGCTGTTCAAGTTCCAGAAGATCTGGCGTGACGGCAAGCCAGAGGATCGCAAGCCGGAAGAGCTTGCCGGCCTCTATCTGGAAACTGGGCCAGAGTCCGCCGCCGCGAAAGAATATCGCCAGCTTAAGAAGGACAAAGCGGCATTCGAAGCCACGATCCCGATGACGATGGTTGCGAGGGAAATGGCCAAGCCGCGAGAGGCATTCGTTTTGAAACGCGGCGAATACGACCAGCCTACGGACAAGGTCGAGCGGATGATTCCGACCAGCCTCGGCACGCTCGGCAAATACAGCCCGCCGAACCGCCTCGGGCTGGCGCGCTGGATGGTATCCGAGAAGAACCCGCTCGTCACCCGCGTTTATGTCAATCGGATATGGCAGCAGCATTTCGGCACCGGGATTGTGAAGACAGCGGAAGACTTCGGCAGCCAGGGCGAGTTCCCGGTGAACTTGCCGCTGCTCGACTATCTTGCCATCACGTTCCGTCAGCAGGGTTGGAGCACGAAGAAGCTGCACCGGATGATCCTGACCTCGAACACGTTCAAGCAGAGAGCCTCCGCGGACAAATCGAAGGTGGCGAAAGATCCTGAAAACCGGTTCCTGGCTCGTGGGCCCCGCTTCCGCTTGGATGCCGAGGTGATTCGGGATGCATCGCTCGCTGCAAGCGGCCTGCTCAATCGTGAGATGGGCGGCAGGGGCTTCAAGCCTTATCAGCCCGATGGGCTCTGGGAAGCCATCGCATTTACGGAAAGCACGACTTCGAAATATGTGCGAGACCATGGCCCGAGCATCTATAAGCGCAGCATCTACATGTTCCTCAAGCGAACGAGCCCGCATCCGGTGATGCTGAGCTTCGATGCGCCGATGCGGGAGAGCTGCATTGTGCGCCGGTCGAGAACCAACACACCGCTTCAGGCTCTCGTCACGCTCAACGAGCCGATGTTCATCGAGTCGTCCAGAGTGCTGGCCGAGAAGCTGATCTTCGAGAGCAAGTCTGATGCGCAGCGAATAAACCGGCTCTATATGCTGACGCTGAATCGGATGCCGAGTGACCAGGAGCGCACGCTGCTAACGCAGTCGCTCAAGCGCTATAGAGACCGCTATCATGCCGACCTCGAATCCGCGCGGGAGCTCGTCGAGATTGGCGACTCGCCCCGAGACGAGTCGATTCCCCTGCATGAGCATGCTGCTTGGACATTGCTTTGCAGCACGGTTGTGAACACCGACGAATTCTTAACCCAGCACTAGAACACCATGGACCCGATTAGAGAAGCAGAGTTAGTCATGACGCGCCGGCAGTTGTTCGGCAATGCTGCGCTTGGCGTCGGAACCGCCGCGCTGAACCGCCTCTTGGCTGGCGGCCTCGTGGGCGGTTTGGCGTCTCTTGCGATGGGCTCGGGCCCTGAGAAGCATAAGGGGCTGCCTGGCTTCCCGAACTTCAAGCCCAAGGCCAAGAGCGTTATCTACCTCTTCATGAACGGCGGTCCAAGCCAGATGGACCTGTGGGACTACAAGCCGGGCCTCCAGGAGAAGTACGACCAGGAACTGCCCCCTGAGATCCGGATGGGTCAGCGTATCACGACGATGACGAGCGGCCAGACGCGCTTCCCCGTCGCCCCGTCTCGCTACAAGTTCAACCACCTCGACAACAACGAGGATGGCGTGTGGGTCAGCGAGCTGCTGCCTTACACCCAAAGCGTAGTGAAGGAGCTTTGCGTCATCAAGTCTATGTGGACCGACGCCATCAACCACGATCCGGCGGTTACCTTCATCCAGACTGGAAGCCAGCTCCCGGGCCGTCCCAGCATGGGGGCGTGGGTTAGCTATGGGCTTGGCAATGAGAACGAGAACCTGCCGACGTATGTGGTTCTGCACTCGAAGGTGTCGAACGGCAAGGTCGATCAGGCGCTTTACACGCGGCTCTGGGGCACAGGCTTCCTGCCCAGTGAGCACCAGGGCGTGGCGCTCCGGCCCGCCGGCGATCCAGTGCTTTACCTACGCGATCCAGACGGTGTCGACCGGAAGACGCGACGCCACATGCTCGACGACGTTTCCAAGCTGAACGAGATGCAGCTCAACCACTTCGGCGACCCGGAGATCAATGCGCGCATTCAGCAATACGAGATGGCGTACAAGCTGCAGACCAGCGTGCCCGACCTCATGGATGTCTCGAAGGAGTCCGAGGAAGTCTTTACGCTCTACGGAGACGAAGCCCGAAATCCCGGAAGCTTCGCCGCCAACTGTCTTCTTGCCCGACGGCTAGTCGAGAGAGGCGTTCGCTATATTCAAATCTTCCATCGTGGCTGGGACCAGCACGGGAACCTGACGGGGGACCTTCCTTCTCAGTGCAAGGACGTCGACCAAGCTTGCGCCGCACTCATCAAGGACTTGAAGCGAACGGGCCTTCTGGATGAGACGCTCGTTGTTTGGGGCGGCGAGTTCGGTAGGACTGTCTATTGCCAGGGCGCGCTTTCGAGAGAGAATTACGGCCGCGACCACCACCCCCGCTGCTACACCATGTGGATGGCGGGCGGCGGCGTGAAGCCGGGCATCGTGTACGGCAACACCGACGACTACTCGTACAACATCGTGGACAAGCAGGGCAACGTGATCAAGCCTACGGTGGACGAGCTAACTCCAGGAGCGGTGCATATCCACGACCTGAACGCCACGATTCTCAATCAGCTTGGCGTGGATCACACCAAGCTGACTTACCGCTATCAGGGCCGAGACTTCCGCTTGACGGACGTGCATGGGCACGTCGTCAAGGATCTGCTCGCCTAGCGATCCATAAAGTCGGGCGTCTCGACGATGAAGGCTCTGGGTGGGGCCGATTGTCCCCCACCCGGGTAAGCCGTCACGGCGAACCGGCTCTTGTCGTCGCTGATCCCATTGATGGTGCCCGGTCCGATTCCATTGAACTCGTCGAGCAACCCTTTCTCACCGAGGTACCGGGCGAAGTTTTGCAGGCCTGCGGTTGCGGTCCAGTAGAATGCGATGCCAGACTCCGGGGCACCCCCGCCCATGAGCTTGCCGTCGCCGGACATAGCATAGACATCGGTGCCGATGCCTCCGTTGATCTGCGTGACCGAGGTCGAGGGGGTCCAGAAGCCGGGAATCGCTTCCCCGTCGAAGGACAACGAACCGCCTACTACGCTCCCGTCCAGACTCACTGCCCGAGCTGCCGCTAGATAGACATCCGGATTGAGCGTGAAGAATGTGGTGAAATAGCCCGCGCCATACCACTTCCAGGCGATCGTCTTGTCCGGCTGGTCGCTGGGGCCAAATCCGATGATCTGGGTGCCATCTCGAGTGATGCCCATGGCCTGGCCATCGATGATCGTCATGGGCGGTCCGCCATTGATCCAGGCAATGGCCATGCTGTCCCCATCCGAGGTGAATGCCGATCCGACGATCGTGGAACCATCTCCGGACACGGCGCGGGCCTCGGAATTCACGAAGCCCTCGGGCAGGGGCAGCAATTCCAGCCCGCCTGCAGTCGTCCACTTCCAGCCGATCGTGGAACCGTCGTCGTTCGAAGCGGTGCCCACGATCACGGAGCCATCGGAATTGACGCCAAAGGCGCTTGCCCCCGTGTAGCCGGCAGGGGTTCCGAGACCGACGGTGCCGGTGGCCTCGGTCCAACGGAATCCCTGGATAGCGCTTGTGCTGCGGGTCGTGCCGACTGCAACGGTTCCATCTGGCGTAAGTGCGTTCACGAAAGTGATTCCGTCTCCGCCTCCGACCGGCTGAATTTGAATCGCTCTGGCTTCGAAGCTGACGAAAACGTTCTCCACTGGGCTGGCGATGCGATCGACGGTTGCGACGACGCCCGCGTTGCCTCTCTTGCGTCCCGTAGCGATGCCGTCTTCGAAGGTCAATCGATCAGGATTGCTTGCGACGCTCCAGAAGACGGAGGCGGGAGAAATCGCGACTGTCTCTCCCTTGCTATTGAAAGCGCTTGCGTCGAGGCTCCTCGCTTCATCTTCAAGGATCGTTTGGTTGGGCACGACGGCAACACGGGTCACGTTCTGCACGGTGGTGACCGTTCCCAATCCCGTGCCGTCGGCGGCAATCTTTGCGGTTCCCGCTGCACGCGCGACCTCATCTCCAAGGCCATCCGCTTGCGACATGAAACGAATCTGAAACGTTGCTTCGCCAACGGTGATCGGCTTGTCGGTCGTGATCTGCTGCAGCCCGCCTGCGGGGTCTGCCATTCGATTGAACGTGAAGGTGAGTCCGGAATTCCCCGGGCCGGTCATCGTGAGGATTCCCGAGAGGGCGGAGCTGGGTGCGTTGACGGTGCGACTGCGCTCATCCCAGAAGACGCTGAGCTTCACCGGAGTGGTCGCCACATGGCTACCGCCACCTGATCCGCCGCAGCCGATCAGACACAAAACGACCAGAAGAAAGAAGGAAAGAACCCGCATATCGCAATCATAGCGGTTGAAACGGAATAAGGGAAGTCATTGTTGCGGCATCGCGCAGGATGGCTTGCACGTCCTAACCTCGGGAAAGGTTTAAACTAAGCGAGATGCAGAGTGCCGCTAAGGTCGGGTTGCTGGTCGTGATCTTTGTGGGTCTTCTTTTTGGGGCCTATGCGGCGCTTGGACGGACGATGTTTGCGCCGAAGACGGCCAAGTACTTCGCCGAGTTCGAAGATGCCGGCGGTATCACGCCGGCTACTCAGGTGCAAATGTCGGGCGTCAAGATCGGGTCGGTGACCTCGGTCAAGTTGGCGGGACCTCGGCGCGCGCTCGTAGAATTCGAGATCGGCGAAGAAACACAGATTCCCGAAGGCAGCACTGCGCGAATCGCGTCATCCCTTATCGGCCTCGGCGAGACTCCGATGGAGATCGTGCCTCCCGAGTCCGGCTCAGGCAAATTGGCTTCGGGCAGCACGATTCCAGGTGTGAAGGGCGGTGCGCTCGATGAGATTCTTCCGAACAGCAAGGAGACCGTCGCCGAGCTGAACAAGACGATGATCGCGGTGCGCAAGCTCCTCGAGGATCAGGGGCTGAAGAATCGCGCCGATAAGCTGCTGGCTACAAGTGAGAAGACGATTGCCGAGTTCGGAACCCTTGCCTCCAGCGCGAATACGATGCTGGTTCAGAACCAGGCATCCGTTGCCCGGGCACTACAAACGGCGAGCTTGGCGCTGCAGGATGTTCGTCACGTCACCTACCAGGTCTCGCAGCTCCTGGAGGACGGAAAGATTCAGAAGGACGCCAAGGCCGTGGTGGCTCAGATGGTGAAGATCAGCGAGAACGCTAACAAGCTGGTGCTCAGCATGGACAAGATGGTCAACGATCCTTCTCTGCGCGGTCCCATTGCCAGAACCGCCGCGAATGTGGAGCAGGTTACGGAGACGAGCAAAGGGATCGCGGCAGACACGAAGGTGATCACGGAGAACGGGATCGAGATCAGTAAGAACGTGAAGGAGATCACCGCGAAAGCGGTTCCGATGATGGACCAGGCGAGCGGCGTTCTTACGAAGGCAACCGAGATCGAGGGGCAGTTGCAGGGTGTGCTCGAGAAGGTCGGTGGATTCTTCTCTCGCAAACCTGGTCCGGGGCCGCTGTCAACGCTCGGCTATTCGATGGATTTGATGCACAGTGATAATCCCGGTTACTGGCGCACCGATCTGGGACTCTCCTTCCCTACCGCCGACGGATCGATTAATGCAGGAATTTACGACGCTTTCGGCTCAAACAAACTGACCCTGCAGCTTGCCAAGCGCATCTCGCCGAACTTCCAGTATCGATATGGCATCTACGCCGCGAAGCCGGGGGTTGGGGTAGACTATCAGCTTGCGCCAAGGGTAACTCTGCGCGGTGAAGTCTGGGACATCAACCGTTTGCGAGCCGACCTTCGCGCGGGCTACGACTTCGGAAACGGCATCGTAGGTTGGATCGGTGTAGACCGCCTCTTCGACAGGAGCACCGCCACCTTCGGCATCGGCATTCGGAAGTAGCCAACTGGGCTTAACGCTCCATAGGTTTAAGACATGAAGGTCATTCTGAATACAACGGTGCCGAAGGTCGGCAAAGGCGGAACGGTCGTAACGGTAGCCGACGGCTTCGCTCGCAACTATCTCTTCCCTCGCGGGCTCGCCATCGTGGCCGATAAGCGGCAGATTAAGGCTCTCGAAATCCGCACCTCCCGCGTGGTCGCCAAGACGGCAGGCGAGAAGACGGAAGCCGAAGCCACCCGAGAGAAGCTCAATGGCCTCACCGTTCGGATTCCGGGCCAGGTTGGTAAGGGCCAGGGCAAGCTGTTCGGCGCGATAACCGCTCAGGACATCGTGGATGCGATCCAGAAGCAGCTCGGCGTCACCGTCGACCGCAAGAAAGTCGCCCTCGTGGAGCCGATCAAGCGATTGGGCACCGAGCGAGTGGAGATCGATCTTCACCGAGAGGTGGATGCGGTGGTGATGGTCGAAGTCTTCGACCCGACGGCACCCGTGGCAGCACCCGCACCCGCCGCCGCAGAGGCTCCCGCCGAAGAAGAAGCTTAATGTAGTCGCGGGATGGCTTGTGCCCGCGCCGTGTTGCGGAAACCTCCGGCTCAAAATGCATCGTCCAACACGTCGCGCAGGTTATAACCGATTGAACCTGTAAACGGCCATTCCTCTGGATTCTCTACAAGCCCGGCCCTAACCGGGTTAAGCGCGATGTATCTCCCCTGATTCCGCCAACCCTCAGCCTCACGGACAATACGATCGTAGAAGTCCTTCTCCCACTTCACCGGTAGTTTTCTCGAGTAGATCTGGACACCCGACTTCCACTTGAAGAAGTTAATAGTCTCTAAGGCTCGGCTCTCTTCATCGATTCCAAGAACGAGCAGATGAGCGTGATCTGGCATTAGCGTGTAGATTGGGACCGAGCACCTGCCACGCTCGGCAGCTTCTTCAAGAGCCGATGTCACGATCTCGAACATCGCGGGATTTGCCAAGTTCGGCCGCCGGAATTTCTCGCAAGCGGTGATTGCCACACAGACCTGTCCCATGTAGTCCTCTGCCGGCAGGCGGTGCTTCTTCTCGCGCACGCTTGAAAAATACCGCAGCGACACAACGCGGGCGAAAGCTATCACCGGTAATTGTTCGCTACACCACGCGGGCACAAGCCATCCCGCGACTACATTGTCTTGAACCGGTGCTTCAACAAGGTCCAAAACGCCTCCGGCGCGTCGGTCCATCGAATCTTCTTTCCCGCGGCCTTGCTTCTCGGCACGTAACTGATCGGGATCTCCAGGATCTTCTCGCCTAAACGAAACGACTTCGCGGTGACCTCGGGGCAGAACTCGAAACGTTGGCATTGTAGGTTCATTTGCCTCAGAGTGGAGGTCTTGAATACCTTGTAGCAGGTGGCCTCATCGGTAATCTTCTTGCCGAAGAGCACCCTTACCGCCCAGGCCAGGAGCACGTTGACGACCTTGTTCGGCAGAGCCATGCCCTTTGGCATTCCTTGTGAGAAGCGGGTTCCATAGACGACGTTCGCCTTGCCGTCGAGGATCGGCTGGATCAGTCTCGGGAGCTCTTCGGGGGCGTACTCGAGATCGGCATCCTGAACGGCTACAGTTTGGCCGGTGGCAAATGGCAGCGCCTGCCGGATCGCGTTCCCCTTCCCTCCTCGGGCGGCGTTGGTGAGAACCTGGATGCGGTCGCCGTAGCTTGCCAGAATCGCGGGGGTCCGGTCGGTGCTGCCGTCGTCGATCACGATCACCTCGGTGGTGAGGGGCAGTTTGAGGAGGCGCTCGACGACCTCGGCGATCGTGTCCTGCTCATTGAGGGCGGGCACCAGAACGGTTACATCCGGGCGCTCCAGTTGCGGCATTGCGGGTGTAGGATACTCATTTGCCGCATCTGCGGCCATTAACGTCTGCATCATAGGTGCCTGCACCAGGGAAACGTTTGATCCGCCGAGCCAGTTCCTTGCCCGCGGATAGAATAGTGCGATGCAGCTCATTTGCCTTGCCCTCGCGTTCTCAACGATTCAAGGAGACTCAGAGATCGCTCCTGGTTGGATTTTGCAGCTTGAGGCTGAATTCAAAGCAGTGGGGCTGTTGGTGGGCTACCCCGATGGGCTCGGCCATGGCATCCATCGTGTGAGCAGGTATGAATCCGCAGTGGCTTTGTACGCCACGGTAAGAAGCGTGGATTCCTGCTTGACAGAACTGGAGCAACGGCCCGGTCGCCTCACTGTCGAAATCCTTCCGTTCTTCGTTGAGTTTCAACCGAGATGGAAGGAACTCACCAAGGCGGTCACCACATTGAAACGGGAGCTCGATTCGCTAGAGGCGGATACCCCAGCACTCCTAACGTTAACGTCCGGCTTCAAGGCCCGCGTCGGAAGCCTCTGGTTCAAGCACGACGCTCCCAAACTCGGCTATCCCTCCTTCACCGACGTGCCAAAGGGTCACTGGGCAGCGAGGTCGATCTCGCACCTGAAAGCCGTCGGAGTCCTCAACGGCTACCCGGACGGCACCTTCTCCGGCGCGGCTAAGGATTAGTCTTGACGGGAATACGCGTCCTACACTCCGCAACCAGCCGCCCATCGGCCACCCGAATCTTCTGAACGGAGATCGCGCCATACAGCAGCAGGTCCTTGTCGAGGTCGATGACTGGGTTGAGCGTGTCGAGGAGGACCGTGGCGGCGGCGGGATCGGCAGGCTTGCCGTCGATGAGGATTCGCGCGTGGGCGAGGATGAGCTTGTTGCCTTCCAGGGCCTCCACTCGTGCGACCAGGCTGAACTCGGCATCGAAGAGCACGAACTCGCCGTAGCCGTCGACGAACACCTTATCTTTATCGAGCCGCACCTTCACCCGCTTCACCTCGTGAAACTTTATCGGAATGAACTTCTCGAGATCGTCTGCCGAAAGCACCACCTCCCCCGGCCCTTCCCCGCTCCGACTAAGCCTGATCTCCCGCTTGCCCAGGGCCAGTCCGAGATCAAAACGACAGTCAGGGATGGCGGCCTTCAGGCTCTGGACGTGGAGGTCGCGCAGGATGAAGTCGGTGAGGTCGAGGTTGAGCGTGCGCAGAATGCCCCTTTGTGATCGGTTCGGCTCCGTGTAGAGCGGTAGTCCCTCGGCGGTGAAGTTGGACGCCTTGATTGTTACGGCGTAAACATCTCCGAAGAGAGCCTCGGGGCCAAGCTTGCTCCGCACCTCGACGCGCTTTCCATCACCCCCGAGCTTTGAGCCGATTTCAGCTGCCGCGTGATTCTCAAACGCTCGAACCTCATTGCCTCCAACAAGAAAGAGCCCAGCAATGAAGAAAAGGAGCGGGTTCATGAGCGTCACTCAGGGACAACAAGGCGCGGGCACAAGCCATCCCGCGACTACATTTTGCAATACGCAACGGAGCGGTACCCTTGGCAAATGCTAAACGAGGCCGATGACGCGTATGAGCGGAGACTGGAGGAGAAGCTGAAGGCCGTGATGGCCGAGCATGGCGCGGCGACTGAGGCGGAGCTTGAAGGCATCGAGCAGAAGCTGTTGGAAGTCGAAGTCGAGCTCGAAGGGGCCAAGAAAAAGCGCAAGAACGGGGATGCCTTGTTCGACGCTGAATTCGAGCAGCGGTTGGGAGAATTCCACGGCAAGGTCGATAAGATGAAGGAGTCGCGGCAGGCACAAGAACGTGTTACGCAGCGGGAGCAGGTGCAAAACAGAGACAGCGCCCGTGGCCTCGGCATCGGCCTATCCATCGCCTACACGATTATCGGAATGCCGCTCGCCGGGGCAGGCCTCGGTTGGCTGCTCGACCGCGCACTCGGCACCCAGACCTACGTAGGCATCGGCGTTATCGTATTCGGCGCGCTCGGAATGTTCGTCGCACTGTTCGTCTTGGGCCGGAACAACGACAAGTGAAGTTCGCGGTGGTCGCGGCCGTCCTTTGCCTCGTCGTCAGCGGAGTGCTCGGGAGCGGCACGGGGCTTACGGGCATGGCACTTGGCCTGGCCGTAGCGCTGGTGGGGGTTTTCGCACTAGTCGGGTTCACCAAGCTCTTCGCCGAGGCCGCCACAGAGGGCGCAAATCCCAAGCAAGGAGCTCTCCTGACCGCCCTCGCATTCGTCATCAAAATCCCGCTCTACTTCCTCGCTTTCAAGGCCGCAGAAGCAATCGGAGGGCAAGCCCCCACCTGTTTCATAACAGGCGTGGTGGTGGTATACTCCGGCCTCGTTGTATGGGGGCTTACCCGCTAACGAACGACCTGTATGAATCTACAGATCACTAACCTACTTCCACTTGCCGCGGCAGAAGCGGGCGAACATGCGGGCACAAGCTTTTTTGGGCTCGTTTTTTATGTCCTTCTGGTCTTGGCCATCATGGCTTTCCTTATCGGGATGGCGCGACAAGGGCTCTCTGAGCGGGTTTTCAAAAATCCTTTCACGCAAGCCGCGGAGCAGATGTATCTGTTCGTCGAGGGGATGTGCGTCAACATCATCGGAGCGCACGGGCGCAAATACGTTCCGTTCATCGGCACCCTTTGGCTGGTCATCCTTATTGGCAACTCGGTCGCGCTCTTCTTCCCAACTTCGCCGACTGCCGACCTGAGCTTTAACCTCGCGATGGCGCTCATCGCGGTGGGATATGTTCAATACGAGGGAATCCTCGGCCACTACGAGCACCTGCGCCACCAGGGCAAAGACCCGGCCACCGCGCTTGCGGCAGGCTCGTTCAAGCATATTTCCCACTTCGCCGGTCCCAAGCTCGGCCTCGCGCTGATCCCCATCACGATTCTCATCTTCGTGGTCGAGATCATCAGCGAGCTGATGAAGAATGTGTCGCTCAGCTTGCGGCTTTTCGGCAACATGGAAGGCGGCCACGCGGCGGTTACCGCGCTCAACGAGATCGGCAAGCCGATCTACTTCCCCATCGGCGGCTTGCTTCTCGTGGTGAAGCTATTGACCGTCGTCGTCCAGGCGCTTGTATTCACGCTTCTAACCTGCGTGTACATTTCCCTGGTCACCCACCACGAAGAGGAGCACACGGGCGACGCGGCCCATGCCCACTAAACGATTTACTCTGCAAAACATTAGGAGATAACTAAAACACTATGATGATGATCGGACTTGGACTCGCGGTTCTCGGCGCGGGTATTGGATTTGGACTTATCGGATACGGCGCAATGACGGGAATGGCCCGACAGCCCGAGGCTCTCGGCAGACTGCAGACGGTCATGCTGATCGCCTTCGCGTTCGTCGAGCTTACGTTCCTTCTCACTCTGTTCCTTGCCCCTGCGAACTTCAAGTAAATCGGCAGTGCATCGGACGCAAATCAAGATCAACAAATGAGCAGTTCAGAAAAGGGATCGCCGGGGAAGACGCTTCTTATCGTCGTCGTCGGCCTCGTTATGGCCATCGGTGGATACTGGCTGTCGGTTAACTGGCATCCGGAGTTCATCGAGAACCTGAATCATCAGGGCATTCCGCTCGACCTCGGCAAGACCGTGGCGATGATCGGCATGTTCCTGTTCCTGTTTCCCGCCCTCAACTACTTCTATTTCCGCCCGCTTTCCGAAGCAATCGGAACACGCACGAGCGAGCTCGAACGCACCTTTTCAGAGGCTGAAGAGCTGCGCGAGACGATGAACCGGATGCGCACGGAGTACGAGCAAAGGCTTCAGGAAACCGAATCGAATGCACGGGATCAGATCCAGGCATCGATTCGAGAGGCTCAGACGCTTCGAACCACGCTTATGGCGGACGCTGCAAAGCGAGCCGACGAGCTGGTGGAGCGGGCGCAGCAGGAGATCGAGGCGGAGAAGCAGAAGGCGATCACCGAGATTCGGATGCACGTCGTGGACCTCACCCTCCTCGCTTCCGAGCGAGTGCTGGGCGAGAACATGGACAACGATCGCAATCGCCGGCTGGTCAGCGAGTTCATCGACAAGGTCGAGGTGCCCGCCTAAGTGCTCGACCACCGCGTCGCAAGACGATACGCCAGCGCGCTCTTCCGCTCTGCGGTGACGGCTAACACCGTCCAGCAGGTGGAAGAGGACCTGGAGCTGATTGTCGCGATGCTGAAGCAAAGCGCCGACTTCAGGCACTTCATGGTCGCTCCCTATGCCAGCCGCGAACAACGGCTCGGCTTGCTGGATCGAGTGTTCGGCGCAAAAGCCGCGCCGGTGACCATGCAGCTTCTGAAAGTGATGTTGGAGAAGCGGCGCGAGGCGGAAATCACCGCCGTCTACGAGGAATACGTGATCCTGCGGCGTGCCCATGCAAAGGTCGCTCACGCCGTGGTCACCTCGGCAACTCCTCTGGACGACGCACAGCGGCAACAGGTGGTCAATAGGCTGCAACTGGTGTTGGGCAAGACAATCGAACCGGAATTCAACACGGACCCGCACCTCATCGGCGGCATCCGAGTCCGGTATGAGAATTTTATTTTGGATGGGAGCGTGCAGGGAGCCCTTGCGCGCATGAAGGAACAGCTTCGGGTTAACGTCCTGAAGCAACAGGCATAAGCTCAAATGGCAAGCATTAGACCAGAAGAAATCACCGACATTCTCCGACGAGAATTAGAATCGATCGATCGGAGACCGACGACCGAAGCCGTGGGCACCGTCCTGCAGGTTGGAGACGGCATCGCACGCGTCTATGGCCTACCCGACTGCCAGATGGGCGAGCTGCTCGAGTTCCCCAACGGCATCATGGGCCTCGCGCTGAACCTGGAAGAGGATTCGGTCGGCGCTGTTCTCATGGGCGATGACACGCAGATCCGCGAAGGCGACCCTGTGAAAGAAACCGGCCGCATCATGGAGATTCCCGTCGGCCGTGGCACGCTTGGCCGCGTCCTGAACGCTCTCGGGCAGCCCGTGGACAACAAGGGTCCGATTGCCGCCTCCGAGCTGCGCCGAATCGAGCAGGCCGCTCCCGGCGTCGTCGACCGACAGCCGGTTACCGAGCCGCTCCAGACGGGCATCAAGGCCATCGATGCCATGATCCCCATCGGACGCGGACAGCGCGAGCTGGTCATCGGCGACCGCCAGACCGGCAAGACATCGATCTGCATCGATACGATTCTCAACCAGAAGTACACCCACACGCCCGGCAACGACCCGGTCTACTGCATCTATGTCGCTTGCGGACAGAAGATGGCGAACGTCGCCCGCGTCGTGCAGACGCTGACCGAGCACGGAGCCATGGAGTACACGACCATCGTCGTTGCCTCCGCTGCCGACTCGAACGCCATGCAGTATCTCGCGCCGTTCGCGGGAGCCACCATCGGCGAATACTTCCGCGATAACGGCATGCACGCGCTGGTCATCTACGACGACCTCTCCAAGCACGCTCAGGCCTATCGCGCGCTTTCGCTTTTGCTGCGACGGCCGCCAGGACGCGAAGCTTATCCCGGAGACGTCTTCTACCTCCACTCGCGCCTTCTGGAGCGAGCTGCGAAGCTGAACGACGAGAAAGGTGGCGGATCGCTGACCGCGCTGCCGATCATCGAGACTCAATCGGGGGACGTTTCGGCGTACATTCCGACCAACGTTATCTCGATCACGGACGGCCAGATCTACCTGGAGCCAGACCTCTTCTTCGCCGGTGTCCGACCCGCGATCAACGTCGGTATCTCGGTTAGCCGTGTGGGTGGAAACGCGCAGATCAAGGCTATGAAGGGCGTTGCTGGAAAGCTGAAGCTCGAAATGGCTCAGTACCGCGACGTTGCCGCCTTCTCGCAGTTCGCTTCCGACCTCGACCGAGCGACGCAGATGCAGCTCATCCGCGGCCAGCGCCTCACCGAGCTCCTGAAGCAAGATCTGGCGACGCCAACCGACGTTGTGGATCAGGTGGTCGGCATCTTCGCCGGTTCGACCGGTGTCCTCGACGACATCACGAACGACCAGGTGAAGCCCTTCGAAGTCGGCCTCGTGCAATACGTGCACCAGAAGTATCCCGACGTTATCGAAAGCATCACCTCCACCAAGGCGATCTCAAAGGACGTCGAAGCGACGCTGACGAAGGCAGTCAAGGAATACGCCGCCGAGTTCGCGAAGTCAGGTCCGAAGGCGTTGACGCAATACGACACGGGCAAGACGCCGGAGAAGGCTCTGGCAGAAGCGGTCGCACCGGCGTAGTTAGAGTTAGCAAAATGTTGACGATGGGCGAGGTAAGGGTCAAGGTGAAGCTGAGCAATTCGCTAGACGCGATGCTCGCCCGCACTGGCCGGTTAGCAGTCGATGAAGTGAGGACATTCGAAGGTGACGCGATGGTTGACACAGGGGCAGTTCGGTGCTGCATCCCGGAAAGCGTTCGCGATCAACTTGGCCTCGAGCTCGCGACTCAGGCTTCTGCCGTATACGCAGATGGCCGGTCGGAGGTGGTCTCGGTGACAGACCCGTTCAACATTGAGATTCTAGGTCGGAGAGAGGCAGAAACAGCCCTCGTGCTGGGCGACGAAATCCTTATTGGACAGACCGTTTTGGAGAAGATGGACCTTTTAGTCGATTGCCCTCGACAGCGCCTTATTACGAATCCGGCCCACCCACAGGGTCCCGTAAACAAAGTTAAGTAGATACATGGCAACACTCAAGCAAATCCGCGGACGCATTAAGGCGGCGAAGAATATCCAGCAGATCACGAAGGCGATGAAGCTGGTTGCGGCGGCTCGCCTCAAGAAGGCAACCGACCGTGTTCTGGAAGCTCGCCCCTATTCGGAGAAGCTGAAAGAAGTCATGCAGTCGCTAGCGTCGAGCGGAGAGATCCCCTCGCACCCGTTGATGGAGAAGCGTCCGGTCAAGCGAGCGGCATTGATTCTGCTGACCTCCGACCGCGGCCTCGCAGGCGCTTACAACACTTCCCTGCTGAGAAAGGCTGCAGACTGGGTCAAGGAGCAGAGCAACGACGTGACGATGATCACCGTCGGCAAGAAGGGCTCCCAATTCTTCTCCAAGCGCGGCTACAACATGACGCACACGATGTCCGTGCCGTCCGCGGGCGCACGCCTTGACGACGCGATCGAAGTCGCCGCTATGACGCGGAAGCTGTATGAATCGGGCGAGGTGGATGCGGTGTTCGTTTGCTACGCCAAGTTCTTCTCCGCCATCCGACAGGTCCCCCAGATCACGCAGCTCCTCCCCATCGAGGCTCCACCCACAGAAGCAGCTTCAACTGGCGGAGGTTTCGAATTCGAGCCGGAAGCAGGCGCTCTCCTGGATGTCCTTCTCCCCCGCTACTTCCAAACCCTCGTGATGCAGTCGATGTTCGAATCGACCGCCAGCGAATTTGGCGCTCGTATGACGGCCATGACTGCTGCCACCGACAACGCCGGCAAGATGATCCAGACCCTGACCCTCAAGGCCAACCGAGAGCGCCAGGCCTCGATCACGAAGGAAATCCTGGAAGTCGTCGGCGGTGCGGAAGCTCTGAAGGGTTAGTCGGAGGCGCCGAAGCGCTTCTCGCTTTCTCTAGAGTCAATCCTGTTCGGTAGCAGCCCATTGTGCCAAAGGAAGAAGAGCGTCTCTTCCAACCATTGCACTCGCTCTTCGGGAGTGGTGTTCCTCGCCAAAATCACCCGCTGCTCGCGCCGGTGGTGGTCGTAGGCTGCTGATCGCTCGTCATTGGTCATTAGTCGAGTCCTCCGAGCGCCTCTATGTCGGCCATATCCTCGGATCTTCCGCTTAGTCTCTTCATGCGCAATAGGTCTTCCAGGGAACAGACCGCAACTTCCACGCCGCCAAGCAGCTTCACTTCCGCCTCTTTGGCCAACTCTTCATACGCAATTGGCGGGTCGATGAATAAGTCGATCGCGAAAAAGGGATTGGATGGATCGATCATGGTCAGGACCATCATGTGCTTCTCGTCGATCCACTGGGAGCGTCGTTGTGCCGAAGCAAACCCCAGAGGATCTTCCGGAATCCTGGAGGAAAAACCAAGCTCTAAGAGCGACTCAATCGCCGCCCGGGCATTCTCATGGTCAAGCGCGACTATCACGTCCACATCCATCGTCAAGCGTGCGTGCCCATGAAGCACGACAGCCAAGCCACCGACGACAACGTATCGGACCTTGCGGCGATTGAATTGGGCAAAAACTCTGGGGTAGAGGTTCACGCACACAGATTATGACGACAGCAGGGATGAGAAAAACGGGACCCCAATTGAACGTCGATGCTCCATAATTGCGGGCATGGAGCCCGATGCTCTCTTCTCCGACGTCGTCGAAAAGTACAACGCCCACCTGAACCCCTACCTTTCACGCCTCATGGCCTTCGCGGGCTTTGGCGTCGAGACTCGAGGCGAGGGATGCTATGTCTTCGATCACGAAGGAAGGAAGTTCTTGGATTGTCTTGGCGGCTACGGCACGTTCTCGCTGGGCCATTTACACCCGAAGGTCGTGGAGGCAGTCCGCGGACAGCTCGACACGATCGCGCTGAGTGCAAAAGCCTTCTTTTCGGCGCAAGCCGCAGATCTCGCCGAAGCGCTCGCCGAGATCACGCCGGAGGGCATCGAATACGCCTTCTTCTGCAACAGTGGCACCGAAGCGGTGGAAGCGGCACTCAAGTTCGCAAAGGCATCTACCGGAAGGGCCAAGCTGGTCTCGACGCACAACAGCTTCCATGGCAAGACACTCGGTGCGTTGTCAGTCATGGGTCGTGAGAAGTATCGGAAGGCATACGAGCCGCTGCTTCCCGGAGCGGAGTTCGTACCTTACGGAGACATCGACGCCGCAACGAATGCCATCGACCACGAAACCGCGGCTTTCATCGTCGAACCGATCCAGGGCGAGGGCGGCATTATCATTCCGCCAGAAGGCTATTTGGCCGCTCTGCGCGAAGCCTGTGATCGGACAGGTGCCCTGCTGATCTTCGACGAAGTGCAAACAGGCTTCGGCCGAACGGGCTACATGTTCGGGTGCGACTGCGAAGGAGTAAATCCCGACTTGATGACCCTTGCCAAGGCGCTCGGCGGTGGAGTCATGCCCATCGGAGCCTGCATGGGGACGCAAGCGATTTGGGAGAAGATTTACAGCACCAATCCGCTCTCGCACACCAGCACGTTCGGCGGAAATCCGATCGCCTGTGCAGCCGGACTGGCTACGATTCGGGTGATCCAGGAGGAGGGGTTGGTGGACCGCTCGAGGATTCTCGGCATCCGCATGAAGCACGGCCTGCAGGACGTTGCCCACAAACACTCCGATCTCGTGGCAGAGGTTCGCGGCCGGGGGCTGATGATTGGCGTGGAATTTGCTATGGACGAGGTGGGCGAGCTCGTAGTCGCCCAGCTCCTCAAGCGCGGAGTTTGCGTCGCCTACGCACTCAACAACCCGCGCGTCATGCGCTTCGAGCCGCCGCTCATCATCTCGGAAGAGGAGATCGACTTCGCGGTGCATGCGCTCGATGAAGCCGTGGCAGAAACCGGCGAGCTGCTTGCAACCCTGGTTTAAGCGTGGCTAAGAACCAGCCCGGCAAGATAATCGTCATCACCGGCAGCATGTTTGCCGGCAAATCAGAAGAGCTGATCCGCCTTGCTCGCCGCTCCCTCTATGCCCGAAAACGAGTGCAAGTCTTCAAGCCAGTACTGGATGATCGGTACGACCAAACGATGGTGGTGACCCACATGGGGGTCAAGCACGAAGCGTTACCGGTTGCAAACGTCGCGGAGTTAGAAAAGCGCATCGACAAGGAAACGGACGTTATCCTGATCGAAGAAGCCCAGTTCTTTGACGAAAGCATCGTGCAGCTAGCTGAGAACCTCGCCGACGAAGGCAAAGAGATCGTGCTGGCGGGCCTGGATCAAGACTTCCGCCGACAGCCCTTCGGCCCGATGCCCCGACTATTGGCCATTGCCGACGAAGTTGTGAAGCTACGAGCCATCTGCATGAAGTGCGGGGCTCCCGCGAGTCACACCTACCGCATGATCGATGGCAAACCTGCGAGCTGGAACGATCCGATCGTCCTCATCGGCGCAACGGAGTCATACGAGGCAAGATGCCGCCGCTGCTATCAGATTAAGCGCGTAAAATAAGTGATGCGAAACCTTCAGACGGTGCTTACCGGCCTGTGCGGAATCGCGCTCGCACTGAGCTTTTACGGGCCTCTGGAAAGAGCCGCCTACGTGGCCGTGCTCTTCGGGGCTTACTTCGCATTGAAGTCTGCTTGGAGTTCGCTCTGCGATAGAGAAGTCGACGTGAACCTGCTCATGGTTCTTGCTGCAGGGGGCGCGGTCGCTGTGGGCGCACCAAAAGACGCCGCAGCCCTCCTCTTCCTCTTCAGCCTTTCGAGCACCTTGGAATCTTTCGCCATGGCTCGCACCAAGTCTGCTATCGAGGGACTTGTGAAGCTTCGTCCCGATCAAGCAATCCTCGTTCAAGCCGAGGGCGATCGAAAGGTGCCCGTTGAGTCCCTTAAGAAGGGAGACACGATTCGAGTCCTCCCCTTCGATCACATCCCGTCCGATGGCACGATCTTGGAGGGAAACACCTCCTTGAATCAGGCCGCAATGACCGGCGAGTCTCAGCCTGTGAGTAAACAGCCAGGAGACACCGTGCTTGCCGGCACCCAGAACCTCGAAGGGATGCTCCTGGTGAGCGTTACGTCGGAGGTGGGCGATTCAACGCTGGAGAAGATCGTTTCCCTGGTGCGAGAGGCGCAGGACAACAAAGCGAGCGGAGAAAGGATCAGTGCCTGGTTCGGCCAACGCTACACCTTCTTCGTGCTCGCCGCCTTCGCCGTGTCGTTCATTGCTCGCGTCAACACGGGCAATGACTGGAGTAGCGGATTCTATGCCTCCCTCACTCTTCTGGTGGCGCTGAGCCCGTGCGCACTTGTCATTTCAGTACCCGCAACGACTCTTACCGCCCTCGCCTGGGCCGCTCGAAACGGCATGTTAATCCGAGGCGGCGAATACATCGAACGGGCCGGACACATCGATACCATCGCCATCGACAAAACCGGAACCCTCACCACCGGAAAGCCCGAGTTGGTCGAGATATGCGTCTGCTCGTCACTGGAACTGGCCACGGTTTCGACCGAAGCAACGGACAATCGAAGGTGCCTGGAAGAAACCTCCTGCTGGAAAGGCGGAGGCGAGCTCTCGGCTGAAGCATCCGCAATGCTCAGGCTGGCCGCCGCCGCCGAGCAGTACAGCACCCATCCGATTGCGGAGGCCATCGTCAAAGCCGCCTCGCAACAGGGCATCGTCGTGCCAGAGGCCGTAGGCGCCACCGCAGTCCCGGGATTGGGCGTGACCGCCCGCATAGATGGTGCCGAGGTACGCGTCGGCCAGAGGCGCTTCTTTGAACAGGATGGCGATGAGCTCGATCCGCACTTCGCCTCTCACGTGGAGAACATCCAGGCCGACGGCATGACCGTCGTGATCCTGCAGTCCGGAGCCCGCTTCGCTGCTCTCGGGCTGAGAGATGCCCCACGACCCGAAGCCGCAGAATTCCTCCAGAGCGTGAAGGATCAGGGCGTTACTCGCGTCGTGATGCTCACCGGCGACACAGAGCAAACGGCCAGGGCGATCGCCGCCGAGCTTCAGATGAGTGAGTTTCGTGCCGGCCTCCTTCCTGAAGGCAAGACCCAGGTTCTCGAAGATCTCGCTCGGGAAGGGTGCAAAGTTATGATGGTCGGCGACGGAATCAACGACGCCCCCAGCCTCGCTCGTGCCAGCGTTGGCGTTGCAATGGGCGGTCTGGGCAGCGACGTGGCACTCAACTCCGCCGATGTCGTGCTCATGAACGACCGGCTTTCCCGAATACCGCAGCTCCTCCGGCTAGGCAAGAGCACCAACGGCATCATTCGGGCAAACCTCTTCTTCGCCTCGGGGGTTATCGTCGTGCTGAGCGTGTTCTCGTTCGTAGGCACGCTTCCCTTGCCAATCGCGGTTCTCGGCCATGAGGGTTCTACCGTGCTGGTGATTCTCAATGGGCTCAGGTTGCTCCGCGGTCCGCGATAGCCACGTTTCAGCATCTCAAACGTCTTCCATAATAGAAGTACGGCTTATGAACATTGCTCTTGCTGCTGCCGCCCTGCTGACCCTTGCCCCGCGGCAAGAGCCGAGCGTCTTTACCGAACCCTTTGTGGGGCTTCAATTCACCCATCCGGCAACCTGGAAGGTGTCCAAAAAGGCAAAGGATCGGACCTACATCAGCATCCCCGTGCAAGGCTCGACCGAAGCAGCCGAGCTGCAGATCATCCGCACCGACTACCACGCCGATAAGGAGATTTTTCAGGCCGTCCAACTCCGCATCAACGAGCAGCTTCGCCGGCAGGTTGTCAAGCAATGGGAGCAGGAGATCCTCGGCGTTCCGATGCTCTACACGCGCATCAACTTCGTCGACAAAGGCGTCGCTACTTCGGTGCTCACGGGCCTCTTTAACACGCAGACGTCGCTCAAGATGCTCGTACGCTTAACCGCGAGAGAGGCCGACTACGATGCTGTGTCGTACGAGTTCCACCAGGCGATGGAGACGCTGCGCACGACCGACGGAAAGCTTCCGAAAGCTGATGATCCTGGAGTAAAGCTCGATCCGGCCCCGAAGAAGCCCGTCGCTATCCCACCTCCCCCGAAGGTTCTGGACGGCGATAAGAAACCCGTTGAAGCTGTCAAGCCAACCCAGAGTACCGAGGCCACCGTTTCGCTTCGCAAGGTCAAGCTGCTCTACCCTGAGGGCTGGACCGTCGACGAGGTGCAGGGCAACAAGCTCGTCATGAAGCATCCCGAGGTGCGCGATCCCTTGGTGATCGAGCTCTACTCCACCCTGGACAGCGACCCTCCACAGCGAGCCCTGTTCAAGAGCTCGACGACAAGCCTTGGCCTCTTCACTCAGGTGTCGGCCCGAGAGGACAAGGCCGCCACGGCAAACAAGGCGGGCGCAATGATCACCAGCGTGTGGCGAACCGGAAAGACGGAAAAGGGAGATCTGGCCAGTTACGAAGCTGCGGGAGCTTCCGGGGAGTACTACTTCCTCACCAGCTACAAGCAGACCGATCTGGCGCTCTACAAGACGGAACGAAAGGTCATCGAGGCCATGATCGATCTGCTGACGATCGAGCCGATGCCGTGATCGTCGCCTTCAGCACCTCCAGCGAGTGGGCGAGCGTGGCGGCGATCTCAACAACTGGCGACGTGCTTTGGGAGGGCCAGGAGCGGGCACCCAGACGCGCAGGTGCTGCGTGCCTGAAGCTGATCGAATCCATGCCACTTTCGATCTCGGATGCCTCCATCTTCGCGGCCGATATTGGACCTGGAAGCTTCACTGGCGTGCGGGTCGGCGTCATTCTCGCCAAAACGTTTGGATACGTCTACGACAAACCCGTTTGCGGAGCAGACGCTTTCGACCTCATCTCCGTCAGCGATGTCGTTGCTCTGCCTAGCAAGAAGGGCGAATACTTTGTCCGCGTGCCGGGGCGCGAGCCTTATCGAACCGAATCCGTCCAGCAAGGTCCCATCTTGGGATATGGAGCAGCCTTCGCAGACCCAACTCCGCCGCACGCCAAACGTTTTGGCGCTCTCGTTTCAACCCTCGCCCCTATGCTCGCCGAAGCGTTCGTTCCCGAATATCTCATTCAACCCAGCATCTCGACTCCGAAAAAGCCATATGCACGGAGCTCGACATGATCGACGTGCGGCACAACGTGCCGCTGAAGGCTTACACCACACTCCGAGCTGGAGGAAGTGCGGAGCTCTTTGTTGAGACTCTTAACGCAGACGAACTCGCGGAAGCGGCCCTCCACGCGCAGCAAAACCGCCTCCACACCACTGTTCTGGGCTGGGGCAGTAACGTGCTTCCTTCGGACGCCGGGGTGCCTGGAATGACCATCCTGAATCTCGCCCAGAGGATCAAGGTGGCGCAGTCGGGCGAGGTCGTTGCTGACACCGGGTGTGGCTTTCAGGAGTTGTTCCTCAAGACCGCTCAGGCTCGTCTGGCGGGGCTGGAGTTCGCGGTGGGGATTCCGGGCACTTTGGGCGGGGCGCTGGTCAGTAATGCGGGTGCCTATCGAAGCTGCGTTTCGGAATTCCTGACCAGTATCGAGGTGGTGGTGGACGGAAAGCGGCAGTGGGTGTCGCCCGATTGGATGTCCTTCTCCTACCGCGACAGCCTGCTCCGCCGTGCCGACGCTCCGCAAGCCGTGATGCTCCGCGTAGCTATGAAGCTGCCACCGGGCGAGCCGAAGCGGATTTATGACGAAGCGCGCGACTATCAGCGACAGCGAATCTCGAAGCAGCCGCCCTCGCCAAGTGCCGGCAGCTTCTTCAAAAACGTCAACGATCCCGATTTGGCTGCTTCGCTGTCAACGCTCCCTGAACCTTTGAAGAAGGCGGGCATCGTTCCAGCAGGCTACTTAATCGAAGCTGCAGGATTGAAGGGATACAGAATTGGTGGCGCGATGTTGGGCGTGCGTCACGCGAACTTCGTGCTGAACGTTCGCAACGCTACCGCCACCGAGCTGCGGCAATTGGCCGCGCATGCGCGGAAGGTGGTCAAAGAGCGGTTTGGAGTCGCGCTGGAGGAAGAGGTGCTGTATGTTGGCGATTGGAGCGGCTACACGGACGCTTAGAGCGTTCGCGTCAGCATCACTTTCGGTTCGGTCATATCATCCATCGCATACGCCAGCCCTTCGCGCCCAAAGCCGCTCCGCTTCACGCCCCCGTAAGGCATGTTGTCGAATCGTAGCGTCGGATAGTCGTTGACAATTACGCCGCCAACCTCCAACTCGCGAAAAGCTCGCTCAGCCACCCTAAGATCGTGCGTGAAGATGCCCGCGTGTATTCCGTACTGCGAAGCGTTCACTCTCGCAAAGGCATCCTCGACCCGATCAAACGAGGCAATCGTGAGCACGGGTCCAAATACTTCCTCCGTTGCCAACGGACTGTCATCGGCCACGTCGGCAACGAGCGTCGGCCGAACCACTCTCCCTTCCCGAGTTCCGCCTGCCAAGATCCTGCCTCCCTCCAGGAAGCCCATAACCTTGTCCGCAGCCTCGTCCGAAATGAGCGGACCACAAACGGTGGCCGGATCCATCGGATCGCCGGTAGGACATGCCTCCGTCGCCTCCCGCAGCCGGTCCGTAAACTCCTTCCCGATCCCAGCATCCACAAGTACGTGCTGCACGGCAATACAAACCTGCCCCGCATAGCCGTACCCTCCCGCCACGATCCGCTTTACCGCCCAGTCCTGATCGGCATCGGCGCAAACGATCGCGGAAGCATTGCCGCCCAATTCCAGCGTGACCTTCCGATCCGGCAGCAACTCCTTCAGCTTCCAACCGACGGCGGCCGAGCCGGTGAAGCTGAGCATCTTGATGCGCTTGTCTTCGGTAACCACCTTTTGCGCAAGCTGCGGAGCGCCGTTCCAGGCATTGAGCACTCCAGGCGGGCAGCCGGCTTCGTGAATGAGACGCACCAGGCTCAGCGTCGATAACGGAGCCAATGGCGAAGGCTTGATCACCATCGTGTTGCCAGTGGCCAACGCCGGCGCGATCTTGTGTGCGGTGAGGTTGTACGGCCAGTTATACGGCACGATGGCGAAAATCACGCCAACCGGAAATCGGTCGACTAGGCACCGATAGCCCTCGCCTCGGGGATCCATATCCACTGGCAAATGCGAAGGTCCCCAGGTGGTCAGGAGATCGGCTGCGTAGTCGAAGGTGAGAGCCAGCCTCGCCACCTCGCCGCGGCTCCAGGTAATCGGCTTTCCTACTTCGAGGGTCAGAACCTCGACCAGTTCTTCCGCGCGCTCCCTCACAAGCGCGGCGATCCGACGTAAGAGTGCTTGCCGTTCGTGTCGAGGGGAAGATCGCCATGAGCTGAACGCGTCATGGGCCGAATCGACGCAGGTGCGCAACTCAGAGAGTCCGCCTTCGGCGGCAGTCCCCACGATCGCGCCGTCCCATGGCGCGCGGATGACCTGCTTCCCTACTCCCTGATCGCACGGGCCGCCGATGAAGCAGCCATTGATCAGCATCTCCCGGTGAAGCATGCCGAGATTATGAAGGGGTTAGACGCAAACGTCGGTGGGACGATAGACGACGCTGCAATACTTCGCGTAGCCATCCGGCTCCCATCGCTCGCCGAGCATCTGGACTGAGCCATCCCGTTGCGGCGCAAAGGTGTAGCGAAGGCGCTGCAGACCCCAGATCATCTTCGTCGGATCGCTGACGAACACGAGGTCCAGCCCCGAGAAGTCGCCCGTCATGTGAATCGGCTCTTCTTGCGAAGAGGAGAAGGCCCACATTCGATAGCACTCCATCGTGGAGCTGAAGGTGATCAGGGCGCGGAACGTCTCCGGCCCCAGGCCTGGAATCTCCGCGTAAAAATCGAGCTTGATGAACCGCTCGCAGTGCTCCCACGAGCCGACGATGTGCGCTTGGAATTGCACGGGAGGTGCTTCGGGCGGATAGAGCGTTTCTAAACCGCTCGACTCCCCGAGCATAAACTCCAACCGCTGAAGTTGCTCAGCAGGGATTGCAGATGAAATGGGCGTTGCCATGGCTTTGATGGCATTGTAACAAAAGAATTCTCGAATTGAAAGTAACGGATTAGTGGTGGATCGAAGAACCGACTAGTACGTGTAGTACACACTCCACCGCAGCAACGCTTATGCAATCTACCATTTGCCTTAGAATCACAATCCTGTCTGAACCCCTGATGCAGCCGTACGGACCCTTTTGAACGCGATTTGAACCTGATTCAGGGTTGATCAAGCGAGAGAGCAACTTCTTTGTTTCCACTAACCCGCATCTAGCGTTAACCGTATTTCGCAATAAATATCAATTACTAGCAGTAACGAGGCGCGACGCTACACCTCGAGAAGCTGTACACACAGAACAACTCTTTGCGCCAAAACCCGCAAAACTACCGGCGTCAATTCGAACTTCTATCACTCTAAGGAGTGACCAGTTCCTCAAGAACCTTGCGCAACTGCTTTTGAAGTTCGCCATATTTTGCCCAATCGCCCTTCCGCATCGCAGCATCGGCTTGCTCGAGTAGCTCCAGCGCCTTGCGCGGGGTTGGACCTTCAGTGGGAGTTGGCTGATTGGGAGCAGTTGGCGGACGCACTACTGGTGCCGTTGGTGACGTTGCCAGTAGACGTCGTAAAGCGTCCTCATATGAAGTACCTACCACTATGCGGTCGCTAAAGGCCAGCACCACCCAAGACAGCCGAGGAGCAGCCTGGATACCCTGGCTAACACTCTGCAAGAACAACGGCTCGACGTACATAACGCTCTGTCCGATCGGAATGACAAGTAGATTGCCTGGCAACACGCTGCTCTGCTCGTTATTGAACTGTCGGTTGATCTCACTGATTTCGGGCGTACTGTTGAAGTTGCTCTCCATCAGCTCTGGCCCGTCGGGCGTATTACCGACAAAGCGGTACATGCTCAACTTCCCATAGCTATCCGGATCGCAATGCGCTGCAAGCCAGCCGCTCATGTTAGGCTTCCGGTTGGGCGTGAACGGCAGAATCTGCATGAAGCCCGCCTTCGCCTGGTCCGGTAGCTGCATCTGGACGTAGAACGGGCGGAGCACCGCCCGTTGACCGTGAATGTCGAGCTCCGTGCCGATCTTCCATGCGTCCGAGTTGCTTAGGAAGGTTGTTGCATTGGTGACGTGGTAGGCCTGCAACTGCACGGCTTGCATACGCAACAAATCTTCAGGGTAGCGGAAGTGCTCCTTGAGCCCGGCCGGAGCTTCCGAGAGGTCACGCACCAGGCCAGGGTAGATCGCCCGGTACGCCTTGAGTAGCGGCTCTTCCGGCTCTATCGCAAAGCCTCTCACCTCGCCTGTGTAGGCATCTACGGTAGCCTTTACCGAGTTTCGGATGTAATTCACGCCGAAGAGGCGCGCGCTGTACGGAATCGATCCAGTTGTGGAGTAACCGTCGAGCACCCATACGAGCTTCTTACCGAGCACTACGAGATATGGGTCGCTATCGAACTGCAGGAACGGGAACACCTTCCCCACCCGCTCCAAAACGCCTCGCCGCATGAGCAGCTTGGCTCCCGCGCGAACGTTCGGCGACACGAGCAAGTTGCCGTCTCTGAGGACGGTGCTAAAGGCAAGCCGCGTCAGAAATCCACTTACCGGAACGCCCCGATCGCCTTCCCATTTGTGAGTCGTCGCTCCGGTTGCAGTCTCGTAGTCCAGCTCGGCTTCGCCCGTGTTCACCAGCGCATATTCGCTCTCCGGCTGATTCGCCCCGTCGCGCCAGTCGCTGAAGTAGATGCGCGGTTGCTCGACCCGAATAGCCCCCCGGTTCTGAATCGGAATTCCATCGACCATGAACTCAGGCCGCCCATCGTTCGTCGCCCGATCCACGCGGCTAACGGTCACGCCGTAGCCGTGCGTGTAGCGAAGCCGCAAGTTGGTCCAGTTCCGCGCCGTGGGTTCGAGGCCGTCCAGGAGAATGTCTCGGGAAGAGACCATCACCGGCGTCTGCTTGCCATCGATCATGTAGCGATCGATGTCGACATCTTGAAACTCATAGTAGGGCCGCATTCCCTGCAAGCTCTCTAGCGCAGTCCGAAGCACTTCGGGGTCCCACAGGCGCATGTTGCCGAGAGTTGCCTCGCTTGCCTTGACGGCTTCTACAGTTGGGCGGCGCTGGACCTGCGTATCCTTCACCTCAATCTTGTCGAGCCCATAGGCGAAGCGCGTCATCTTGATCGCCCGCTCCGCGAAGGGACCTTCCTTGTTGAGCCGGTCCGGGTCCACCACAAAGCGGCGCACGAACGTGGGGTACGCCAGCATGCCCAGCGCCCATAAAACAGCCGCTGCGATTCCTCCCGCCATCGGGATCGAGTATGGCTTGCCTCGCCTTGGCAATAGGATCGTAGCGAGGGCAACGAGCCCGATGAACAGGGCCAGCCCACGCTGGATGATCATCTCCTGAACTTCCACATATCCCGCGCCGGTGAATTGCGCCGAGTCCGCTACCGTGTATTCATAGCTCTTGAGCCAGGTCTGTAGCGACAGGGCCAAAAGCGTCGCTCCGATCAGGAGGCTTACGTGCAACCGAAAGCGAGGCTGGCTCAGCTCGATCCGTGCCAAAAGCGCAAGCGCCTGAAGGCCGACGTAGAGCCCGATCGTCGCGACCGCCGTGATGACGAGCAGCACGAACGCGTAGTTCGCCAGCGCTCGATACCACGGCAGCGTGAACACATAAAAGCCGAGGTCCAGCCCAAACAGCGGATCGTTGACTCCAAAGCTCTGTGCGTTTCGGGCTACCAGCAGCGTCAACCACTCGTTCGCAAAGCCGGCGGCCGCAACAAACGCAAGGAACGGTGCCGCGTACTTCAAGACCGTACGCCCACGATCCTGTACCCACTTCATGGTCTGCGAGATCACTGCCTGGCCAACACTCTCTGGAGCGCTTAGATAGATCAGCGTCAGATTGAGAGCCTGTCTAAGATTGAAGTAAAGAACGGCCCAGCTGATGAGGAAGGCGGTGAGAAACAGCGTGCCACGAGCCGCGTACGCGGTGGTGAAAACTGCCGGGTAGCGAACATCGTGGACGAACCATAGGTAGTCGGTATACGGAATCAGCGCCGAGAGGAGAAAGGATCCGATCAGCACGAGGCCAAGTAGAACGCTGCCAACCCGCAACACTCGGCGAACACTCCGCGGGTCGATTTCGATGCGGGGAATGTTCGGCTGCTGATCCATATCTCAGGATAACCGCTGGGGTGTGTACCGGGTTGCGCTACAGCTTGCCCGCTCGGATCCTGTCCATCTCGCGTCGAGACTCTTTCGCCGCTATCTGATCGCGCTTGTCGTACTCCGCTTTGCCGCGTCCAAGGCCTATCTCCACCTTCGCGCGGCCGTTCTTGAAGTAAACGGCAAGCGGGATCAGGGCCAATCCCTTCTCCTGAGATTTCCGCGCGAACGTCTCGATCTGGGCCTTGTGCAGCAACAGCTTCCGGTCTCGACGGCGCTCATGCTGAAACACCGATGCCTTTTCATAGGGCTCGATATCAAAGCTAATCAGCCACATCTCGCCTTCTCGCACCAGGCAATACGCGTCCGTGAGATTCGCCTTTCCATGAAAAAGGCTCTTCACCTCAGAGCCAACCAGCACCAGACCAGCCTCGACGCTATCGAGGATGTTGTAGTCGTACCGCGCGCGACGGTTGTCGACACGCTTCGGACCTGCAGGCTTGGTGGGATCAGGCTTCTTGGCCATGGGGAACGGAGTGTACTCGCAGGCTGTTGAGTCCGAATGGTAGATTCATGGATATGCGCGCTCACGTTGTCTGTTTAGGTTTGTTAGTCTTCGCGGTTTTGGGCTGCGGCTCAGATAAGCCAGAGGCTAAAGGCGGATCCACCCTCAAAAAGCTCGAGACCAAAGATATAAAGGTGGGTACCGGTCCAGCCGCGAAGACTGGCGACTGGGTTTGGGTCCGTTACACCGGAAAGCTGGCGGATGGGACGGAATTCGACAGCAACGCGACAGGCAAGCCTCTTTACGCATTTCAGCTCGGTGCCGGATCGGTCATCCAGGGCTGGGATAAGGGCGTCATTGGGATGAAAGAGGGCGGCAAGCGAAAGCTCTCGATCCCGCCTGATCTCGCTTATGGCCCCGAAGGAAGCGGCGGCAAAGTCCCACCCAACGCCGATCTTTTCTTCGACGTCGAACTGTTCAAAGTCTTGCCCAAAGACAAGCTCAAAGAAGTCTCGGTAAAGATTCTCAAAGAAGGAACGGGCCGACCCTCCAAGAACGGCGATATGCTGGTCGTCGATTACGAGGGCAAGACCATCGACGGAGAAGAAGTCGACTCCTCGAAGACACAAGGAAAGCCCGCCGTCTTTACACTCGGCAAGCAGGAGCTACTTGCTTCGGGCCTCGAGGCGGGAATTATCGGTATGAAGGTCGGCGAACAGCGCGTGATCACCCTTCCCCCAGGCATGGGCTTACCGATCGACGAAGGATCGATTCAAATCTTCAACGTCACCCTCAAGGCGATTAAATAATCGCCTCCGGGCATCAATACAGCACCCTGAACTTCAGGGTGCTGGGATTCTTCCTGTCATGGAAGATCGTGTTCGCCTGAACGACCATCTTCGTCGCGTTCTTGATCGGCTCACCTGTTCCCAAGTTCCGTGAGTACATCGGGAACATCCCACTCATAATCACGAGTGCGATCCGGTGGCCCGATTTGAACTCATGGGCCGTGTCCCACAGGGCGATCTTAGCCGAGTAGGTCTTGCCGGGCATGATCGGACGGGGCTTATCAAAACCCCCGATGAAGGCGGCTCTAATCTTGCCGCTACGCCCGATCATCCGCATCTCACCCCTTTCGTCGATGTCCAACATGGCCGCGTAGAAATCGGTGTCTCGAGCCGTCGTCTGGAACCGGAGATCAAC
>JBGGMI010000240.1:0-16030 GCA_041288075.1 Fimbriimonas sp.
CCTGCGGGCGAGGAACAAGAAACTAGTGAGCGGTCAAAGCGCAGTCATCAAAGTTATCGGCGTCGGGGGCGGAGGGTCCAATGCGGTCAACCGCATGATGGAGACCGGGATTCAGGGAGTCGAGTTCATCGTGATGAACACAGACGTCCAGGTGCTCGACACGAGCCCCGCCACCAAGAAAGTCCAGCTCGGCGGCACGCTTACCCGCGGCCTCGGTGCAGGCGGAAACCCGGAAGTCGGAAAAGCCGCGGCAGAAGAGTCGAAGCAAGAGATTCGCAAGGTGCTGGAGGGGGCCGACATGGTCTTCATCACCGCCGGTATGGGCGGCGGCACCGGAACCGGAGCTGCTCCTGTAATCGCCGACCTTGCCCGCGAGATTGGTGCTTTGTCGGTTGCGGTCGTGACGCGGCCATTCCAGTTCGAAGGACCGAAGCGTTCCAAGCTGGCGGACCATGGCGTGACTTCCCTGATGGGTCGAGTCGACACGATCATTACGATCCCGAACGATCGGCTTCTCAATGTTGTCGAGCGGAAGACGACTTTGATGGATGCTTTCCGCGTCGCCGACGACGTGCTGCGGCAGGGCGTACAGGGCATCTCGGACATCATCACGATTCCTGGCCAGATCAACGTGGACTTTGCGGACGTTCGAGCGGTTATGGCGAATGCCGGACCGGCTCTGATGGGCATCGGCTACGGAGTCGGCGATCAGCGAGCGCTTCAGGCCGCGCAACACGCCACCAATTCCCCGCTGCTCGAGCAGACGATTCACGGCGCGAAGGGCCTGCTGGTCAACCTGACCTCATCCGAGGACCTGACGCTTTCTGAGGCCAATGAGGCCATGAATTACATCCAAGACCTCTGCGACGTCGAGGATGCAAACATCTTCTTCGGCACGGTCGTGGATCCGACGATGGACGGAACCGTTCGTGTCACAGTGCTCGCCACTGGATTCAATCCTTATCAAATGGAGCCAAGAAAGGTTTCGAAGCCAGCGTACACAGAACCCACGCCGACTCCACAGCCTCAGGCTCCTGCCCCCCGCACGGAACCTCAGGTCACCAGCGCAGAAGTGATCACTCAAGCCCGAGAGCGGCTCGCGCAGCGGACACAGGCCGAGCCCGATCCGGCGCAGGTGTTCGACGAATCGGACTTGGATATTCCGGCTTTCATTCGCGAGCATCGTCAGCGGAACGGCTAATTCCCAGGCGTGAGGCGAGAGGCGTGTGGCGTGAGGATTTCCTGACGCCTCGCGCCTGACGCCTCACGCCTCACCTCAATGAACATCAAAGCCTTCCAAAGCATCGTCTACCTGCAAATCCGGCGACGCTGGCTATCCGTCCGCGTGCTCACGTGGTCCGGTGGCGATTTTTGCTGGCACGGGCCAGCCGAGATATTCATTACCGCCGACTCGAAAGGACAGCCGACTCTTATGTCCCCTGAAGCGGCAAGGACGAATCCAACCTTGGTGGGCCGCTTCTTTACCGCCTTCGCACATCCGCGAGCGTTCATTGATGGATTCGATGAAACGAGGGCACTAATCAAGTTCTACATTCGCGAGTCGGGCTACAAAACTCGCTCCAAGAAGCTGATCTTCCTCGTGCATCTGCGCGACGACTGGGAAGGCGGCCTGAGCGATGTCGAAAGCCGCGCCTTGGTTGACATTTGCCGCCAGTGCGGAGCCAGCGAAGTTCGCATGGCCGATCAACCCACCGAGCTAACTCCACCCCAAGTGCTGGAAATCGCACGATCATAGCAAGCGGGAGTCAGTAGGTTATCAACTAGGCTTACGCAGCCTTGCACGTAACAGACGTGGTCTACACGAACTCAGACTAAGTGTTCGTTTTCGGTCGTCGCCGGGTGCGGAGAAGGTGGACAAGAAAGAACAGTGGAATTGGTAGGAGCCCTATAACAATTCCAGGAAATCGCTCCCAGCCGAAGTAGCCCGAGAGAGCACCAACAACCGCTGCTCCGAGCAACGTCAGAAGGATCGCGAAGAGCAGAGACTTTCCGAAGCCCACGTCTGGACTTTTTTCCACGAAGTTCAGTATAGCCAAGGGCGCAAAGGGCTAGGCCGTTGGGTGGTGGCCACTTCCGGTGCTCACGCCGTAGTGAAGGCGGCGACTCTCCCCCAAGCTCGAAACTCGAAACTCGAAACTCAAAACTTTTTCAAAGTTGGTTGACAAAATCGGATTTCAACTCCTATTAGAGATGAAAGCAAACGAAAACACCTAAAAACACCCCGTCATCCCATCCCGACCTGTAGGGGGGAGCGGGATGATGATCAACTCCTTTACAAGTCAATCATCATTTCACAACCCCTTCGCAGGCCCATGATGATGACCAACCTCCACGCTAGAGGCCCGCGACGAAAGGCGCCGCCCAACCGTCTCTAACTGAACCAGCCCCATGCGTCTCAAACGCGTCCGCCTCTTTGGCTTCAAGACCTTCGCCGACCGCACCGAGCTTAGTCTCGAGGGCGGGATTATTGCGGTGGTTGGGCCGAACGGGTGTGGGAAGTCGAACCTGGTAGATGGGATTTTGTGGGGGCTTGGCGAGGGAAATGCTCGGCACCTCCGAGCTCAGACTGGGCAAGACGTGATTTTCAGCGGGTCGTCTCGGAGGAAGGGCGTCGGGTTCTCGGAAGTCAATCTGCTGTTCGACAACGAGGACGGCTCGCTGCCTATCGATACTCCCGAAGTCAGCATCACCCGGCGGCTGACCCGCTCCGGAGAAAGCGACTACGCGATCAATCGCCAGAGCTGCCGGCTTCGCGACATTTACGACTTACTCGCAGATTCCGGCCTTGGGCGCGCGGGATATTCGATCGTCGGCCAGAAGGAGATCGATTCGGCTTTGTCGGCTTCCGCGGAAGATCGCCGCGGGTGGATCGATGAGGCGGCGGGCGTTCAGCGGTATCGCGTTCGCAAGCAGGAAAGCCAGCGAAGGTTGGCGCAAGCCGCAGAGCACCTGACGCGGGTGGCGGATATTCTGCGGGAGCTAGAGCAGCAGCGGGAGCCTTTGAAGGAAGAGGCGGAAGTGGCGCTTCGGTACAAGAACATCCTCGAAACGCTTCGCGAGGTGGAGATCGGGCTGCTCGTGAACGAAGTTGCCAAGGCGGTTCGGGAGGTCCGGGAGGCTGAGCAGCGGATCGAGGAGACGGTCCGCATATCGCAGCAGGAGCTTGCCAAGGCGGATGCGTTGGAGGGCAAGGCTCGGGATGCGACGCTGAAGATTTCCGCGGTCGAGCTGGAGTTGGACGGCTTGAGGGCGCAGCATCAGGAAAGCATCACGTCGTTGGAGCGGGCGGAGGCGAATCTGCGGCTCTTGCAGCAGCGGCTGGAGGCTTTGGAAGAGCAGGAGAAGCACCTTACTGACGATGCCACGGCGGTGGAGCTTCGCATCAAGGAGGCGGCGGCGGAGGTCGAGCTTTTGGAGGCTGAGTCGGCGGCGGAGGCGGAAGGCTTTCATTTGCTGCAGACGGAGCTCGCCGGGGCTGGAGACGAGACTCGGCGACTCGGGAAGCTTTTGGAAGGGGTTGAGGCGGAGCTTCGAAAAGCGCGGGACGCTCAGGCTCGGAAGCTGAAGGCAGAGGCGGAGCGGGCGCATCGGGACGAGCGGCTGGCGTTGTCGCAGCGAGAGCTCAGCGGGGCCGAGAAGGCGATTCCGGAGTTGGAGAGCGTGATCGAGGAGGCTCGGGCGGCTTATGCGGCTCTGACTTCGCTTCAGACTGAGGCTCAACAGAACATTCGGGCGCTAGAGGATAAGTTGGCAGCCTTGCGTGTGGAGGAGGACAAAGATGCGCAAGGGGTTCGGCGGGCGCTGGGCGAGAAGGCGGCGCTGGAGGGTCGGATTCGGGGCATCGAAGCAACCATCGACGCTCACGAGGGGCTGAGCCAAGGGGCTCGGGCGGTCCTCGAAGCGGCGAATGCAGGTGTATTGAGGGCCAAATATGTGCTCGTGGGAGAGGCGCTCGATGTCGACAAGGATCTCGCGCGGGCGATCGAGACGGCTCTCGGAAACAGCGCACACGACCTCATCGTGGAGGACCAGGAGGACGCGAAAGAGGCGATCGACTGGCTGAAGTCGAAGCGGGCGGGGCGGGCGACTTTCCAGCCGATTCCTTTGATGAGGCCTTCGGAAGCAACGCCGGAGATGCGGCGGCTGATGAATGAACGGGGAATGGTGGGCCGGGCGAGTGAGCTTGTCAAATGCGAGCCTCGCTACCGGCCGGTCATCGATAGCTTACTGGGCCGAATTCTCGTCGCAGAGACGTTGGACGATGCTCTGCGGCACGCTCGGACGGGCGGATGGTCGCGCATCGTGACGCTGGACGGTGAGGTGCTGCATAGCGGCGGCGCGGTGACGGGTGGGCAGTTGGCGCGGCAAGGGTACGGCTTGGTCCAACGCAAAGCCGATTTGCATGAACTGGAGAAAGAGCTTGGGCGCTTTGACAAGGTCGTCGGCGAGCAAGAGAAGCGGAGCAAGCAGCGGCAGGACGCTCGCGCGGCGATGCAAAGGGAGATCGAGGCCGCGCGGCGGTCGATTCTGGAGGGTCAGGGTGAGCGCGAGGAGGCTCGGCAGTTCCTCCAGACGCTTTCCGACGAGCTGAAGACGGCGCAGCGAGAGCAGGATCGGCTTCGAAGAGAGATCGAGGCGCTAGGGCGTGTTGCGGAGGAGGCAGCGGCGGATGCGGGCGATCCGCAAGAGATCGAGGCTCGACGTGACGAACTGCTTCGCGCGCTCGCGGCCAAATCTGCCGATGAGAGCCAGGCGGAAACGAGGCTGCGCGAGGTGGAGGCTCGGATGCTCCAGGCTCGTGCCCGGCTCGATGCGGGCAAGCGGCGGCTGCTGAACGCGCAGGAGCATGAGGAGCATCGGCGCAATCGGCTGACGAACCTGGAGCCGGAGAGGGCGCGGATCGGTGAGCAAGCGGAGCAGACGGAGAAATTGCGCTTGCAAGCGGGCGTGAGGCGTGAGGAGTTAGGCGTAAGGCTGGAGGAGGCTTCGGCCCAGAAGAGGGCTTTGCTGGAGGAAAGCGGCAAGCTGATCGAGGAAGGTCGAGCGGCTCGGGACAATGCGGCGGCGGTTGGAGACGCGGCTCACCAGGCGGAATTGACGCGCGCTCGGGCGGAAGCTCGGCGGGCTACGGCTCTGGAGCGGCTGTACATGGAGTACGGCATGACCGAGGAGGACGCGATGGAGCAGGAGGGGATGCACGAGGTTCCGCCGGATGCTTCGTCGGTCGTGAACCGATTGCGGCGCGAGATGCGAGCGATGGGAGACGTCAACCTTGGCGCTATCGAAGCCTTCGAGCGGCTTACCTCGCGATACGAGGAGCTGCATGCTCAACAGGAAGACATTCTGGAGGGGATCGCGCAGGTCGAGAGCAGCATCAAGGAGCTGGATAAAATGACGCGAGACCGGTTCAACAACACCTTTGCGGCGGTGCAGGAGAACTTCTCGGCGATGTTCTTGAAGCTATTCGGCGGCGGCGAGGGGCATTTGGCGCTGACCGATCCGACGAATACGCTAGAGAGCGGGATCGAACTGCATGTGACCCTTCCCGGTAAGAAGCGCCAGCCATTGAACCTGCTCAGCGGCGGCGAGAGGTCGCTTTGCGCGACGGCGTTCCTCTTGGCGCTGCTGAAGGTGAAGCCATCACCGCTGGTGGTTCTCGACGAAGTGGATGCTCCGCTCGACGGCGCGAACGTGGAGCGATTCGCGGCGGCTTTGCGCGAGTTCACGCACAGCACGCAGTTTCTCGTCATCACTCACAACCCGACGACCATCGCCGCGGCGGACGTGTGGGCGGGGATTTCGATGCAGGAGCCGGGCGTCTCGCTCCTCCTCCCCTTCACTCCGCCGCAGGCGACCCTGCCGGAGATGGAGGAAGTCACTGGACCCAGCGGCGCACCCGATTTGCAACTTTTGTCGTCCAATAGCTAAACAACACCTGGAGGACACCTGTGAAGCATTTTGCGATTCTAGCGGTGGTGCTATGCACTGCGATTACACTTGGGCAGGTTACGGTTCAAGACCGTACAGGCGGCTATGCCCTGGGCTCGGCATACAACAAGCTCTGGTCGGCCAATATCATCACCATCAACGGCAAGGTGACCGGCAAATTGGTTGTGCCACCTATGAAGGGGATGGCGGACGCGGTGGCTTTGACGGTGAAACAGCCGAACAAAACTTCTTACGAGGTCCATTTGGGGCCCCAGTGGTTTGTCCAGCATATGCCGATCAAGGTTAACGTCGGTGACAACGTGATCGTAACGGGTTCGCGTGTGAAGCTTGGTGATCGAATGGTCATTTTCGCGCAGAGCATTACAGTTGGCAAGCGGGAAATCGCTTTTCGAGACAAGCGGGGCATTCCGACGTGGATCACCGCTCAAGTAAACGTACAGGCCCCGCCGGCCACGTCGACTGACGGAGAAATCATCGATCGGGATACGGTGACCATCGATGGAGTGGACTACAACGTCTACCGAATCGACACGGGAACCGGGACTCTCGATATCGTTGGCGAGCCGACTTGGCTCAGCAATCGGCAGACCACCTCTTTCCAGATGGGGCAGTACGTGAACGTGATCGGATTGCGTCCGCCACGCCAAATTGCGCCTAATCTTTATTACGCGGATAGCTTTTTCAGCAGCGGAACGTTGATCGTGCTTCGGCCACCTTGGGGCGGTTGATGGATACGTCGGGAGCGCTATACTTTTGCGCATGCCCGACGCAATGGTTGCCAAGATCCAGGATTGGCTACGAGCTCATGAGCAGGAGCTGCTCGACGACACGATTCAGATGCTCCGGATCCCCTCCCTCGAAGGCGACCCGGAGCCCGATGCCCCTTATGGGATCGAGAACCGGCAGGCTCTCGATTTTGCTCTGTCGAAGGCTGCCGAATGGGGCATGTCCACCAAGAATGTTGAGGGCCATATCGGATTCGGAGAATTCGGTCAGGGGGAGCGGCTGGTCATGTCGCTTGGGCATCTGGACGTCGTTCCGGTCGGACCGGGTTGGAAACATGCACCCTTCGGGGCAGAAGTTGACGGTGGTTACATCTACGCGCGTGGCTCCACAGACGACAAGGGACCCACGATGGCATCGTTCTACGCGATGCGCGCAATCAAAGAAATTTGCCCCGACATACCGGCCCGGATGAGGCAGGTCTTTGGCTGCAACGAGGAGTCGGGGTTCGGTTGCGTGGCGCGATACGTGCAAACAGAGGAGCCGCCCACTTATGGAGTCGCTCCCGATTCAGGTTGGCCCCTCTATCATGGCGAAAAAGGTATCGCGAATCTGGAAATCTCGGTGCCTCTGAATAGCGGTCCCATGCGACTGCTTGAACTTACTGGAGGACAGCGGCCGAACATCGTGATCGATTCTGCATCGGCAAAGGTCCAGGTAGACAGCAGCGCTCGGCAAGAGGTCGAGGAAAAGCTGGCGGATTCTTGGGACCGAAATGTCACTTTCGCCTGGGAAGGAGACGTTCTCGGGGTTTACGCCATCGGGAAGGCGGCTCATGGCAGCACCCCTCACTTCGGCGACTCGGCAGCAATGCGGCTCCTTCGCTTCTTGCACGAGATCAGCCCATTAGAGTCAAGCAGCTTTTTCGACGAGCTCTTCGCGACGACTCACATTGGTGGTGCCGGGATTGGCATTGCGGGCTCAGATGAGGCGAGCGGCGATTTGACCTGCAACTTGGGAATCGTCGGCACCGAGGGCGGAGAGGTCAATCTGTTGTTCAACGTGCGCTATCCAGTCACCTGGACAGGCGAGAAGTTAGAGTCGATGTGCAAGGCGTACTTAGCCGAGCTAACAAATGCGTTTGAGCTGCGGGTGACGCGTGACAGCCCCCCTCTTTACTTCCCTCTCGATCATCCCCTCGTTCGAACCATCTGTGAGGTGTATGCGAAGGAAACTGGAGAGATCAAGAAGCCAGGAACAATGGGTGGAGGCACCTACGCCCGTGCCATTCCGAATACGGTCAGCATCGGTACCGGGTGGGAGGGAGATGGCAGGGCGCACGAGACGGATGAGCGGCTCAAGGTCGAGCACTTGTTTAAGATGAGCCGAATTTACGCGCACATCCTCTACCGCCTTGCAATGATGGATTAGTATGGGCGTCGATCCGGCATCCATTCCTCAGCGCCGGTTCCGCACCGGTGCCACGATGCCAGCCATTGGGCTGGGGACGTTTGGGTCGGATAAGTACAGTCCCTTGCAGGTTGCCGATGCAGTGGTGGATGCGGCTCGCTTGGGCTACAGGCACTTTGATTGCGCGGCGGTCTATGGCAACGAGCGTGAGGTTGGCGAGGCGCTACGTCAGGTCATGTCCGAGGGTGTGCGGCGGGAGGAGTTGTGGATCACGTCGAAGCTGTGGAACGACCGGCATAATGATGTTCAGGCGGCTTGCGAGCAGTCGCTTTCTGATCTCGGGTTGGAGGTTCTCGACCTCTATCTGGTGCACTGGCCTTTTCCCAACTTTCATGCGCCGAAGGTAGATGTCACCTCGCGCGATCCTCATGCGCGACCTTATGTTCATGAGGCATATATGCGTACCTGGCGTGAGATGGAGAAGCTTGTGGAGCGCGGTCTGGTCCGGCACATCGGCACTTCGAACATGAGCATTGCCAAGCTCGAACTGCTCTTGCGCGATGCCTCTGTCCGACCGGTAGCCAACGAAATGGAGCTCCACCCGCACTTTCAACAGCCAAGCTTGTTCGACCACGTGGTTTCGAACGGGATCGTGCCGATTGGGTTTTCACCGATCGGCTCGCCCAGTCGGCCCTCCCGAGACCGAGCTCCCGGAGACACCAGCGAGTTGGATGATCCAGTCATCTGTGGGATCGCCTCAAGGCTAGGCATTTCGCCAGCGGCGGTATGCATCAAGTGGGCGATCCAGCGTGGCCAGGTGCCAATCCCGTTCTCTGTCAAGCGGGAGCAGTACCTGTCAAATTTGGAGGCAGCGGCGTCTTCCCCACTCACGCAATCCGACATGGGAGCCATTGCGAAGATCGACAGAGGGTGCAGGCTCATCAAAGGGCAGGTCTTCCTTTGGGAAGGGGCCCACGGCTGGGAAGACCTGTGGGATGAGGAGGGCGTGATCGCAACTTGTTAGCGGTGAACCAATCGAAGATTGCCACCCTCGTCAATGGTAAGTGATGCGCCAGACGAGATGGGCACCCTCGTCAGCGACGAGAAGCGATCCGTCTGGAAGCTGCGCGAGCCCCACCGGGCGGCCGTAGACCTCCTTCTTTCGCCGGTCCGTGATCCATCCTCCGATGAAAGTCTCGTAACCGGGCACAAGTTTCCCGTCGCGGAACCGGATGCGAATGACTTCGTATCCGCTGCGCAACCGTCGGTTCGTCGAGCCACGCAGCGCGACGAACAGGTCGCCTCGGTATTCGGCGGGAAACTGTTTCCCCGTGTAAAACAGCAGCCCGAGCGGCACCGAGTGGGCTACGGTCAGCACATCCGGCACCTTAACCGGCTTGGCCGGCGCGAGCTTGCCTTTCAAGTGTGGATCGCGGTGCCGGCCGATGTAGTACCACGGCCAACCGAAGAAGTCGCCCTCCTCAACTCGCGTGATGAAGTCCGGCACGAGATCGTCTCCCATGAAGTCCCGCTCCACACACGTTGCCCACAGTTCGTCCGTGCCAGGTCGGAACGCGAGGCCGACCGGATTGCGCAACCCATCGGCATACGTGCGCATCCCGGACCCGTCCGACTTAAATGCGAGGATGGAGGCACGTGGCGGCCGTTCCACGTCATGGTTCGTCTCGGAGCCGACCGTGACGTACATGGTTTTGCCATCTGGCGAAAGGATGAGGTTGCGAGTCCAGTGCTGGTTGTAACCTCGCGACGGAATCTCGGGAACCACCACTTCGGGTCGCACTTCAGCTTTGGTTTGACCGTCCCGGTAGGGGAATCGAACCACAGAGCCTGTGTTTGCCACGTACAGATACCCGTCATGCAAAGCTAGGCCGAATGGCAATTTCAGCCCACTCGCAAATGTGTGTTTTTCTTCCGCGACTCCATCGCCATCGCTGTCGCGAAGCAACTGGACCCGGCCCTGGTAGCACTCCACACAAAGGACGTCACCGTTCGGAGCGACCAGCAACCATCGCGGGCTCCGCAACCCTCTCGCAAATACGTTTGCGCGGAACCCTTTCGGCAGCGACAGCCCACTTCCCGCTGGACGCGGAATCACCTTCGGAATGGAGATCTTCGACGTTGTCGTCCCTGGCTTCGGCAGCTTCTGAGGCTGGATCAACACGCGGCCCTGGACAAAAACGGCCGCTATGAAGAGCGAGAGCATGGCCCATTTTGGCAGCGTTCCGGGGCCCACAGAGCAGGTGTCGCCTCGGCAAGAGACTCATGGTCAATTCCAAGACCAAACCTGAGAGGGTGGTCACGCGTCCTAGTAAATATGCGGTGGTTCACCCTGGCTTTGGCAGCAATGATGCTTATAGGATGCGGCAGCAAGCAAGCTGCTCCCGGCATGGTCACGCGGAAGTCGTCTGGGCCGACTGTCGATGTCTCCGTAGAACCATTGCGCGTGGGCGGGAATGCACCGAAGCCAGAAGCGGGGCGTGCGCAGCAGATAGCTCCCGCGCCTGCCGATACGCAGATAGGGGACCAAGAGCCTCCGGTTCAAGTAAAACCTCGCACGTTTAGCTCCATTCCCGACGAAGAGAAGCCGAAGCCTCGACGGAAGCGCAAGAGAATCAGACGCCAAGAAGAAGACGTGAATGCTCCTGGTGATACTCAAATCGACGCGTCACCGAGACCCGAGCGGAGGCGGAAGAAGGAAAAGAACTTCGAAGACCTCTCGGAGGAAGAGCGCCGCCGGCTGATCGAAGGCGGCTGAACTTTGCTATTGTGCGGAAGTCGGAATATGCATGCCTTCGCTTTCCGATTCCCGCACGCCTTCTGTTTGGATCGACACCTGCCCGGTCCCAACCTTCCCGGCGCTTGATGGAGACCTAGAAACGGAGATTGCCGTCATCGGCGCGGGCATTGTGGGGGTTCTTTGCGCTCACTTCCTGACGCAAGCCGGGCATAAGGTGGCGCTCATCGAAGCGCGGCGCGTGCTTTACGGAGTTACCGGGAACACGACTGCCAAGGTCAGCGCATGCCACGGCTTGATGTACGACCATGTCAGATCGCATTTCGGCGAAGGGAAGGCTCAGATGTACGCCGAGGCGAACCGGTCAGCGATCGATTGGATCGAAGGGGCTTCGGTGGATTGCGATTTCAGACGGCGCGACCTCTACCTCTATGCCGAAGATGAGGCTGCGGTAAAGGAGCTGGAAAAGGAAGCGGAGGCCGCCCAGGCTGCGGGACTCGAGTGTCAGTTGGTGCAAGACCTCGAAGCGCCGTTCCCAAACTCCGGTGCCCTCCTCTTCACCAACCAGGCCGAGTTCCATCCGCTCAAATTCCTAACCAAGCTGCTCGAAGGCGCGGTAGCCAAGGGTTGCCAGGTCTTTGAGAGCACGATGGCAACGGACCTCGACGAGGGGGAGCCGACGGTCGTAGAGACGGCCGACGGACACAAGATAAGAGCTCAACATGTCGTTGTCGCTACCCATTTTCCCTTCTTCGATCCGGGCTACTACTATGCAAGGCTCGACCCCTTCCGCGACTACGCGATCGCGTTCTCCCTTGACGGAGAGTGCCCGAAGGCGATGTACGTAGGCTCCGGCGAGGGATACACGTACCGATGTCAGGCCACCGCCGACGGCGAGGTGCTCATCGTGAGCGGAGCGATGCACAAGGTTGGCAAGATGGAGCACACCACGACCCAATATGCCGCCATCGAAACGTTCGTGCGGGAGCATTTTCCGGTCCGCGCCATCACGCACATGTGGTCGACGCAGGACAACGGAACGATCGACCAGGTGCCTTACATTGGCCGGATCAGTGCCAATGCTGAGCGGGTTTGGGTTGCGTGTGGATTCGGTGGCTGGGGCATGACTCAGGGCGTCGTTGCGGCGCAGCTCCTGACCTCGCTGATCAAAGGCGAGAATCCTGCTCTGGCCGACCTATACGATCCGCTAAGGTTCAAGCCGCTCACGAGTGCGCCTACGATCGGCAAGATCGTGAAAGACAGCGTAAGGGGACTCGTCGGAGAGAGGTTGGCCGACGGGCCGGAGTTCTCGGTTTCTGCGCTGAAGCCGGGTGAAGGAGATGTTTTCGACACTGACGACGGAAAGGTCGGCTTCTATCGCGACGAGAATGAGGAGCTTCACGCGGTGTCCGCCGTTTGCACGCACATGGGCTGCATTCTCGCGTTCAATAATGCCGAGCGGAGTTGGGATTGCCCCTGCCACGGATCGCGGTTCGACACGGACGGAACGGTGCTCCACGGCCCTGCAGTTTCGCCCTTGAAGAAGGTGGCTGCGACAGAGGAATAGCCGCCGCTCCGGTATCATCTACCCATGCCCAAGCTCGTGTGGTTGAACGGCGAAGTGATGCCTCTGGAAACGGCGACTGCCCCCGTCGCCGATCATGCCCACCTTTATGGTGACGGCATTTTCGAAGGCATTCGCATCTATGACCGCAAGGTTTTCAAGCTGGACGAGCACCTATATCGGTTGATGCACGGAGCCGCATTCATGGGCTTTGAGATGCACATGACCTTTGAGGACATCAAGAAGGTTGTCCTCGATGTGTGCCGCCAGGCCGACCTCGATAACGGCTATATCCGCTTGAACGTCTCCCGCGGAACGGGCCTCGGCCTCGATCCGAAGAACATCAATCGCCAGCCGAACATCATGGTGATGGTTTCGAGCCTGAACCTCTATCCCGAGTCGGCATATGAGCTCGGCCTCGACGTCGTCACTTGCTCCATCAAGGTCATCCCCGCCGATGCGCTGGATCCACGACTCAAGTGCATCGGACGCTACGCCGCGAACATCATGGCCAAGCAGGAGGCGAATCGCATGGGCGCTGGTGAGGGGCTGATGCTTAATCACCAGGGCCTCGTCGCTGAGTGCACGGGCGACAACATCTTCCTCGTTCACCGAGGGGAGCTGTGGACGCCGCATCCCTCCTGCGGAATCCTCAAGGGCATCACGCGGGACACCGTCATGAAGCTCGCTGCCGCCGAGGGCATCATCGTGAAGGACACGTTCATTTCTCCTTACGATGTCTTCACTTCCGAAGAGGTCTTCCTGACCGGAACAGCCGCCGAAGTCATCCCAATGGTCACACTCGACGGCAAGAAGATCGGCTGCGGAACGCCTGGCGAAATGACGCGGCACCTCATGGAGCTCTTCCGCGCGCATACGGCAACGGGTGTGCCGTTTGACGCATAGCTGCGCCGACTGCGGACGGCCCGCCTTTTTTAGTTGCGTGCAAGATGGCGTGCAGAGTTACCTCTGCACGCCATGCGCGTCTCAGCGTGCCGGCTACTTCGGCTTGGAAGAGTTTGTAGCCGCCCTATCCGACCGAAGACGTTCCAGTGGAGCTTGTCCATTCTGCGGGGCAACGCCCGAGAGCATAGAGGAGACCGGACTCGTTGGATGCCCCCTCTGTTATGAGGCGCTCGAAAACTCGATCCGGCGCGTGTTCTCCGTCGGCTAGGCGCTCGCCAAGTCGCGCAATGTGTCCATCACGCGCGGTTTCGATCTAACCCACGGGCACACGCTGCCAACTCGCCTCACCGCTCTCTTGAGGGCTCGGTGACGCTCTTCGAGATCGTATTCGTCCCATCGATTCACGTCTGACTGCACCAAACCATACATCAGGGGCCGGGTGGCAACTTGGGAAGCCAGGTATTTGAGCGTCGACAATGCCTGCTCGTCGACGCCGATTGTTCGCATCTGGTTGCTGAGCATGAAACCAGTATACACCACTTATGTAGATTTTTGTCTACCTATTCTGCTTTTCTCGGTTTTAAGGGTGCCGCGAAGAGCGTCGAGCCCTTTGAGTTGTAGAGTTCGAGCTGCGGATCGTCGTCGTTCATGTTCGCGGACAGCATGGCACCGTTCTTGCTGATGATAGACATCCGAGCTGTTTTTGGCCCCACCTGTAGCCCGAGGGTCGTGTCGTTGCTCCCGTCGGTCTTGGCACTATTCAGGGTGAAGGCACCCTTCTCCGGGCCCACTTCCCACCAACTCCGCTTCTCGCCAAGACCGTCTCGAAGGATGATCGAGCCGCCCTCGTTTCCTCTCGCGCCTGCCAGGGTGATGAGGGGGACACCGCGTTCGTCTACCACTTCCAGACGTTTCACTCGCAAAGTGTCGGAAGCATTTTGCCAACCAACAATGGCAAGAAATGGAACGGCCATGCAGAAGGTGCAGGCCAGCGTGAGAAGGCGATTCTTACGCTCGAGCCGCTCGACACGGGCTATGAGCTGTTCGGAGGTTGTCTGAGGCATTCTAGTTATTAGGACGCCTGAACAACCGTGCAGCATTCCTGCCTACCGAATTGGCGCGAACTTACGGTATTTGGCCTCAACGAACATAAACAGGCAAAACGCGACGAGGCCCAGACCAGTCATTGCCAGCAGCAGGGGACCATAAGGAGCGCTTGCGATTGCCTGCAGGGCCTGATCGAGGCCACCTGCTTTGTTGGGATCATGATCCTTGGCAGCCCAAAGAAGAAAGCCTCCCGTGATTACGAACACGATTCCTCTCGAAATAAGGCCGATGCGGCCCGAAATCAGCGCGGTCCTTTGCTCGTCCTCGGACATCTCCTCCTTCTTCAGGATGTCCATGAACTTGCCGGAGCCTCCTTTCACGATCTGCATGACGCCTACACCGAGGATGATGAGTCCGAGTGCGGCAATGATCCAGATTCCACCGGGCATCGACATCACGTCCGCTGCCTTTTGCTCAGAGTTATCGGCCTTTTTGTCACCCATTGCTGCCTTGAATGCAAGGAAAGCAAAGCCGCCGTAGATAAGGCCGGTGACACCATTGCCGACACGCTTGAGCGGCTTGTCGTATTCGGAGTTCATGACGGCCATGACGATCTTGAAAAGCGCATAACCCGCCAAACAGACGCCAAGGATGATGAGGAGCGCTGATCCAAAGGGCTGATCCGCAATGGTGTTGATGACGCCTCGCTTGTCAGTCGTCTTGCCGCCATTCCCGGTGGCCGCCAGGAAAGCCAGGGCACCCATGAGCCCGTACAGCACGCCCTTTGCGGCGTAGCCGACTCTGCCGGCACTTTCGATTACGGGGTTCGCTTCGCGGGCGGCTTGGTGAGCGGTGAGCTTGGCATCAGTGACTGTCGACATCTTGTTCTTCCGAGGTCTTGGACCATGGATAGGCAACTGTGGTTCAGCCTCGGGCTGGTCAGGTGGTGTTATATACACTATCAAAATGGAGTAGAATCTTCCTGAGCGAGAAGCTCGATGATCCCCGGAGCGCACGTTAGATGCGATGGGGTTAAAAGCGACAAGTAGCCGCCCTGGACACTCATCGATAGCGCATGTGTCCCTGCTTAGGGCGGCATTTTTTTTGCCTTCGCTTCACTTGCGCCTGCACATTCGTCTGGAAGTTGCGCCGAATCCTCAAAGAACCTGCCCTAGCGGGTAGCAGAACGGAGGCGAGAGCGTTATAATCGCATGGACATCCCGAAGGAGGGACTGGTTGGCTGGAGTCGCGTTTAAGGGCATTACCAAGATTTTTGGCAAAGACGTTCGTGCGGTCGATAATTTAAATCTCGACATTCGCGACAAGGAATTTATGGTGCTCGTCGGGCCATCGGGCTGCGGAAAGACCACCGCACTTCGAATGGTTGCCGGGTTGGAGGAATCCACTGAGGGCGACATCATGATCGGTGACGTTCGCGTGAACGACGTGCCACCGAAGGACCGTGACATCGCGATGGTCTTCCAGAACTACGCGCTGTATCCGCACATGAACGTGTACGACAACATCGCGTTCGGTCTGCGACTCCGCGAGCTCAAGGGCTTCCTGTGGCAGGTCTCGCACATGGCCGAGGCCAAGAAGATCAAGCAGGACATCGATGCACGCGTGCAGGAAGTGGCGAAGATGCTGGACATCGA
>JBGGMI010000241.1:0-7414 GCA_041288075.1 Fimbriimonas sp.
CGATGCCCTTGATCGTTACTGACGCGACCACCGCCAGCACCAACGCCAGCACTCCGTACTTGATCCACTCGGGCTGCTTGCCAAGCAGGAATCCAACGACGACGCCACCAAAGAGCGTGCCGCCTTGCGACATGAGCGCCATGTAGCCGCTCGCTGCTCCCCGCTGCTCTTCAGGGATCAGGTCGGGGATGATGCCACTGTATGCGGCGGACGCGACGTTGTTGCCGAACTGCACGACGATGAACGCGAGCAGGAACCAGAGGAACCCGGGGTGGCTGAGCAGGATGCCGATGGTCTGCCATTGGCCCGGCTCCTGTCCCGCAGGCGGGGACGGGATTTTGTCCGCGAACGTGAACGCAGCAGCCATGAGCCCGAGGCCAATTACGTTGATCGTAACGCCGGCGATGATGTAGGGTCTCCGCCGGCCCCTTGGGGAGGTGCAGCGATCGCTGAGAGCGCCGACGATAAGCGGCACCGTGAGGGCGACGATGGCGGCAATTCCGGTGAGCAGCCCAAGTGCCGCAACTCGGTAGTGTGGCGCCAGCATCCGCATCTCGTTCGGAAGCATGAGCACCAGCAGCGCGCCCCACAGGAAGTTGGTGGCGAACCAGTAGGCGCTGATCGCCAAGTGTTGGCGGTGCTTGATCGTCGTTCCCTCGTAGGGAGAAGGCACGTGATGGGTGCTCAAGGTTTGCTCGCTAGGTGCTTCATGGCGTACTCGTAGTCGGACAGGTCGTCGATGTCGTAAGCAAGCTCGGGCGGGCTGTGCTCGATCGCCTTGCCCGAGCAATGCAGCATCGACTGAATCTTCCGCTCAACATCAGGAACTGTCAATGTTTTGGTCAAAAACTTACACAGAAAACCAACACCGAGCAGCTTCGCCATCCCGACCTTACTCTTGCGGACCTCGAAAATCTTGTCGATGTACGGCTTCGACGATCGTAACGCCTGCACGTCCAAGATATACATGCACCCGGTCGTCCAGGTGTCGTCTTTCAGCCGGATAAACGTGCACATGCATTCGGGGAACCGACTCTGAAACTCAGCTTTGCTGATAAGCGGAACGGTTATGTGCACGTCTGTAGGGCAAGCATCTATGAATCGGTTGACGATTTCGGGGGTGAGGAAAGGCAGGTCGGTCGTAACGACGAGCACTTTCTGCGGGGGGTCCGGCTGAGCGGCAAGCGCGTCGAGTCCGCGCATGATGTTGTCCGGCCCGGTCGAGCCTTCGCGGAGTAAGAGATCGGCCTTCCCTGCTCCGGCACTTTGATGCACCTCCTCGGGCCCGATCACGGCGATCCGGCGCACTCTTCCGCTTGCCTTCAAAGCATCGATCACGCGTTCGAGGATCGTCTGCCCCTCGAATTGGATGAGCGCCTTATTCGACGTACCGACCTGTGCGGCGAAAGCTTCGTCGATGGTCCCTCCGGCCGGCAGAATTGCGTCGAACATGCTCACGTGTGGATGCAGAGTATCGCATGTCAGGCAATGGCGTGGTTGGAGATTCCTCGGACTCTACGGCAACGAAACGAGAACGCGCCAGCGTCTACTCCACGTGCGAAGCATCAGAAGGTGGATTTGGTGCCTGTCGCCAGCCTTCTTGCTCCTCGCAAGCTGGCTCTACTGGCAGAAGCCCGACTCCGCCGCGGCGTTCACGATCTTCCCTGCCTGGACCTGGGTACCGCTGGGCCTCCTGCCGCTGCTCTGGTGGAAGCGGCTCGGCAGCAAAGTCTCGCTCAGCCTTCTCGTCGCTTGGTGCGCCTACACGTTCCTGTTTAGCGAGGAGTGGGTGAGCTTGAAACGGTTTGCCGAGGTGGTCGAGTCGAGAGGCGGAATCCGAGTCGTCAGCCTCAACTGCGCCGGAGGCTTGATCGAAGCCGCCGAAGAAGTGGCCACCTACAACCCCGATATTGTGCTCCTGCAGGAATCGCCTGGCCGTCCCGAGCTCGAACGGCTGGCGAAGAAGCTATACGGCTCAACCGGATCGGTCGTCTCTGGTCCGGATGCCTCGATCCTCAGCCGTTGGCCGCTCAAGCGAATCGAGACTCCGCGCACCACGAATGACTTTGTCGCCACGGTCATAACCACGCCCACGGGAGAAGCTCTCAACGTTGTCAGCCTTCGCTTGATGCCCCCGTCCTTTCGAATCGACCTGTTCGATCCTGGTGCCTGGACCGCCGTCGCCAACAACCGGCGGCTAAGGCGCGAGGAGCTTGCGGGCATCGTGGCATTCCTGGAAAGGCAGACAAAACGCCCTACAATCATTGGCGGCGACTTCAACGCGCAATCCGGCGACGCAGTTTTCCGAGTCATGCCACCCGATCTGAAAGATTCGTTCTACGAAGCAGGCGCTGGCTGGTGCCACTCGGCGGTGAACGATTACCCGCTCGCGAGAATCGACCAGATCTGGCTGAGCTCCGCCATCAAGCCACTCGTGCAGAACGTGGTGAAGACGGTGAACAGCGACCACCGAATGGTGGTTCTCGATGCCTCAATCTCCGGTCCCGCCGCTAAGTAACAAGGACAACGCCTTACGCACCTCGCTCGCCTTACCCGCCTCACGCCCTCCGTGCTACGCTCTAATCAATGGCCTCTCCCGAACTCTCGCGCCTCTGGAAGCTCGCTCAGGTGGACCGCGCCCTTATCGAGATCCGAACCCGAGCCGCCGCCCTAGATGTTGGTCAGAAGCTGGCCGCCGAAATCGCCGCGCTTGAGAAAGACGAATCGCAAACTCTCGTGAGGGATCTGCGGGCGGAGCTGAAGGATCTCGAATGGACGCAGCAGACGATTCAGGAGAAGGTTAAGAAGATCGAGAAGGACCTGTATGGCGGCAAGATCGTCAACCCGAAGGAGGTCCAGAACTACGAGAAAGAGGTCGCGCTCCTCAAGAAGCAGAGCGGAGGAAGCGACGAGCGAATCATGGAGCTTTGGGGCCTCTTGCCACCTGCCGAGAAGGCTGCGGAAGCTGTCCAGAAAAAGATCGATGAGAAGACCAAAGAGCTAGCCGAACGACGGAAGAAAGCTCTCTCGGACAAGACGCTGTTGGAGCAGGACTTCAAGAAATACACGGCGGCGCGGCCGCAGCTTGCGGAGGCAGTCAAGAACCCGACGCTGCTGGCTCGCTACGAAAGCATCCGCCAGCGACACGCAGGTTTAGGGATGGCGGAGGTGACGAAACGACAATCCTGCGGGGCCTGCGGAACTAATCTGCCCGAAAGAACGATTCAGTTGCTTAAGGACGACAAGATCGTCACGTGCGAATCTTGCCACCGCATCCTGTATTACTCCGAGGGACTTGTATGATTTTTCGATTTGGGCTACTCGCCGCCATCGCGCTCGTTTGCGGGTGCGCCAAGTTTCCGGAAACTGCCGGCGGAGAACAGTTCACGCGCGTCACGTTTCGAATGAGAGTTGGCGGCAAGATCAACACCGCGCTCGACGAGGACGGCACGATCTACTACATCTACGATGTGGCTATCCGAGCGACGCCTGAGCTGAATCCTGAAGATCGGTTTGCTCCCGTCCCGGTGGTTGCTTCCAATAACCCGAACGGGCGCATGGCGGGTTCGCCGACGCACTTCGTCGAGTTCGACTCTCAGAACCCCAATAGCGCTGAGCCCTTCATTCTCTATCGGTTCGCAACCCAGGCTGAGGTCCCGAACCCGTCCGATCCGACGAACCCGATCAACCTGAACAGCTTTAGCCGGGCTACTCGGGGCCGCATTGTCAACTATCAGAATCTCTCGGAGGACCCGTCCGTGCTCCAGTTCGATATCTTCGTCAACCAGCTCGCCGACGACGACACCGCCGCCCGCCTGCTCACCTCGCTTCAGGTCAACTTCCTGACGATGAGCCGGCTCTCGACCGGTGTCGGAGGCACTCGGGCAATCGATTCCATCGGAGACAATCGAGTGCCGTCGGAGTTCAACCGCTACATCAAGATCGACCTTCGGCAGAACGGCGTTACGAACAACCAGAGCGGCATCACGACAGGAATTGAGCCGACTGGAGACATCTATCCAACCGGCGTCAACGATCCCGACTTGGACATCGTGGACTGGTCGATCGAAGTGCACCGGGAAGGATGAGCGGATGAAGGGGTGAGTGGGGTGACTGGGGTGACTGGGGTGACGGGGGTGAGAACAAAGCGGAAAACCAGGAGTGATGACCCGCCCCCACTCACCCCACTCACCCCTTCATCATTAACGTTTCATTAACGATCATCACAACCTTAACAAAAGGGGCCGATACTATCAGTGATGACACAAATGAACAACACACAGAGTGCGCTCTGGAAGAAGCTTGCGAGCTTCAGCATCGACGAAGGCGACGAAGCCTTAACATTTGAAAAGCGGCTGGCCAGGGAAAACGACTGGCCCCTTCCCTACGCCAAGCGCGTGATCGACGAATACAAGCGGTTCGTCTTCCTCTGCGCCTCGGCCGGACATCCTTGCAGCCCGAGCGAAGAGGTGGACGAGGCTTGGCACCTCCACATCTGCTACACCCGCTCCTACTGGGACAGACTTTGTGGAGAAGTCCTCGAACAGCCACTCCACCACAACCCCACTAAGGGCGGAAAGGCTGAGACTGCGAAGTTCGATGACTGGTATGCGCAGACACTCCGCTCATACAGCAAGATGTTCGGCCAGGAGCCTCCCGCCGACATCTGGGCCGCACCGGGCGATCGCTTCAAGAAGAAGCTAACCGCAACGAGCGTCGACACAAAGTCCAACTGGATCATCCCCAAGCGGCCAGCGAAGCTCCTTGCAGGCATTCTCATTCTAGCCGCCCTCCTCCAAGGCTGCTCGCCTGGAGAGGCCGTCTTCGGCCTGGTCCTCCTGGTAGGAGGCGGCGTCCTGATCGCCGCCGCAATCGCTTCTTTGAGCACCGCCAGCCAGGGCGCGAATCAGCATCGGAGAACAACCGACACGGGTTCGAGCTGCGGGACTTACTACGGCTCAGACGGTGGCGGGCATAGCTCCGGACACGACGGAGGGGGCCACGGCTCCGGAGATTGCGGAGGAGCCGACGGTGGAGGAGGAGACTGCGGGGGGTCAGGCTGCGGAAGCGGATGCGGCGGAGGTTGTGGAGGCGGGTGCGGCAGCTAGGAGCGCGGACGTCCCGCCTCAGGCATCGACTTCCAGCACACGACTCTCAACCGGCAGGCTCCGCTCGACATTGACTGCGCGTTCAATCGCCAGTTCCCCAACCCGCTTAGACAATCGTTCCGCCTTCTTCCGAACGGACCGCTTCACCAACTGGATCCCGATAACCGCCGCTACCACTTCTAGCGCCAGCACGGTCAATGCCAGCCAAGCATCACCCGAGCCCCAGCCGCGCTTCGAAATACTGTTGAGCGCGTTCATGCAGAAGAACACGAAGAGGCTGAACGAGAACACATAGGAGATCGCGAGAATCCCCTTGGTGTCGTAAGAGACACTCAAGTGCCAGCCATCCGAAGCAGGCGAGCTCGTCACCGCCACCGACTGCTCATGCTGCGCACAGATCCATTCGCGGCCGCCATCCGCCCGATCCCGGACAGCCCCCGTCGCCTTCATGTCCCGTCGAAGCTCCAGCACTATCGCCTCCCACGCGGAATCGCTCAGCGGTCCGTCGCTCACCGTGTCGAATTCGAACACCATCGGGTGTTTCTGAATCTTTCGTGAAGCCACATGGGCGGCCGCAGCGTGTACTCGAGCCGGGTCATACCCAAGCTCGCTTCCCGCCTTCAAAATCTCATCCAGGCTAAAGCGCGACTCAGAAACAGAATCCTGCGCCTCGCCTGTAGAGGCAAGACGCAGGATTTGATTCATCTCGTCCTGGCTGAAGCGCCGCATTTAGACCGTTGCCGTCTCGTGTGTTCGCATTTCGAGTCGAACGTCGCCCGTTACCGCGCTGACATCCAACGTGCCACCACCCGCACCAAGCTTGCCCGTGATCCGCTGCTGTGCCTTTGCCTCTTCTTGAAGCTCTAGCGCACAGCTCACCGAACCGCGCAACGTCGAGAGCGAGACGCGGCAGTCGCATCCATCGGCAACTGCGATGGCCGCGTCGCCGTTGACCGTGCGAACATTCACGTTTCCCGTCACCGGCTCGACCAGGTCGACATGAACGTCGCCCGAAATCGACTCGAAAGCTACCGTCTTTCCCGAGCAGTTCCCTGCCCGAACGTTGCCCGAGGCGGTGCGGATGTTCATGTTTCCGCGCACGTTTCGAACGTCGATGTCGCCCGACTTGTTCTCGACCGTTAGCGAAGTCGTCTCGCTGTTCTCAATCGTCATGTCGCCACTCTCCGAGTGGATCTCAATCTGACCGTTCAGCCCGCGCACTTTGATGTCCCCGGACCGACCGTTAAGGCGGGCACCGAGACCGGTGTCGATAACGGAAATATCCCCGTTCTCTGCCTTTATCTCCACCTGAGCCTTTCCGCTGATCTTCACATCCAGATCGACCGACAGTCCGCTGACGTCCGGCTGGCGAATGATCACCTGAGTCTCGCTCTCTTCGATGATCAGCGTATAAGCCTGCGCCTTCGCCTTCGCATCATCGATGCTCGATCCCTTGAACCGCGCGTCGGCCGTGACCGAACCCCCGGAGGCGCCGGAAGAAACCTTCACGTCTCCACAGGCATTCTCGATCTTCAAAGTCTTGCCCTCAGGCACGCTCAGCGGCAGAGAGATATTCTTCGTTTCCGTATTGCCAAAGAAGTTGACCTTGCCCTTGCTGAGATCATCCAGGCCGGTCTTCAGGAAATCGAAGCCCTTCTTCGCCGACTCACGAGCCTGCTTCGAAACTTCCTTCCAGTCCACCGCTTCCGCGCCTTCCTTCGTCAGCTTCTCGATTTGGTCGATGATGCCTCGGAATGGATCGCGCGAAGTGCCTGGGGGCGGAGGAGGGGGCGTGGGGCCGGATTCTTCCTCCATCCTGTCGCTGGCGTAAAACGCATCGATCAGGTCGGCCGCATCTTCCGGGCTCAGTTTGCCCTCGGCGACCAGTTTGCTAATCCTCTGTATTTCTTCCCTCAATGGTGAACTCCCAGCTTTTCCTTGGCCTCTTCGGCAGAGATCTCTCCCCGCTCCAGTTGGTCCAAAATCTTTCGTTTGCGGTCGGTGGACTTTTCCCTGTCCTTCTTGTTGTTGAGGCCCTCGTCGCGCGGCTCCGTCGGCTTGAGGTCCAGCGCTTCGAGCAGCGAATCTAAACGCGCACGCACCGTCGGGTAGCTGATCCCGAGCTCGCGCTCTACGCTGTTCAACATTCCTCGACATCGCAGAAACACTTCGAGAAACTTCTGCTGGTCGTGGTCGAGCCTCGCATACATCGGTATCTCGAAGCGGCCACGAATCGAAATGCCGCTCTCGTCGTTGGCGACTTCGGTGATATACAGCTCGCCGCCCGTTACGGGGTCGCGTGCTGG
>JBGGMI010000242.1:0-9450 GCA_041288075.1 Fimbriimonas sp.
AAACCACTGGCTGCCGAGATTCCGGCGCCTGTGAAGACCAGCACGTCCCCCCGAAGCTTGCGGCCAATGCTTTCGAGATTGACGTGTCCGGACTCCATCGTTAACGGCCGAAGAGCCTTAAGCCAAACAATCCAGATCCAAACCGATCAAGCACGAAGGCTACATTCGCGAGCGCGCTGATCTGGTTGAAGTCCGGCGTGTTCGTCTCAGGCACATAAACCATGTCCCCAGGCATGAGGGTTACGTTCTGGGTTTGGTCTCCATCTTTAACAAATCGAACGTAGTTCGCTATGATGCGCAGGTATTGGCCGGGATAGCCGACGCGCTCACGAGTGATTACAACTTGACTCATTTTGGAGCGATACCGCACCTCCCCTTTGCCAAGAGAAATCGCATCGGCCAAGGTCATCGGCTCTTTGTAGGAGTACACGCCGGGGGCCTGAACCGCACCCATCACTAGAATTCGATTCTTCGTCTCCTCGGGCACCGTGAGCTCGTCGCCATCCTGGATTTCGAAGTTCTGCGACGTATCTCCGCGTGTCATCATCGCGTAAAGATCGATCGGCACTAGCTCGTTGGTATTGGCGCGTTTGAGGGTCGCGCGCCGGAGATCGGCTCTATCCGGAATGGGTCCGCCGCCTTGGTTTAAGAGGGTCATCAGTGTGTCGCCGGGTCGAATCTCGTAGGTGCCTGGACGCTGCACGAAACCCCCGACCGAGCCAAACATCTGCCGAAACTTGATGATCGTCACCGAAACGATCGGATCGCGGAGCCGAAGCTTCTCGTCGTACAGCTTCGCAAGGGCCTCCTCTAGCTCGTTTGGCGTCCTACCCGCCGCCTTGACGGCTCCAAGAAATGGAGCGGTCACGTAGCCATCCTTTCCGACCGGCACTTCAGCCTGAATCTGAGGCTGATTGAATACGGCGATTCGGATCAAGTCCTGAGGCTGCAACTTGCGCGCAGTGGGTGCATCGACCTGAGAAAATGCGGCCGTCACGACGGCCAAAAGAACGAACGACAAAATAGCTCGCATTTTTGAGATCTCCCGAAGGCGAAGCTTACTTCAGGCTCGATTACGCCTTGCGCCGACCCTCGATCACGAGCGTCACTTCTCCCTTACGGGGGACTTCGCTTTCAGCGGGAATGTTCGGCAGAATGCTGCGATAGACCTGTTCGTGCATTTTCGTGAGCTCGCGGCAGATCGCGTATCGGCGTGAGCCCAGCGCCTCATGCGCAACCTTGAGCACGGCTTCGAACCGAAAGGGGGATTCGAACAGCACGATTGTCATCGACGAGTCTTGGAATGGCGCAAGCTCCTTTCGGATATCGCCCGCCTTTCGGCCAAGGAAGCCAAGGAACGCAAAACGCTGTCCGAAGAAGCCACTGAGCATCAAGGCGGTAATGACGGCACTTGGCCCTGGGATACCTTCAACTTTCACGCCATGGTCATGGCACAAATCCGTTAGAATCGCGCCCGGGTCACTTATGGAGGGTGCGCCTCCGTCGGTTAGCAGTGCGGCTTTGCCTCCTTCCTTCAGCTCCTCCAAATAACCCTCGATCTGGCCCCGGGAGGTGTGGTCGTTTAGCACTCGCATCGGCTTGCGCACCTCGAGCACGGAGAGCAGCTTTCCGCTTACGCGCGTGTCTTCGACGATCCAGAAGTCGGCCTCTCGAAGGGCGTCGCTTCCTCGAGGGGAGAGATCTCCCAGGTTGCCAATCGGGGTGGTGACCAGCGTGAGCTGCCCCGGGCCGCGAAGGATTTCATCGCGACTCGAGTTCATAGGCGCTACTGACCGCCCGACGTGGTTTTGGGTGCAGGAGCCTTGTTCTTTTCGAGGTCCTTCTTGACCTGCTCGGCCATCTTCTTCTGCTCTTCGTCGAACTTCTTCGTGGCTTCGGCTTGTTGCTTCTTCTCCGCTTCCTGCTGGACCTTGAATTCCTTCTCCGACTTCAGATTGGCGGCCTTCTCCGTTCGCCAGCGCTGTTGTTCCTTCTCCACCTCAGTTGCTTGCTCGGCGGTAATCAGCTTCGCGGCCTTCAGCTTGGCGAGGCGAGTCTGGATGTCTCTAAAGTGCTGGTCGCCAGTCGTATCGAAGGTGTTGTTGAGCTTTGCTGCCTCGATCAAGTTGAGAGAGGCGAGGTCTGCATTCTTTTGCTCGATACCCATGTCGATCAGATCCATGCGAATCGAGAAATTCTCCGTTTCGCCTAGAACGGTTTGAAGCGCTTCCAAGCGCTCGGCACGCAATGCCTCTGCCTGCTTGGGATCCGCCTTGGCTCGGTTCCAGAGGTCGTCTACGGCCGCATACCAGGTGATGAGAGCCACATGCTCGTCGGCTGGATTATCGTCTGAGCGAGCCGCCTTTGCGGCATCAGCGATCGTTCGCATTCTCTTCGCGAATTCTTCAGGCTTCTGCATAAGCATAAAGTCGGAAGCCGTTTTGTAGTAATCGCGCAGAGCCTTATAACCAGGCAGGGGGAGTTGCACCTTGTCTGACTTCGCGATGGCGTCCGTCCGCTTTCTGAACTCAGCCATTGTGCGCTCGTCGACGAGCTTGTCCTTGTACTTCTGAGGGTTCTTGGCGTAGTCTGCCGGCAAGCTGCTCTTCAAGCTGCTCAGCTTGTAAAAGGCCTTGCCCTCGGGCACATCGATCACATCGCTGATCTGCCCTGGCTTCAAGTTCATCAGGGGAGCCATGCTTGGATTTTGTGCAACGTCTGAAGGGTTGAGGTTCACCACAACCTCGCCCACCTTCTTGTTTGGTCCGGGCGGGAGGTCGTTCGAGTACCGATTCATCACGTCCTCGAACTTCGCCGCGCCCTTTGCTTCAGCGAGTGCCTTTTTTGCCTGCGCTTCGGCCTCAGCAATGGGCTTGTTGGCCGTAGAGATCATCACACGCTTCAGCACCAAGGTGTTGTAGCTCGCCTTGACCTCTGCGTCGGTTGGGTTGAACGAAGCCTTAAGCTTCTCGAAAGCCATCAGCGGGGCCATTTGCTTCCGGTAGCTTTCTTTCTTGGCCTCGTCCGCCAGGTTCGAATTGACGTCGTCGAGTTCTCTCTTTCGATATTCTTCGGGAGTAGCGCCGGCTTCCTTCTTGAAGAGCTCGTCGAACTCCTTTGCCGTTGAAGTCGGCTTTAGTTTCTTCTCGTCGATGTAACGCTGCTTCGCGTCTGCGATTTGCTTGTCGACCTGCCGGGTCCGCTGCTCGCGGATTGCTTCGTCAGATAGATCGGGTGCGATCTCTGCCGCAACAACCTGGTTCGCCAATTCCTGCACCGCATTGTCGAGGGTTTGCGCGATCGCGAACACCTCCATTTTCGGATTGGGAGCGGTCTGTTGCTGGGCAAGTTGCAATTGTGCTTGCTGCTCGACGTTGAGTACGGGGATCGTTTCCTCGCCAATTTGAACAGCAACCGCGGGCTGCATTTGGTCGCCAGCGCTTTGTCGGCTACCACGGCTGCCCATGGCGAACATGCCAAATACCATGGCTGCAGCGCAGCCTACGAGGACGGCAACGCCGCATCCACTCTTAAAAACTTTATCTTGGAAGGTGCTAATAGACAATCGATGGTCACCCGGTTTTCTGATTCGAAGCCCGTTTTCTTATTGGGAATAAAGAGTTGTAGTATGGCACGCGGTTCCCGCGATGCTTTTTTTGCTTTGCTTACGTCTGGTTTGACAGGTAGACAAATTGCGTGTATAGTGTGTCTACAGGTCTGTCCTGTAGAAACATGATCGCAAGGGAAGGATCAGGAAGCAATGGCGAAAGGACTCACGAAAAAGCAGCAGCTCATTCTCGAATACATTCTCGACTATGTGTCGAAGGAAGGATATCCGCCTTCGATCCGCGAAATCGGCCGGGACTTCACCATTGGCTCACTTCGAGGAGTCACGGTCCACCTCGATGCGCTGGAGCGCAAGGGATACATCTCCCGTTCGAATACGCCACGGTCGATCAAGGTGATTCACCCGGCCTTTCAAACAGAGAGCCGGGTTGCTATGCTCCCGCTACTGGGCTCCATCGCCGCGGGCGTGCCCATTCAAGCGCAGGAGCATGTCGAGGAGATGGTGCCTGTTCCCACTGAGATGGTGCGGCACGCAGAGGGCGCATTCGTTTTGCGTGTCAAGGGAGACTCGATGATCGGCGACGGCATTCTGCCGATGGACCTCGTCGTTATCCGGCCCCAGCGGACGGCGAACCAGGGGGAGATCATCGCAGCGATGCTTGGCGACGAGGCAACGGTGAAGAGAATCGACTTCACTACGAAGGGCGTGAAGCTCATCTCCAGCAATCCCGCTTACGAGCCGATTCCGATTGAGCGAGAAGATGCCCAGATCATCGGTCGGGTCGTCGGTCTCATTCGAGACTACGACGGGCGGGCTTTTTAGATTGGGTTGAGGTCGAGGGAGCCCCTCGACCTTTCTAGCCCCCGCCCGCACCTTTCAGCTTTTCCATCGCTTTTTCAAGAACGGGGTCCTTGCCGTCTGCAGCGGGCTCCGTTACTACTTCGTCGGGAACGACTGGATTTTTCTCGAGCCGCACTCCTGCATTGGTTACGTAATCGCTGACCGGATACTGAACTTCATATCCTTGGGGAAGCTTTCGGAACACCGATGCCAGGACGGCACCTGCAGAGCGGGAGCCCACGATCGTGGCGGAAACGTGCTCCTTCAGAGCCGCCGCGCAAATCTCACTTGCGCTCGCGGAGCCTCGATTGATCAGAACCGCGATCTTGCCTTTGAAATAAGGCACCTTGCCCTCTCGCGTTCGGTACCGATTCTTGGCTTCTTTGGCAAGCACGAGCGGATCATTTTCAATTCTCCCTTCGTTGGCCTTTGCGAACGCTTCTGAGGTCGATCTTGAAATGAACGTTCCGATAATCGTGTCGGGCGGGAGCAACATGCTTAGCAGGTGCTGCAGGTTGTTCGTTGCGCCCCCGCCGTTGGAGCGGAGGTCCAGCACAAGATACTTCGCCTTGCTCGCTTCTTCCATCAGCTTCTCGATGCCCTTTTGGCTGTAGCCGCGGCTAAAGCTGTGAATCTTCAGCACTGCTGTTTCTTCGTTGGGCCAGGTAAGGGTGTCCTCGCGAACCACGGAGTAAGTCTTGCGCGGCAGCTTCAGCTCGCGGATCATTCCCTCTTTGTCCTTTACCTTGACCGCGACCGTCGTGCCTTCGTCGCCGTTTAAGACGGCCATGGAATCGGGAAGCTTGCCCTCCACCTCGACGATGGTTTCTCCAGCCTTGATGCCAGCCTCTTCGGCGGGGCTCTTGGGAAAGATCATGGTGACGACAAGTCCTTCTTTCTCCGCTCGAGCGTTCAGTCCGACTCCGATTGCCGACGTTCGGGTTCTGGCTTGCGCGGTGCGGGGTGCCAGGAAACGGATGTGGCTGATCCCGAAGTCGCGTAGTGCGGTGTTGACAGCCCGTGCGAATTCCGTGTCCTTTTCCGCCTTGTCGACGGCTTCCCGCTGCTTGGCAAGGAATTCGGGCCACTTGGAAAGCTCGACACCCGGCACAAACGCGCGCTTAGTGATCACTTCTTCGATGGCAGCGAGAACTTCTTCTTTGACTTCCTTCGTCAACGTTTCAGGAGGAGGGGGCGGGGTTACCGTTTCCTGAGCCAGCAAAGCTCCCGACAGAGCCAGTAAGGGGAGGAGGAGTAGCACGCGCGAACGGAACATTGTTTTCATCGTAAACCAAAGCAACGACGTTTGCACAAACTTTCTGTTCAATCCTTCTGGAAATCGCTCGACATTGTCGTAGCATAGAAGCTACCGACCTACACGACCTTAAGCATCATCCATGATCCCTCCCGCACTGCTCTTAGCCCTCGTTCTGCCTCAGAGCATAACTGGCGCTCAAAAAATAACTGTGCAAATGGCTGCGTACATGCCCGGCCAGCGAGAAGTCGTGCTCGGTGTGCTGCCCTACAACGAGACGATGATGCAGCTCATCTGGCAAACGGACAAGCAGGCGAGCTTCCCTACATACAATGGCGACGTCATTGGAGGAGGTCTAGCGGAGCAAGCGCTCGGTTGGGTCAAGTGGTCCGTGAAGACCGACACTTGGGCAGGCAAGCCATGCATGGTGCTGCGCTGTGAAGGCAACACCAAGGAAGCGCTCTCCAAGACGCTGAAGGTCGACATTCGCGACATTAAGAGCTGGTGGGTGGACGGGGGGGGCAAAATCCTCCGCCAATATGAACAGCAGATCCGGCCATTCGTTACTCGCACGGCGAACTGCGTGTACCAAAAGGATTCGATCGATGTCAGCGTCGAGGACGAGAAGGGTCGGCGCCAAACCTCTGTTTTTCCGAACGTCGAGATGGACGAATTGCACGCGCAATTCAAGCCGATGTGGAAAGACGGGAAGGTCTTGCTGGACAAGAAGGATTATTACGTGTTCAACCCGTTCGAGGGCGGCTTTGACAAGTACACGGCTCGCCTGGCGGGCTGGGCCGGAGGCTCGTACTTCAACATGAAATTCGTCGGCAAGGCCTTTGAGATCACGGGTCCCCGACTCGTTCAAACCGCCGGAATCAGCGAGGAAGGGGATCTCATTCACGTACAGCTTCCAAAGGATCGCTACATCGTCATGCAGGCGCTCCCACAAGGGAAAATCAAAAAGCCGGGTACGCAGTAGGTGCGCCTTTGCGCGCTTGCGATCGCTCTGATTCTGGCCGGCTGCGGGCCGGCTGCGGCACCTTCTCTCCACATCTCAAACTTGACCGTAGACTTAGGGGCGATCAAAAACGAGGGCGCCCACCAAGCTCGATTCGAGGTGGCCAACAGGGGTGGAAGCCCGTTGCACATCCTAGGCGTAGAAACGTCCTGCGGATGTACAAAGCCGTCTTTCCCGAAGCTATTGCAAGGGGGCCAAACGGGCACGATCACTGTCGACTATGAGCCGAACCTGCTTGCATCTGGACCGCACGTGGAGAAGATCGCCGTACGCACAGATGACCCGGCTCACTCGCTCGTCGAGCTTGATCTAAAGGCAGAGCTCCGTCCCCCCCTCCGGATCGAACCACCCATGCCCCTTCGCGTCGACTTCAATCCGGGCAGGGTGGAGATGGTCGAATTGCGCGTGACTGCTCGCGATGGCAGCGAAGCACCAGTTAGTGCGGCGACGGTAAACGATCCCCGGGTGCCCGTTACCGTCAAAGCAGAGGGGCGTTCATCCATCCTCTCGCTGCGGTTGGGCTCTTCCAAGGACGCCGGGAATTACGAAGTCAAGCTGCACCTTGTCACGAATATCAAGAGTGCGCCATTTGTCGAAGCGAGGGTGATCGGCAAAGCCACAACTGGCCCAACTGCATCACCGGCCATTATCGATGTCTACAACCTGTCCGCCCAGGCAAAGGATGTGCGTCTGGGAACGCTCTCCATTGGCAGGGCTTCCAAGGTGCTTGCCGTGCGCTCTTCAGATCCCGGCTTAAGCTTCAAAAATGAGCGTCAACGAAACGGCGCAAGGATGTGGGTGCAAGTCTTCTATCGTGGTGGCTGGAAACCCGGGACGCACCGCGCCATGATCATGATCCAAACGGATGATCGAAAGTTGCCGTTCATCGAGACGCCTGTCGTCGTTCAAGTCTCGGAGTAGAGTGAAAGGGTGAATCGTGTGCTTCGAACCTGCTTCCCGCTGGTGCTTTTGAGCCTCTTTTGCTCGGTGCTAGCACAGGGCACCGAGCTGGCAGCTCTACAAGATCCGCTTATACGGCAATCGCCGCCCATCATTTCCTTTCCAGACTGGAAAGAGGTGGAAGTAGGCGAAGAGCACACGGAATACCTGGTCACGCTGCCGAGTCCCGTGAACACACCGTGGCCGAACAATAACGTGGTTCCGGTTCGCGTTTTTGTTCCTGAACCTCGCAAGGGCCCCGTGCCCATCATTGTCGTTCTCCACTACTGGGGCGCAACCGATCTGCGGCCGGAGCGGGCGCTCGCGACGGAGCTCAATCATCGAGGCATGGCAGCGGCTGTAGTGACTCTGCCCTATCACCTGGAACGAACACCGCCCGGACGCCGCTCCGGCGAGATGGCTATCGAAGCCGACGTCGATCGCCTCAAGCGCACAACTTACCAATCGGTTCTCGATGTTCGCCGCACGCTCGACTTCCTCATGACAAAAGCAGAGTTCGACCCCAAGCGGGTCGGGATAACCGGCACCTCCCTCGGAGCACTGGTAACTGCCCTCGTCTTCGCCGTCGATTCGCGGATCCAATCAGCCACCTTCTTACTGGGCGGTGCGGATTTCGCACAGATTATGTGGTCATCTTCACGTGTCGTGATCCAAAGAGATGCACTCCGCAGAAGAGGCTACACGGAAGAAAAGCTGCGCGACGCGCTCAAAGATGTCGAGCCGCTCAGTTACCTGCCCGAGCGCACGACAGGTTCCACCTTCGTGATCGGTGCCCGGTACGACACGGTGATTCCCGAAAGCAGCACCGAAAAGCTCATCCATGCGCTGCCGAATCCAAGGGTGCTTTGGCTTGAAACGGGGCACTATGGCGGAATCTTTGTTCAGCGACGGCTCATGCGCGAAGTGGCTGGGTACTTCGCATCGCAGTTCACGGGTGCCACCTACACGATGCCCACGCGGCTTTACGCCCCCACCTTTCGTCTGGGCATTAAAGCGGACCTCCAAAATGGCTTCGATGTCGCTCTCGGCCTCGACCTTCTCCGCTTCGATCCTCGGGGCGAGTTCTTCTCCGCCTTACTCGTTACGCCCAGGGGCGCGGGCCTCTTCCTCGGCCGAAAGATCACGCCGGTCCTCACTGGAGGCATTTATCTCTCACCAAAGGGGAGCGGCCTCGGCATCTACTGGAGCACTGTGTTGTGAGCCAAAAACTGAGTCGCTCACCAGCGACGGAGAACCTGGCCGAAACTTACTTCTCGCTCGGCCTCGCCGTCGCGGGAGCGAAACGGCATGAGGAAATCGGCTTTAGTTGCTGCCTTGGGAGTCTCCCGCACCCGATCTGCAACTTCGCCTTAAACCTCAATTTGGATCCCTGGTCCGTCCAAAGGCTAAGGGAGATCGCTTCCTCATCACGAGATTTCCAGGTTTATCATGCGCCGGGGGACACGCCTGAAGAGCCGGATTCGCTTATGCGCAGAGCTGGCTTCATGCCCTCCTATCGACTGGTCCAGATGGTCGCCGAGCCTGCTCAAAGCTCAAGTGTGCATGTTTTGGAGGCGGAGACGGAAGACGACAGAACCGAACTGGCCCGCTTTATGATCGACCAATTCTTCGCCCACCAACACAGCTCCTTTCGGCGAATCGTTACTCAAGCCACCGCCGACTCAGGGCTGGACATCCGCGCGATCAAAGATGGGAATGAGATCACCGCGGCAATGATGCTCTGCCAAACGGACGCTTCAATCGGCGTATATAACCTGGGAGTTCGATCCGCCAAACGCAATCGCGGGATTGGCAGCCATATGGTGC
>JBGGMI010000243.1:0-2896 GCA_041288075.1 Fimbriimonas sp.
CCTAGCGGCGTCCCCCCTCCCGAGCCCCCTCATGGTTCGGGATGGGGGGAATGGGCGTGGTCTTGCGATCGGTAAAGGGCTTTCTTTGACCGGGACATCGACTTTTCGATGCCCGGGAGGAGGCTCAGGGTGTTTTGTACGGTCTTGAGGTTCAGGTTCAGCCTTCGGGCAATCTCTTCGGAACTCAGCTCCCAGCCTTCGCTCAGGAGGTTGTTGATTTGGTCGGCGGCGGTGGTTGGTTTGACTCGCGTGCCTGATTCGATGTATTCGTAGTCGAACAGGGATTTGGCGTGGTATTCGTGCCTTAGCGGCGGGGCGGGTTGGCGGCCGGCGCTGTGGAGGACTACTTTTCTGGTGCCGTCTTCGAGCTGTTCGCTCTCCATGAAATGGTAGCAACTCGCGGAAGCGAGGATTTGGGCGGAGTCGGCGAATCGCTCGGGGTGGTAGCCGCGGTGGGCGGATTTGGTTAGATGGTGGAGCACCAGGGTGACGATTCCGAAGGAATCGGACCAGTGGCGCAGCCGGCCCATGATTCTTCTGGCGACGTTGTTGTCGGCGAGGTTGGAGTGTCGGACGGAGGCGTGGAGGCAGTCGATGACCATGAGTTTGCAGTTGCGCCGGTACGCCTCTTCGTACATGTAGGGAGTTTTGAGGGCTTGGTATCGGCCGAACCGGTCACTGCCGTAGTCGCAGTCGGGGTCGTCGAGGTGGGGGAGGTCGGAGGAGAAGGAGATGTAGAAGGGGTCGTCTCTGGTGAGTCCGGCGATGAGTGGGCCGCGCTCTTCGCGGGTCTCCTCGTGGGCGCACCAGGCGACGGGGAGCTTTTCTTGCCATCCGATACCGGCGAATTCGGTGCCGGTAACCATGGCCCTGGCGATGGCGTTGGCGAAGACGGATTTGCCGGTTTTGGGGGCGGAGGCGAGGACGACGAGGCCGTTTATCGGCAGGATTCCGGCGAGCATCCACTGGGCTTCAGTGGGGCAGTTTAGGTCGGCGTGATGATGTAACACATCTTTGTAGGTTTCTAATTGGGATTTTGTCAACCAGTTTTGAAAAGTTTTTTGGGTTTTTTGGGATTGGGGCGTTGGGCGTTGCGGTTGCCAGGCGTGGCTTGGCAGTGGTTTTGCGTTGTTGGAAGCGGCAAGTGCTTCCGAGACCGGGATTGAAAGCCTCAACCGAATCGCGATAGGTAGTGGTGCGCAGGCGGAGCACTAGGAGCGCGAGTTCGATTGAGAGATCGCGTGCTCCGGCTGGAGAAGGGTTTTCGGATGGGAGGTGGGTTGGGGGTTCAAGCTCGCCCCCGCTCGCCTGGCATGTCAAGTGCCTTTTAGTCCCCTGTTACGTATCATCCGCAAAGCTGGGGAGCCCATCGGCTAAATTAGGGGGTGCCCTTGCTTGATGTGGCGGTGAGAGAAGGAGTGGGTGAGAACACCACGGCCTTATTGAAGGCGATTCTTCAGGCGGGCAATACCGGCATTCTCCTCACCGATCTAGACCACCGCAGCCTGGCGTGCAACGCGAAGTTCGGACAATTTTTCGACGTGGACACCGCCGCCGCGGTGAGCAGCGGGGTCGAAGAGCTGCGCAGCAAGGTCTTTCCGCTCCTGAACGACCAAGCGGCATGGGTCGATCAGCTCGACCGGATCTATGCGGACCCTGAGGGGGTGTACGAAGACGATCTGGTTCTCAACCACGTTCCCGAGCTCACGCTTCACCGCTACACCGCGCCCGTACGAGACTCGCAAGAGAATCTCATTGGGCGGCTCTGGACTTTTACCGATGTCACCCAAGAGCGGCGGCGGCAGCGGATGTCGGACGTGCTGCACTTTGTCAGCACGCTCTATGATCCGGATCCGAAAGTCGTTTATCGGCGGATACTGAAGGAGGTCTCCGACTACTATTCGGGGGCGACGGCGCTTCTATCGATCTTGGAAAACGACTTTCTGGTGTTTCGCGGAATCGAGGGAGCGCCCTCGAATGGGCGCGAGATCGCGAGGCAGATGAGGGGGAACATGCTTGGGAATTCTTACTGCCAGTTCATCCTCAAATCGTCCGATCCGCTCATCGTCCAAGACGCGACGAAATCTGAACTCTATTGCTCTCTGCCGCCCTCTAGCCTCGGCCTCAATCGCTACCTGGGCGTGCCGGTTCACGATCCTTCGGGAGGGATGGTGGGGACGCTGTGCATCCTCGACGAGAAGACGAGCGAGCTGCTCGACGGAGAAGATATTCGGTTTATGACGCTGCTCTCGATGCGCGTCAGCACCGAGCTTGCGCGGGAGGCGCACTTGGCGGAGAGGCTCGCTGAGCACGTCAGCGCAATCAGCCAGACCCGAGGTGTTTTAAGCGCCATGAATGCGGCGTTTGGGCTGCTGGCGACCTTGGACGACACCGACGAACTTGTGCGCTCGCAAGTGGCCGCTCTTCAGGGAGTTCTTGGGTTTTCGGGTTGTTGCGTGTTGCTCTGTGAGGGTGACTCGCTGGTGGGCTACACGGCGAAAGCGGGAGAAGAGCCTGTGAAAACCGTCCTGCCACGAGCGTGCGCCAAGGAAGATTCAGAAGATTTGAAGCGGCTGCTGAGTGCCAAGTCGCTGGTCATTAAGCGTGTAATGGACGGTGAGCGGGAAATCGCTCTCATCGCTTTTGGCAGCGAAGAAGCGATAGACCTTGCCGATGATCGATTAAGCCTGCACCTAGAGGCACTCTTTGACCAGATCGATTTGCTTGCAAGAGTCCATCTCCTTCATCGCGACCTCACCTTGGCGAACACCGAACTGGTGCAGAGTGAGAAGCTTGGCGTAGTCGGGGCGCTCGCCGCCGCAACTGCGCACGACATTCGAAACATCATGTCTGCTCTTGACATCGAGCTCGCCTCTACTCGCGATGCAAGCGAGAC
>JBGGMI010000244.1:0-5141 GCA_041288075.1 Fimbriimonas sp.
CCTTCATCGCACTCGTTGCCATAGGTTAGGGCAACTTAGGCGTGCCCAAAAGCTCCCGCTGGCGATCGTTGACTGCGGCGAGCACTGCGGGGTCGTAGAGCGATTCGTATTCGATGGACGGGAACCACTTTCCGACGCTGCTGTGGGCGTAGTGGACCTGAACCATGTAGCGGCGCCTTTCGCTCGTGTTCATGGCGGCACCGTGCCAAACATCGCTACGGAAGAGGCAGACGTCGCCAGCTTTCAGCATGACTGCGTGAGGGACGACGCCTTTATAGGAGGTTTCTCCGTTTGGGTGGCGGCCGGCGAAGTGGCTACCGGGGATGAGGGTTGTGGGGCCAAGGTCAAGAGTTAGATCATCCAAGTAGTAGTGTGCGGTGGCCATGAAGATCGGTACCTTGACGCGGGGGTCGTGGGTGACGTCTTCGGGGAGAGGTACCGGGAGGTAGTCGAGATGGATTCCCATGCCGCGTCCTTGGCCGGTTACCCAGAGAGATCCACCCATTACGTGGAAGTGCGGGCCAAAGATGGCTTCGCAGACAGCGATCACGTCGGGCTTATCGATGTATTGAAGCATCTCGGGATCGCCCATGTAGTTGCTGGGGAGGTGCTTATTGAAGCACCACTGGGCAACCTCGTATTGCTCGTCAGGGCCGCCAGAGGCGTCGATCTTGGCTCGAAACGCAGCCACCTGGTTTGCGTTCAGGACTCCGGGAAAGATACAGTAGCCGTCTTCGAACATGCCCTTGATCGCGAGGTTCAAGTCGAAGTTGTCGGGGTAGGGAAGGTTCGGGACCGGATCGCGAAACATCGTGTCCCCTTCTTGCCGCCTCGTGTTGTGCCCATTGAAAACCATCAGTCGGATGATGCTTGATTCTTGGCCTATTGTGGTGGGGTGGTATGACGGTAGGCCGGTATGAAAGGGGGTTCATACCGACAATTTCACCGGGCTTCTGCTCTCGGCGCGTGAATGGCTGATATGGCGTGTCCATACCCTTGTAGGTTTCAAAAGCGTGTTTTGCCAACCAATCGCAAGATTTTTAGATAGATTTTCAGGGCTTGTCGTTATCCGGGGAGGATGGAGGGCGGATGTATCTTAGTTCGACTTCGCCGGTGGTGGCATTGCCCTTGCTGTACAGCCGATAGGTTCGATCTGTTTGGACCTCGTAGACAAATGCGGTTCGGGAGAGCGAGTCGTACGTGGATGCCGTTTCGACTCCTGCTTCGGCTAGATTTGCGGGTAGGCGGTTGTGAATCCATCGAAAGGCGAGCACCCGGCTGTGGAGGTCGAGGAGGCGGATCTGAGTTCGTGAACGCACGTATGTTGTGGCGATCGCGTGACGCGGGGGCATGACCATTGCGGCGATGAAATCCATGACGGCGCTGAGGTTGGGGGTTTTCGGGTCCTCCATTCGCTCGTCTTCATTGGGAGGAATCCACTCGGCCTCAGGCTTCCGCAGCTCTTGCTGCACAACCACAAACCGCTCATGAACGCGGCGCCTCAACTCGGCCGCGAAACCCTTCTTCTGGACCGGCGTCATCGCCTTGATCTCTTTCGCGAGTGCTTTGAAGGTTGGATCTTCTATGTCTTCGGCACCAGGGGTGAGGAAATCCTTGGCAATGGAATCCATCTCCCGCACCTGGATTGCTTCTTCGTAGGCGTATGTCTCAGCGAGTCGATTTGAGGCAAGCAAGGAACGGCAGAGTGCGGGGAGCTTCTGAAGATCCGCCACGGATAGCCGTGCCAGGTTCTGATCGAAGCCGCCTAGCATGCGTGAGGTGATTCCTGAACTGGTCAACAGCTCCATGGTGCCGAAGGGGCTCGTGGCGTCGGCAAACCTGAGTCCTGTAGCCAGCGAATCAAAGCCTAGCGAGGATTTGCCTTGGGAGAACTGCACGTAGGCTGTGTCGGAAAGGAGCCCCCCAATCTGACGCATGTGTCCAGAGGCGAAACTGAAAAGATCCTCGTCGACGCTCGGTTTTGAAACAGGCTTCTGTAGTCCAACTTTGACGAGCTGGATAATGGGCACACCCATCTGCGACTCTTCGGTTCTTACCTGGAGGAGATTGAGCGCCTCGAGCCGCTTCTGCAGGGCTTCTTCTTTGGGATCGCGGTCTTCCTCGAGCGCAGCCTCGATCTCTTTGACTTCCTTCGACTTCTCGGATTCGGGTGTCGGTTCGGGGCGGCGCTCCGGAGGCAGCCATCCTTGGTATGTACCGATGTAGAGCCGCCGTGCCATGTCCGCTGCCTTTGCGAAGTCCTCGTAGCCATTCAGACCGGTGGGCTTTGGAAAGAGCTTGTTGAAGAAGGATTCCTGGGCCGGCCCCTGAACTAGGGCTAGGGAGACGATTAGCGCGGCGAGCATGGCTCCTACAGGATATCTATTCGCCGGGATTCGAAGAGAACGGAATGTGTCGAACGCTCAAATCTGGAGCCAAAGCGTTCACGCTGAAATCTGGATGAGCGCTTAAAACCTGCGCGTGTCCGTCAAACCGTCCCAATCCGGCCGCGTCCTGAATGATTCGGTTAGCCATCGGCGTATCCGAGGAGAGATTAAAGCGAATCGGCCATCTTTGACCCGGTGTGATTTCGGCTCTGAAGGGTCGGAACCAGTAGCTCCAGTAGCGGTGGCGTATATCAAATTTATAAGCATCGGTTCCGCGGTAGGCGTCGTCCGGGCAGTATGTGACCGATTTGACACCATAGCCCGAAACGGCCTCATATAGAAGTTGAGGGTGCTTGGAGGAAGTTGGCGCCTTTCCTGACTCTGGCTCATACGATTCCAGATATATCTCCCAGTTCGTATAGGGAGGCACGAAGTCCTCGTGATCTGTTGCATACAGAGTGTAGGCAGAACCAAGCTGTCTCAAATTGCTTGCGCACACTGCAAACTTGGCCCTTTGCTTAGCCGAAGAAATCACTTGGAAAGAGCACTGCGGCCAGCAGACATACGATTGCCATTACTGATAGAACTTCTATCAGCGTGAAGCCGAAGTTAGCTCTTCGAATAAGTGCGATACCAATATATTACAGCCGCTTTTCGTCTGTCGCTACAAAGTATTCAGTTCCAGCCACTCATAGTCGCCGAGCTCGACTAGCGCTTGAGTCGCTGCGACACGCTCGCCCAAGTCTTCTGCCAAGGCATGATTCCGCAATAGCTCTCTCGTGGATTCGCCCAGTCGAACAAAGGCGGTGGAAGCGGCCCCACGAATGCGCCAGTCGCCTGAGGAAAGGAGCGGCTCCATTAGGGCCGGATCTGCGCCCGGCTCCTCTGTATAACGTTCGAGGACCCTGGAGATCAGCTCTGGAGTGGACTCGTCAGCGAGCAGGCCGCGGTAATCCAACGATTGCGCACCCGCATGAATGGCGGCGATCTTAATGCGGACATCCGAATTGGCAACGAGCGGTGTCACTTCGGCGGCAAAGAGCGTTCTTGCAGGGCCGAGGTTGGAGATGGCAGATAGCGCCGCCAGCACAACCTCTGGATCGTCATCTTTGAGCCCTTCGCGCAGGACGGGGATCGCCGCGAGCGGGTGCTTCTGAACGCCAAGGCCCAGGAGCCACTCTCGATTTTCGTTTGAGAGTCGGCTGAATCGCGAAGCAAGGGTGAGGAACGATGCCTCGTCCACGGAGGCGGCCAAGATGCGTGCGCGGGGCGCGTACCAACCGTTGAGCTCAGAGAGCCATTCGTCGACTGTGCCGGCGTCGATAGGGGGCGCGATGTTGACTTCAATGGAGTTTGCGACGGAAACTCTCAGGCGCTCCGCGGCGGTAAGCGTCGGGAGAGAATGGAGAAGGTCGGCGGCAGCGGCGGCGTGGAGCCGCGATTGCTCCTGCATCAGCAGGGGCCTCACCAAGTCTTCGATCGTTTCCACGGGTTCAAGCGCTAAGCGCCCGGCGATGATTTGGACTGCGTCGTAGTTGCTGAGCTGGTGAAGCAACTTGAGAAAGTGGGTCACGACCCGCTCGTCGTCGAAAGCCGCCAGGGTGACGAGGATCACTTGGAGAAAGGTGATTCCCTGACGCTGATAGGACTGGTGGATCATCTCGTCGATGACGTCCTTGTCCATGTGCTTGCCCATGGCAAGCGCGGCTTCAGGGTCCTCGCTGATCGCGCGAAAGATGCCCAACACGGCTCCGAGGTCGTCGGAGCGCATGGCCGTGAACAGCGAATCGACGGAGTCGATCACGACTTCCTCGACGGCAGGTGCCTGGGCTTGTTCGCTCATGCGTTGACAGTTGGCGGCACCAGCTTAAAGCGAGTGATTCTTGATTCGGGAACGCTCGTTGCCGCGGCCCTTCCCGCACCAGGGGGAATCGTCGAACCGATGTGGTTGTCCATGAGGTTATCGATCGAGGTGCCAGTGACGGTGATGCCGAGCAGTTCGATGATGCTGAGGTCCGTAGAGACTCCAAACTGAATGAGCTTCAGGACACACGCGGACGCTCCGAAGCCACAGACAAGCTGGAATCCTGGCGCGTGCTGCATGTTCAGAGCCAACGTATCAGGGTTCGTGGGGACGGTATCGGTCGTCGTGCCGGTGATAACTCCGCCGGACACCGAAGAAACAGGATAAGTTGCGGTCTGCCCGCCTCCCTTGAGCTGAATCTTCGTGATCTTTACCGTCGTGGGGATGGCGAATCCCACGGACGGGCCCACGCAGAGCCATCCGTGAAGAGCAAGAAGTGACTTATTCAATGCTGCCAATCCGGGAATAAGGCTCACGAGATTGATAGGCACCGCGAACGTGGGACGGGCGAACATTTGCCCCTGCGATTGAAACTGATTACCGGCTCGATCGAAGAGGCCATAGGAGCCCAGCAGCGTCGGCGTCCAGTTCTGCACCTTTTGGAGAAGGGAGTTGGAGTTTCCAGACTCGCGCAACAAGTAGGTGATCAGATCGAGCAGCAAATTGACGAGGTCGAAGGTTGCGTTGAACCGAAGGTTAACGAGACTCTCCCAACTCGTTCGGATGCCACTGTGCCAGCCATCCCAGACCCACGTGATGCTGATGCGGTCGACGTTGAGGCTAATGCCCGCGGTCGCATTGAACCCAAAGAAGAAGCCGGCCTCGACGACATCATCCTTGACGGCCAAGGAGATGTTGTTGCCCTCATAGGTTCACTGTGCATTCAATCG
>JBGGMI010000245.1:0-14446 GCA_041288075.1 Fimbriimonas sp.
CGCAACCCCCTCCTTCCCTTCCTCGCCTGCTCTGGCACGGGCGAGGACTCTGGCTGCGGTTTCAAGGTCCATCGGCTCACTTTGAGCGATCATTTTGGAGCTGGCTACGGCGAGCGGCCCAGCGCTGAGAATTGCCTTCAACTTTTTGTTCACAGCTGAGTCGAGCTCGTCTTGGGTCACGACCTGGTGAACTAATCCGATACGCAGCGCGCGATCCGCCTTAAACGCTTCGCCGGTGGTGAAAAGGGCTCGCGCATTACCAGGGCCGATCTTCGGGAGCACGAACGGTGAGATGGTTGCCGGCACTAGACCAAGGCGAACCTCGCTAAAAGCAAAAAGAGCCTGATCACTTGCGATGGCCACATCGGCCGCCGCGACAAGACCACACCCTCCGCCGAAGGCCCCGCCGTTCACTCGCGCGATAACCACCGCAGGGTTTTGAACCATGGCACGAAAGAGGTTCGCGAGCTTCAGAGCGTCTTCATAATTCTGCTCTTCCGTGTAGTTCGAAGCTTCGCGCATCCACTGCAGGTCTCCGCCGGCGCAAAAGGCGTCCCCTGACCCCGTCAACACGATTGCGCGCGCGGTGAGCTCGCTGGAGAATACATCGTGCAGGCGAGCGATCAGGCCCCCGTTGAAGGCGTTTCTGACCTCCGGGCGATCCAGCGTCACCCGCAAAACCGGCCCCTCATACGCGACTCGAAGCATCGGGGAAGTATGGCATGGAGGGGGAGGGGCGGAGGATGGGAGGGCCGGAAGGTCGGAGGACCGGAGGTGATGGTTCCAGGTGCCTTGACTGAGCTTTATCTCTCACGCCTCACGCCTCACGCCTCACGCCTCCCGCCTCCCGTCTCCGGCCCTCCGACCCTCCGGCCTTCCGATCCTCCGCCCCTCCCATCCTCCCACAGCTTCCTTCACAATCTATCCGGTGCAAATTCGAACCAACCCCTACCACCTCAATCGGATCGAACTCGCGCTTCTCTCCGCCAAGGAGTATCTGCGCATGTTCTGGTGGTACGTGGCGATCGTGCCGGTGTTTGGACTGGTGCTGCTTGTCTTCACGACCGGCCCGCTGCAGATGATCGGTGCGATGGCCGTGCTTTGGCCGCTGACGATTCCTGGCCGATCATTCATCACCAGTAGCAAATCGAGCAGGCTGTTTTCGCAGCCCTGCTATATGGAGGCGGATGACGCGCAGATCGCTTTCTACTCGGAAGCGACCGAGCCGAAGCGGAAGCGGTACATCCTGCGTGCCATTGAGATTCGAGATGTCGTGGAGCGTGGAGACTTGCTGCTGGTTCGTACTCGGAAGCTAGGATTCGCCCCGATCAAGCGATCGGCATTCCCTGCTCCTGAGGTCGAGGCCGCTTTTCGGGTGCTGGTGCAGGAAATGGTCGAGGCTAGGCTGGCGGAGATGCCGGATGTTTGAGCGCTTGAGAGAGCTCTTCCAGAAACCCATACTCCGTCCAATCCAGCGTAACCGGCGTGATGCTCACGAAGCCATCACACACGGCTGCCACATCGGTTCCCTGCTGCTCTGCCGGATTCATCACCACCACGCCGCCCTGCCAGTAGTAAGGATGCCCCCAGGGGTCGCTCCTGACCTCTACGCGGTCCTTGTACACGCGCCGGCCCATCGGAACCACCCGGTGGCCGCGCAGCTCGGCATACGCGATATTCGGGACGTTGATGTTGAGGAACGTCAGTTCCCTTCGCGGGGCCGAGACGAGCATCTCCCAGTTCTCATCCAGCCACCGAGCACCGACGTCGTAGTGAATCGGCGAGCCCGAGACGAACATGGCCATCGAGATCGAGATGCTGCGGATGCCATTGATCGTGCCTTCCATCGCTCCCGCGACCGTCCCGCTGTAGGTCACGTCGAAGCCGAGGTTCGGGCCGTTGTTGATGCCGCTGAGGACGAGATCGCAGCCGTCCGGCCAACCCAGAGTCAAGCCAACATTGATGCAGTCCGTCGGAAAGCCAGTGACCTGAAACGCCTCGCAGCCATCCCATTCGAAGCTGGTGACGCGCAGGGGATCGCGCATGGTCATTCCGTGCCCACAGGCCGAACGCTCGCGATCGGGTGCAACCACCTTCACCGTGCCGTACTTTTTGGCGACCTCGGCGATTGCAAGCAGGCCGGGAGCACGGATGCCGTCGTCGTTCGTGATCAGAATTCGCACTGGGCCTAGGGTACCGATCTATCCCTTTGAAGCGCTTTGCGGAATACAATCCTCGAAAGCGCCCATGCCTGCCAGCCTCGAAGCCACGAAAACGAACCTGCCGCAGCAGATCACCACGTTCGTTGGGCGGGATAAGGAGGTTGCGGAAGTGCACCGAATGCTGTCGGGCCACAAGCTGGTGACGCTCCTCGGCAGCGGGGGAACCGGCAAGACACGTCTCGCTCTGGAGGTGGCTTCTCAGTGCCTCGAGAACTACCCTGACGGGGTTTGGTACGTCGACCTTTCCCCCCTGGCAGACCCGTTGCTCGTGCCACAAGCTTTCGCAACCGCTTTGGGGCTGCATGAAGAGCCGGGCAAGACACTTGTTGAAACCGTTGTGTCGCATTTGCGGAGCAAGGACGCGCTGTTGATAGTCGATAATGCGGAGCACGTCATCGAGCAAGCCCACCAACTCTGCGCGACCATTCTGACCGAGGCGCCGGCCGTTCAAATGCTGGCGGCTGGACGTAAGGTGCTGGGGTTGCCGGCGGAGCGGACGTTCAAGGTTCCGTCACTATCGATGCCCGACCCGAAGGCCAACTATTCCCCGAAAAAGCTGGAGGAGTTTGAGGCGGTTCGACTCTTCATCGACCGTGCTACGAAGAGTGATCCGGAGTTTCAGGTCTCGCGGGAAAACGGGCGGCTCGTTGCGAGGCTGTGTCACCAACTGGACGGCATTCCCTATGCAATAGAGCTCGCGGCGGCAATGACCTGCGCAATGCCCCTGGAGGAGCTCTCGGCGAAGGTTGGCGAACGCTTCTTGGCCCTGACCGATGGCGGAGCGTCGTTCCTCCCGCGCACGCAGACCCTGCGCGCAATGATCGGGTGGAGCTATGAGCAACTTGGCGAGTATGAGCAGAAGCTGTTGCGGCGACTTTCGGTCTTTGTAAACGGCTGCAGGCTGGAGGCGACGGTAGCCGTTTGCTGCGATGAAGCGGGCGGAGGCATGCAGGAGATCGATGTCGAGGACTTCCTGGAGACGCTTGTGGAGCGGGCTTTTCTGCAGTACGACGAAGCAACCTGTCGCTATCGGATGCTTGAGACCGTGCGCACCTTTGCGCGCGATGCTTTGGACGAGACGATCGAGTCGGATGCGATTCGGGAGCGGCATCTGTGCTACTTCAGGGACCTTGTACGGCAGGCTGAGCCATTGCTGAATGGATCGGAGGCGAAGACCTGCCTGGCGCAGCTCGACGAGGAGCAGGAGAACCTTCGCGCGGCGATGGAGTGGGGGTGCAAAGGCGGGGACCGGCAGGTGGCGATGGACCTCGCGGTAGGGCTGTCGACGTACTACCAGGTTCGCAGCATGTTCGAAGAGGGCTGCGCGACTTACGGATCGCTTCTGAAAGGCGTCGAGGATGAGCCGAATTCGTACGTCGCGGACTCTTATGCGGCGGAAGGCGTTTTGCTGTTCCGACAGGGGCAGTTTGGACTCACTCGGCAGCGGGTGGGGCGAGCTCTTAACATTTACCAAGAGATTGGGGATAGGCACGGGACGGCTAAGGCTCTGAATACCCTGGCCGTGGTCGCCCTGCAACTTAAGGAGCTGGAGACGGCGGGCCCATTATTCGAGCGGGCGCTGGTGATTTTCAGGGAGATCGGGGAGGAGCGGCGGGTGGCGATGACGCTGAATAACCTTGGCATCCTGTCGGTCCACCTCGGGCAGACGGAGAAGGCGAAGCAGCTTTACGAAGAGGCGTTAGAAGTTAATCGGCGCTCGGGCAACCGGCGCTTCGAAGCGGGAAATCTTACCAATCTGGCGGACTTGGCTTTGCGCGAAGGAGCGGCTGACCGCGCCAGGGAGCTCGCGCGGCGGGCCTGTCAGCTTCATTTGGAGCTTGGCGATCGGCAGAATCTTCAGGACACGTTTGAGGCCCTGGCTGCAGCCGAGCTGATGTGTGGACGACCCTATGTGGCGGCGTTGCTCTTTGCGAACAAGGAAGCGCTGATGGCCGAGCTCGGGACGGTGGTGGCTCCGTTCGTGGCCGAGGAGTATCGGAAGAACGTCGACGCGGCACGGCGGGCGCTGGGCGAGGAGACGTTCCGGGCGGCATTTACCGAGGGGCGGTCGATGACTTCGGAAGAGGCGTTTAAGGCCTCACTGGAAGATTTTTAACGGAGGAGTCTGGGAGTCGAGGAGTCGAGGAGGCTTTCGATTGGTTCCCGCTTCAACTGATTCCTAGACTCCTAGACTCCCTCTCACGCGGCTGTGGCATCAGCAGTGCCGCTGTAGATGATTCCTTCCTCTTCAACCATCTCGGCCAACACGCCGACGATATGGCGGTCCACAACCTTTCGGTCAGCGGAGAGGAACAGCTCCTCTACGGCCACTCGAGGATCGAGGCCTTTTCGGTAGGCACGGTCGGAGGTCATCGCGTCGAAGCAGTCCGCGACGGTGCTGATTCTCACCAGGAGCGGGATCTCCAGGCCCTTTAGGCCGTGCGGATACCCTTCTCCGTCCAGCCGCTCGTGGTGATGCAAGACAATCGGGAGGCACTCGGAGAAGGTTGGAATGTGCTCGATCATTCGGTAGCCGAGCAAAGGGTGTTGCTTGATCAGGTCGTACTCTTCGTCGGTCAAGCGGCTGGGCTTCGTGAGGATCGCGTCGGGAATGCCGATCTTGCCGATGTCGTGCACGAGCGTTCCCATCTTGAGAACGCGCAGCTCGTCGTCGTCGAGGCCCATTCGCCGCCCGATGTTCAGGCTGTACTCCATCACGCGTTCGGAGTGGCCTGCGGTGTAGGGGTCTTTGGCTTCAACGGCTTTCACGAGCGAGTGGACCATGGCCTCGAAGTTGCTCTCGATCTCCGCCAGGGCTCCGCGCAACATATCGTTGCTCGCCAGCACTTCCTTGTTCTTGTCTTCCAGCAACCGCTGCGCCCGCACGCGGGAGCTGATGTCGACGAGGAAGCCGACGATGTGCTCTGGCTCGGAGCCCTGCGCTTCCACCCACACGCCGCGAGTCTCTACATGCTTCGCTTGCCCATCGACAGACAGGAGCCGGTAAGCCAGGCCAAATGCCCGCTTCTCTGTTTCTGCCTTGGCAAAGGTCTCGACCACCCGCTCCTTGTCTTCGGGGTGGAGGCTCCTCGTGAAAGCTTCCCATCGCGATTCGCTATCGACGCGGTTCACGAGCTTGTCCCAGGCGGCGTTCGACGTCTCCACATCCCCATCCGAGTAGGTGTAGAAGCCGATTGGGAGATTATCGGCGATTTGCTGGTAGGCCGCCTGTTGACGCGCCATCTCCTCGCGTGCCTCAAGCAGCTCGCCTTCCTGTCGGCGGGTCATGCGAAGCAGCACGATTGCTCCCAAAGAAACGAAGAGGGCCAGTCCGAACACGGTGAGAAGGCCCTGATTCTTTCTTGCGATGGCACCTTCAAGGGCCTCGAATGACTCGGCCTCACGGTTCAACTCCGCCTCGGAGAGCTTCACGAGGCTCAGGAGGTCGTCCATGCTGATGGTGCCACCGGTAGCGGGCCAGGCCAGTTGGGCGCTGCGCGCCACGGAGGTTAAGTGGGCTGCACCGGCTGCATCGACTCCGCCCGCCGAAATTGCGTTGGCTGCTTGCGTACGCACTACTTCGAGGTAGCGCACCCGCTTGAGGGAGAGGATAGCCGTCGCCTCAGCGTCGTTCTGCATCACCATGCCCACGGCCGCAGAAACGACGACCAGGGCGATGATGGCCACGAAGAGCATTTCGAGGAAGGAGCCGCTGAGTAGGCGCTTCGTCGTGGGGAACGTCTTTTGAAGGTTCTGAATGACCGAGGTCGGCAGGATGAAGGAAGTAACAAGAAACGCCAGCAGAAGCCCGAACACGAGCAACACGACGCCGATGACCACCGAGCCGCCGATGAGGGTGGCGCCGCGGGCCTCGCGGTGCATCACCAGCATGTTCACCGCGATAATCGCCACGTTGCCCATCGTCGCAAAAGCGACGCCGAGCACAAGCAGAAGCTTGTATCTTAGCGATCGATCGTTATCGGCGGCCATCGAGTTCCCAGGTTAGAACGCGCATGCGTAGCAATGACTACTGTATACGAAACAAAAAGGGCCAGGTGCAATGCCCTGGCCCTTTCCTTCAATTTCAAGAAATAGAGGCTTACTTCTTGATCGAGGTGATCAGGACGTGGCCCGTTTCCTTGTCGAACTCGATCTCGACGTTCAGAACGTCTCGAAGGAAGCTCAGAGGAACGATGGTGCGGCCCCGTTCCAGGTATGCCGGACGCTCCAGGCTGACCGAGAGATCGTTGACGAGTGCATTGAGCTCTCCGATCTGCAGATAGATCTTCTTGCCCTCTGCATCCGCTTTGAGCGACTTGCTGAGGTTCTCCCACTTGACGGTGCCGCCTGCCTTCTCGAGGAGATGGCGGAACGGGGTCATTGGGACTCCCTCGTCGACCCGAGGATTCACGTCGAACTCGACGAACTGCGAGTTGAGCACGACGGCGAAGGTGCCGAGATTCGGAAGGCGTGAGCCCTTCGTGATCTTCATCATGCCAACCGTTGTGTTCACGGTGTTCATCACAACGGCAGGAGGCGCTTTCACGGTCTTGACCGAAGTGTCGACTTTGGTCGCCATGGCCACCATTGTTGGGGCTGCGTTTTTCACGACCGCCGGCAGCGTCGTCGATTTCTTAACGATCTGCTCAGGCGGTGCAAGTCGGAGACCAGGAGTCATGTTCTTGGCTCCGGTGGCGAGGACGTTGGCCTTGGCCATCGACTTCGTGCCGCTCATCGCGCCAATCGCCTTCGGTTGAACTCGGTTAGCAACCGGCGTTCCGCTGATAACAGGAGCCTGTCCATTGCCAGACGCGCCCACTGCCTTGGCAGAAGACTTCACATTGATGGCCTTGACGCTTGCCTCGTTGCCGACCACGCTCTGTCGGATGGGGTTCGTCTTGGGTGCGGCTTCTTGGCTCACGCCAACGCGATCCGTTCGTCCGCCGGGATTGTCAACAAAAACTCGGGTCTTGCGAGTCTTGTAGGTCGTGCTGGTGTCGTCGATGACCCATGCCTCGACCTCGTGCCAACCATTGGTTTCAAGCGCCGTGTCCCAGTTGAAGCTGTACGGCGGGTAGTTGGTCATCTTCTTGAAGTCGTTGTCCACGAAGAAGCTGACATAGACATTCTTGAGGTCTTTCCCGAAACCCAAAGAAATCTCGACCGGCCCCTGAATCGTGGCTCCAACCTTCGGTGTCTTCAGATAGACGGGTCCGCGGTTGCTCTGATCGGTGGAGATGTTGGTCTTGTCGCTGCCGACGAGTTTGCCGGTGCGATCGAAGAGCCGAATCTCGACCACGTTGTCGCCGTCTTTCAGCGAGTTCAAGTCGATGTTGAAGTTGGTTTCGCCGGCATCTTTGGCTGCGGTGACGCTCCGCGTGCCGATGCTCTCCCCATTAATTCGCAGCTCGACGATCGCGGCGTTAGCGCCGGAGTAGCGAACTGTGAGGGTGGGGCTGTTGAGTGCCCTGTCAATTTGAATCTGCGCATCGAGCGGGAGCATGGTGGCGGATGACGCTGCCGCCAACACCGTAAGCCCCGCAAGCACACACATCGTTCGGATGGTCTTGCCCGTTATCTGCATATCTTCCCTCTCCCGCCAACTCTGGCGAAGTTGTGCACATTTTCCCACGCTTGCTCCGATAAGTCAAGGCAGGGTTTATTGTTAAAAAGCTGATCGTAGGTGGGAGTAGTCAAAAGACGCTCTCTCCTCCCCCGTTGGTTCAGCCCTTTTTAGCTTCAATTTCCTGCGTCAGCATTGCTTTTGCCGCTTCTTTATCGTTTGGCTGTAGCTCTCCTTCGATCACCTTTTCTGCCAATAAATTCTTGAGCTCTCCCACTTTCCGTCCAGGACTCAATTGTAGGAATTCCATAATCTCCTCTCCGCTTAGCGGGCTCTCGAGTGCTTCTCTGGGCGTTTGGGCTTTGGTTTCAGCGAGTCTGGAGCGGATTTGCTGGAGGTCCATCGTCCTGACACCGGCCTTCAGAGCGTTGGCGTCGGCTTCGACCAGCGTCAGGAGCCGCTCGGTCTGGTCTCCCAAATCCCGCACAAGCCGTCTGGCTGCCGCGGGCGTGAAGGTCTCGAAGCTACCCAAACGCATGTGGTTTCGCACGAGTGGAACGACCTGGTCGATCTCGTTCTGCGCGATCCGCAATCGCCGCAGAAGTTTGGCGGCTATATCGGCACCTACGACCTCGTGGCTGAAGAATCGCGTGTCCCCTTTCTCGTCGATGATCCGGGTCGCCGGCTTTCCAACGTCGTGGAGAAGCGCCGCCAGCGAGAGCACGATGTCCCCCGTCCCCGCGTTCTTCAGCACCAAGAGGCTGTGGTCCCAGACATCCAAATGATGCCACTTCCCCTGCTCGCATCCCTTCATCGGCACCAGCTCGGGCGCGAAGATTTCGATGAGGCCAAGGTTCATGAGGTCGTTCAGAGCCTCGGAGGCGGTGGGCTGCTGCAGCATCTTCAACAGCTCGTCGCGAATGCGCTCGTTGCTGATGATCTTCAGCCGCTGCTTGGTTGCCAGGATCGAGTCGTAGAGCCCTTCTGCAGGTTCGAAACCCAGCTTCCATCGAAAGCGCACCGCTCGAAGCATCCGCAAGGGATCGTCCCGGAAAGTCTCGCCCGGGTCCAGTGGCGTTCTCAAGACCTTGCCTTTCAGGTCGTCCAGTCCGTTCCCCAGCGGATCCCAAAGCTCCTCCGAGTGGATGGACCGCATCAGCGTGTTGACCGTGAAGTCTCTGCGGGCCGCATCCTCTTCATACGTGGCTGCCTCCACCGTAGGCTTCCGCGATCCCTCCTCATAGCTCTCACGCCTGGCGGTAACGATCTCCACGTTCGTGCCATGCACATGCACCATCGCGGTTCCAAACCGCTCGTACGTTACGGGAGGAATCGAGGACAGCCCCTTGTCCCGCAGCAGATGAGCCAGCTCGGCCGAAGAGCCCCGGGTTACCAGGTCGAAGTCGTTCTCATGCGGGATCGAAAGCAGCTCATCACGCACAGCTCCGCCCACAAGCCAGAGATCATTCTCAAAGCTCGAGCCTCGGGTTGCTTCTGCGATAGCTACAAGAGCGGGATGCACTTGGAGATGATGCCTCAGGGGCACCACTTTCAGTGTCCGTAGGTGCTCTTTCAATAAGCCATGGTGTGAGTGCGTGGGGACACCTTGTTTTGTCTTGGCCCGGCTCCTAGGATCCCTCCGGTTCCTCCCCTTGCCGCTCCGGCGGGAGGGGGGGGTTAGGTGGGGTTCCGGCTGAGAACTAACGACACGACACGCCTCGCGTTGAAAAGGGCCCACCGCAAAAAAATTCCTAAGAATCTTTTCCGCACATGGTTGACGAAATGCCAACTACAAATCTACATTAATGTGCGCGAACCAAAACAACTACCTACCTCCCCACGAGAGGTAGGATGAACCCCCCTTCACCCCACTCACCCATCACCCCACTCAGCAGCCCCCCTCCCCCCTTTGGGAACGGGAACTCGGGAACGAGAGACCACGTAAACTCCTCCCGTGAGGACTCTTTATGTGGCTGCGCTTGCAGCGATCGCAGTCTCGGCTCAAGCTGACCAGCTCGACGACTTCATCAAGTCGGAAATGACCCGCCAAAACGTCCCCGGCCTAACGCTGGCGATTGTCAAAGACGGCAAGATCATCCGAACCGGTGCATACGGCAAAGCCGACCTGGAGCTCGATGTTCCGATGAACGAAGACAACATCTTCGAGATCGGCTCGATCACCAAGCAGTTCACCGCCACGCTGGTCCTCCAGATGATGGAGGAAGGCAAGCTCAGCCTCGACGACAGCGTCACCAAGTACATCGACGGCTCGCCCGACCTCTGGAAGCCCCTCACCCTGCGCCACCTGCTCAACCACACGAGCGGCCTCAAGGAGTACGTCGTCATCCCCGGCCTCATGCTCACCGAGGAGTTCGACCAGAAGACGTTCCTCGAAAAGGTCAAGCCACTCACCCTCGACTTCGAGCCAGGCGTCACGATGGCCTACAGCAACACCAACTTCGCCCTCCTCGGCCTGGTGCTGGAGAAGGTCAGCGGGAAGAGCTACACCGAGCTGATCAACGAGCGAATTTTCAAGCCTCTCGGCATGACGAACACGAGCATCCTCGACCCCGATGCGATCATCAGGAACCGCGCGCACGGCTACATGAACATGGGTGGCAAGCAATTCCGAAGCCGATTCTCCATGCTCAGCATCATTTCCGATGGCGCGATTCTCAGCAACGTGAAGGACATGGCCAAGTGGGACGCCGCGCTCATCGGGGGCAAGCTCCTGAAGCCCGCCAGCTACCAAATGATGATCACGCCCGGCAAGCTAAAGACCGGCCGGACCAGAAACTACGGCTTCGGCACCTTCCTCCCGCCCCTCGGAGGCAAGCCCTTCGTCGGACACCACGGCAACTCCGCAGGCTATAGCGCCGGCTACTATCACTATCCGACGGCCAACCTAAGCGTAATCCTGATGGCGAACGTTTACGCGATCAACGGCCAAGCCCTGGCCACCCAGATCGCTGAGAACGTCGAGCCATCCCTCAAAATCGCCGTTCCGACCGAACAGCCCGACACGAAGAAGGAGAGAACAGATAAGGTCAAAGCAGCCCTCGCCAAGCTCGCCGCCAACACTCCCGACCCTCAGTTCTTAGAGCCTGAAGTCATCGCGCCAATGAGCACCGACCGGGCAAAGATGGGACCCGGGGCATACGCGATTCTTAAAACCCTCGACGCCATTACGTTCCTAGGAGAAGAAGCCTACAACCAGGACAAGCTCCTCACCTACCGCCTCTCGACCCCGACGCGAAACTATATCGCTCGAATCGTCTGGTCCAACAACGACAAAATCGCCGAAATCTCCCTCCGAGCCGACGGGCCTCCCAAGACTCCCTAGGCCCACCTGAGCGGCAGGCGGTATACCAACCGCTAGCCCGCTCATGAACCTTTCAAAACTTAACGCAATCTTCAACTGGTCGGTTCGAGTCGGCAGCTTGTTCGGGATTCCGATTTTCCTGAACATCACGATCATCTTCTTCCTCCTGCCGGCACTTCGGGGTAGCGGGTGGGATTTTTGGCACGCGCTCGAATACGCGGCGCTCATCGTCCTGAGCATCCTCATTCACGAGTTGGGCCACGCGCTAACGGCCAAGCGTTACCGCCTCAAAGGCCTATCGATCATGCTCCACGGGATGGGAGGCTTTGCATCCTCCACTGGAGCGCGAACGCCCAGGCAGGACCTCCTCATCGTTCTCGCCGGCCCCGCCGCGACGTTCGCCATCGGCCTCATCTGCCTAGCCGTCGCAAGAACCGCAAGCGCCGACCCCTACACGGAAGCTTTCAACCAGCTCTTCATTATCGAGCAGCTCGGCAGAACCAACATTCTCCTGGGCTTCCTAAACCTCATCCCCTCCCTGCCGTGGGACGGCGGCCGCGCCCTCAGTGCCATCCTCGCGCACCGCATGCACGAGGTCAAGGCGCTCCGCTTGGTGGCTCACCTCGGCCTTATCATCACCCCTCCGCTGCTCCTCTACGGAATCTTTGGCGGCCAGGGCTTCTTCACCCTCTTCGCCATCGTGGGCCTGTTCACCAGCTACATGACCCTCAAGGACACCGGCGGCATCCGCTTCGGAGAAGCCCTGCAAGATCGCAAGGACAGAAAGGAATTGGAAGCCCTCAAGAAGCGAGAAGCCGCCAAACAAGAGGCCTATCTCGGCGACGTGTACGAGCGCCAAAGAGAACGAGAAGAGCAGGAACGCCTGCGAAAGATGTTCAAATAGGACCCTCTTTGTGAGGCTCCGTGCTCTCGGTGAACTTTGTGTTAAAAACTGGCCTAAGGCTGTCCCCGACCAACCTTCCCCCGACTAGCCTGCGCAGACCAGCGCGAGCCTTTCGAAGCAGCCGGTTGGGTCAACGTATTGTCGGCAAGATAATCTTTCCGATACTTCAAAGCCGCGACAATATCCCGCTCATAAGGTGCCAAATCCGCCAAAGACTGCGGCTTCACCTCAGCCGCGATCTGCGACAGAATCGTCATCAAGGGATCGAGTTTTCCGCTGTTCACTTTTCGATCCATCAACACGGCCATGCCCGCCTCCGACTTGATGAAGTCGCTAACGCAACCGCTCAAGGTTGCGTCGCCGAACTGCAAAGACACCGCATCGTTAGCCGGCAAATACAAATCCCGCGCCGCCCTAAGCTGCATGGCATTGAACTTATCGCTCTTCTGCCCCGCCCGCTGAAACACCGCCACGAGCCGCTTGTCCTCGATGATCTCCTTCACCGCATCCGGCCCATTCAGCTCGGCCGCCGTGGAGATATCCAGGACCTGCAGCACGCCGTCGGGAGTTACATCCACTCCAAAGCGCTTGAAGTCGGCCACATAACTGGAGGGGTCCGTCTCCTTGTACAATTTCAAGAGTTGCCCCAAGGAGTTCGATCCCCCCGACAAGCTGGCGAACTGAATGAAGCCTATGGACACAAACCCGGTGTCGTAGGTATTGACCGAGTCGAAGCCTCCCTCCAGCATCGACACCGCACGCATCACCTTCGCATCGGACTCGCTAATCCCCGCCATCTGGCAAAGCTGTGCCATTTTCTCAGGCGGGATCGCCTTGGCCGGCACTCCGCCCGACATCACGCCCTTCTCGAAGCGATAAAAGGCATAGCGTGGGCTCGACAATCGCGTGTTGTCCCGATAAGCGATCGTCGCGTCGTCGAAAAGAATGGAATGCACCATCGGCACGACGGCCTCCGCCAAAGGAGGCGCGTTGCCGCAATGCGCGAGCAGGGAAGGAGGCATGGGACCCGCTAGTGGAGGCTCGGCCGCTGGCGTGTGCTGGTCAGGAGTCGGCAGCTTCTTGCCTAAGATAGCCTCGTTCGCCTTCTGAGCAACCTGCAAAGCCTCCCAGCGGTCGCGAGCAAGCTTGGCCTGAATCCAGGTTTCCCAACCCTTTTGCTCATCGTTTTGAGGGACAGGCGTCGAGCCGGGGGGAATCTTCTTGCCCCGCTGGTAATCCCAGAGCCACTTCGACCCGGCCACCGTCAGCCGAACCTGCCAAAGCCCCTTCTCCAAAGCATCCGAAGGCACCGTGCTCGTGTACCGCTCTGGCTTGCTCCAGAACTGAATAACGGCGTCACGCTCCTGCGGCGAAAACAGCGAGCTGACCTGCGCCTGCGAGAAAGCGGCGCAACCAAAAAGTGCTAGTAGTGTCCCGAAGCGCATCCATGGCCTCCCAAAAAGAGCAGCCCCATCCTAGGGCTACCCTTCTAATCTACAGCAATTCGTTCCACAAAGAACAAGTTATTCAAAGAATCGCGTCCAATCCTGCGTCTACTGCTTCGCCCCGTCCGCAACCCACTGCTCGATCAGCTTGATTTGAGCGTCGGGCAGAGGCGGCCGATTCTTCGGCATCTGCGAGGCACCCGCACCGTGCAGCGATTTCACCAGCCGGCTCTCGGCGGTGTTTCCAGGAACGACTAGCGATCTGATGCCATGGTAGGAGGTCAGATCGATATTTGCCGACCGTTGATTGGCGCTGTGGCAAGGCATACAGTTGCGGTTCATGATCGCTTGAACTTCCGGAAAGAGGGAGGCCCCAGCAGCGGCAGCTTCCACCTTCTTGGCCCCCGCAGGTGCAGTAAATACAAAGTCGGTGGCGGGCAGCGGGTCCGTCGATACCTTGAGCTCCGTCGCCATCGCGAGATACTCCTTGTCGGCTGTCTTCAATCCAAACGCGCGGGCCAGCCCCAGTTTCTCGTCCACGTAAAGCGTCGCCACACCAAAACCCTCTTGAGGAGGAGTTATCGCGACCTCGGTCACTTCGTTCCCCTTCATATTTCTCTTGGCTCCAGCTTTGGCAGCCTTCACGAAGTCTTTGTCAGCCTTTGTGAAAAAAGCGGACCATGCATAAAGATCCTTCCGAAGAACCGCCTGCAGCGCTTCCTCTGTGGCAGGAGCTTCGGTATACGTTTTGTCCTTGGCGGTATAGGTGTAGATTGTCTTCCCGTCCGCAATGGTGAAGCCTTCGGGTCCAGAAATCTTCAGCAGATTTGGTTTTTGGTAGCTGAACTGATAATCGGCAGCATCTCCACCAATTTGCTTGACGCTAACAGTGGCGGTAAGAGACTGAGCCTCGCGCAAGGTTTTAAGGTGAAGTTGCAGTTGGGGCGGCAGGTTGTCCTGAAACGCGACACCAACGGCGAAGAGAACGAT
>JBGGMI010000246.1:0-9425 GCA_041288075.1 Fimbriimonas sp.
GGATGCATCTCCTGCAGCTTCTGCACGCCTTGCGGCGCGGCCACGATGCACACCATGGTAACTTGCTCAGCCCCATGCGCCTTAATCAGCCCGATTGCCTGCGCTGCAGATCCGCCCGTTGCTAGCATTGGGTCAACGCACAGCGTGTAAGTCCCGGCGAGGTTCGGCAGCTTGCTGTAGTAGGACCGCGCGATGGCCGTATCCTCGCGCCGCTCCAACCCGATATATCCCACTGCGACCTCGGGAAAGAGCTGCACGATCGGCTCCAGCATGCCCAGCCCTGCTCGAAGCACCGGCACTACGGCGAGAGGCTGATCGAGCACACGGCAGCGTGTCTCTTTGATCGGGGTCTCCACTAAGGCATCCCGCACACGCATCCCATAGGTCGCCTGAATCGCCAGGATGGTCGTGAGATTGGCAGCAAGCGTCCGAAACTGCGCGGGTGGCGTGGTCTTGTCGCGTAGCGCTGCGAGCAGATGGCCGGCCAAGGGATGATTCAAGACCTGGAGTGGCATAAACGCTAGTTTTGCACGCTAGGGTCCATGCCGCCGCATCTCCACCAGGTCCTCGACGATCGTAGGCATCAGGAGCGCGGCATCGAAGAGGTCACAGTGGCGCTTGCGCGCAACGTCGGCGAGGTCGTGGCAGTCGACTCGGCATCCATACAGCTTGTCCAGATCCGCTACCGCTCGGCTCCGCTCTCGCCAAGCTTCAGCCTTGATCGTAGGGTCCGTCTGCTCGTGGAGCAGCCAGAGAAGATACAGCGCCCTACGAGAGGGCGCCACATCAATAAAAATAAAGGCTCGCGGCTGCCAAGGGGAGAGCAAACACAGCTTTGAGCCTTCTGCTTTATTGAACTCTATTCTAAAGCTGTTGTCGTTGCACTTCCTTGCTATGGTGTCAGCAATAAAGTATGTCTAGAGCCGACTGACGAGGAATTGCCTGCGAACTCAAGGTCATACACGCTCCCGGTCCGCTTAGTCCAAGCCTGATCACTCTTACGAGCTATTTTGTTGTTGAATGCATAACAAAACAGATGAGCCCCTGCTATGCTAATTCCCGCAGGTTCTAATCCCCCTGTGATTTCCATCTAAACATCACCCCGGCCGGTAACGGCCGGGGGTTCTTATTTATGAGGAGTCGAAGACAAGACTCCTAGACTCCTTCCAGATTCCTAGAATGCTTCTCCGACTCCTAGACTCCTAGACTCCTAGACTCCTCGACTGCCTGCCGAATAGCTCGGTCATACGTTTTCGGCTCGACGAGGCAGGAATCGCTGATGGACTCCTTGTTCACCACGAATACAAGCCAGACCTTGTCGCCGCTACACCTTGCGATAAAGTGGCCCTGCTCATCGACGATCTGAACGGTTGAGTCTGCGGTAACGCATGCCGCATCCTGGATGTCGCAAGCAAAAGAGGCTGCGGCGAACGGTTGCCCGTCAGCATTCAATGCCAGGGGTTCAAAGCGAACGGTGTGCGCAGAATCGAGCCGAACCCGTATCTTGCACGAACCAGCTTCGTCCAGAATAACCGATGCCGCACCCAAGTTGTCGGATGTTTTACCTACATCGGGAGCATGAATTCCGCCTTCCGTTGTCATCGTTTTGATCTGACGCAATACAGGTCGTGCCGTTACCCGATTAGGTCGAAAAAGAGGAGTAACTTTCAGGCCCTTCAGATTGCTAAAGACGCAAGAAACTCACCTATCCAGGCGCAGTTCATGGAATAACCAACCCGTCTGGTCGCCCTTGGGCGCTCTTTCCCGGAAAGGCGCCCGACCCCCAAGCGGCGATCCGGTCGTCGAGCCTCCGAGCCCGCCCCAAGGGATGGTATCCCCCTCCCCGGGGCGGCGCTTGAAATACCCAGTTGTTGGCTACCTTGCCGACTTACCAGAGGCTCCTGTCGCGTCGTATCGCGTCTCATGTCAGTCGCTCCCCCGCTTGCCGTGTATCAAAGAATGCAGCCCGCATCTCCTCTTCAGCACGAGCTCGTTCGAGGGTTCATATGGAAGAAAACGATGAGAAAACTTACCCTTCGTCTTATGACAACGCTGGCTGCTGGAGTGATTGCCGTGGCCGCATTTGGACAACAGGCTGCCTACGCACAATCAGGTAGCGCTGCATTAGCGGCCGCTCCGGGCTACGCATTTCGGATCGACCTGAAACTCAACTTCAACGGCTTCCTCTACTGGGAGTTCCGAATCGCCGGCAAGGATGGCCTCGGCCACCTCGTGCGAGTAGCGGTCCCCTCGGCTGAAGTGAAAAGAAACACGCTGATGTCCATCGATAGCCGCACGCCTCGCTCAGGTCTGGACTACCTGACGGCGGGTGCAAATGCGGTAGCGGCGGCTTCCGCGCAGCTAGGCGTCGACTCGCAAATCGTCCGCTTCGAAGCCACGCCCCGAAGCAATGGCACGATTCGATACCGTGTGTATCTGAATGTGCTCGGTGACGGCGGCGGAATGGTCGATCAAGACTTAGAAGTGACTCTGGACAGCAACGGCAACGTCAAGAGCATTGTCCAGAACGACGACTGAGGAAGCTGACGAGACCCTCCGCAAACCAGCGGAGGGTCTCACAGCCTCACAACCTCCGATCCTCCGATCCTCCGATCCTACCCCGCCTCCACCTTGATCACGAAGAACTCCCCATCAGGGCCAGACTTACGACCAAGTCGTCGTAGCGTCGCACGCATCAGGTCATAGTCGGCCTTATCCGGCATCGAAATCTCAAATGCCCGATGCGGATAGGTGGCAAGCAGTTGAACCGCCATGTCGGTTGCTTCTTTCTGGGTCATATCAATTCTCTCCGTCAAAGGCTTCGGGTGGACGCGTAGGCAGATATTGCTCCGGCCGCTTGTCGAGCGCTAGCCAGGAGCGCGCAATGAGCGAGACGTGTTGGATGTACGTTGCTGGCTCGGTCGACTTCTCCATGTAGTGGTCGGCACCCTCGGCAAGGCACTCCCGTATCTGCGCCTGTGGTTGTTCCGGACACAGCATTACAACCGGCATATGGCGAGTCCGGTCATGGCTCCTGAGTTCGCGCAGAATTGGGATAGCACGTCCGGCAGGCCCGCTAATCTCCAAAATGATCAGTTGAGGGCTTATTCCGTCCGGTGCAAGAAGGTCTGAGATCGAGTGGCCGTCGTGCCGGATGACCTCGACCTCGCAAGGAACGCCGCAACCCAGCACGGCCTTGACCGCCAACGGCTCCTCGCGAGAACCTTGCTCAACAAGAAGAAGCGTCTGCCGTAGTGGCATCTGAAACTCCTCCTTCTACGGCGCTAGTCCGCGCTGTAGGTCGAAAGGAGAATCCTTGTTGAGTCGGGCCAACCCTGTAGTGCCTCAGCTTCGGCGGGTTCAAACGCTTCGCATCTAAAAAAGCCAGAACCTCAATCGGCACCCACACCGAGAGCACTCGCTTCATCGTCTTTTGCTCGACCGTGCAGCCGAGTTCGAGAAATGAAAGGACCAATGCATTGAGCATCACGTCGTCGGCCAATTCGATGTCAAACTCCCCGTCTTTGCCATACATTTCGAGGGCAACACGGGCAAAACGGTCGGAGGTTTCTAGCGCGTATTCAAAGATCGAGTACCTTCCTTAGAAGCAGGCTCAGAAAGCGAACCGCAAATCGCGGACTGGGCGCATCTTCAATGTACGCCAAATGTTAGACAAACGGAGGGAATTCCGCACTTTTATAGCAAGAATGCGGGGATACCTCGTCGCGGCATTTCGGGTCAGACCCCTTCACCGCACTTTTGGCTCAACGATTTGGATCGATCTGCCTTCCCCATCGAACGCGATGTCGACCCGCCAGCAATCATCGAAGTCCACCATCCCGACCGCTCGATCGGGCCACTCGATGAGGCATACGTGAGTTTCCAGATACTCCTCCAGCCCGATTCCCTGCCAACCGCTCACCCGGTACAGGTCGGCATGCATCACCGGCGGAGTCGTTTCGAAGGTCTGGATGAGATTGAAAGTCGGAGAGCGCACGGGGCCGAGCTGACCCAGAGCCTCGAGGAATCCCCGCACAAACGTGGTCTTCCCAGCCCCCAGCGGCCCTTCGAGCAACACGACATCTCCCGCCCGAAGCCGCCCTGCAAGCTCGCAAGCCAACGCGCGAGTTTCCGCCTCGCTACCCGAGAACACTCGCCGCCTTCACCCCAACCTGCATCGCCTGAAGCCGATTTCCGTCCGGGTCCGTGAAATCCATCACCACCCCGGCCGGAGTGTCGTGATAGTGGCCCGTTTCATGCCCGTTGCTGTTGAGGACCGTCCGAAGCGCCGCAATGTCCTCCACTTCCACCCCCACAATCCAGCCGCCACCTGCCCGGGTCCCGCCCATCGGAGGATGCAGCCCCAGCCTCGTCGAACCCAAAGTCACGCTCGTCCAATGCGGCGAAGAAAACTGAACCTCCAGCCCCAAAACATCCCGATAAAACCCCACCGCCCGATCCATATCCTCAACCTCGCAAATCAACGTATGCAAGCCCTTCAACACACACAGATCATATCCCCCACCGCCGTCACTTCCATCACTTCCATCACCCCAGTCACCCCTTCACCCCATTCACCCCACTCATCCCCTCATAATCACAAAGTGCCCCACCAGCAGACGGACGACCTGCGCATCCGCGCAGTCCGGCCTCTCCTACCACCCGCTATCCTGCTCGAGGAAGTCCCTATCTCCGCGGCTGCAGCCGAGCTGGTCACCCGAGCGCGCCAGACGATCGCGAACTGCCTTCACGGCCACGACTCCCGCCTCGTAGTCGTCACCGGCCCCTGCAGCATCCACGACCCTTCGGCGGCCCTCGAATACGCGCAGCGGCTCAAGCCATTGGCCGATCGCTACAAAGACCGGCTTCTCATCGTCATGCGCGCCTACTTCGAGAAGCCGCGCACGACCGTCGGTTGGAAGGGCCTCATCAACGACCCGGACATCGACGGCTCTTTCCACATCAACAAGGGCCTGCGCATGGCGCGACTGCTGCTCAGAGACATCGCCGATCTGGGCGTCCCCGCCGGCACCGAATTCCTCGACATGACGGTCCCGCAGCACATCGCCGACATCGTGGCCTGGGGTGCCATCGGGGCACGTACTACCGAAAGCCAGATTCACCGCGAGCTAGCGAGCGGCCTTTCCATGCCTATCGGCTTCAAGAACGCAACAAACGGCGATGTTAAAGTTGCGGTCGACGCCGTGCAGGCGGCCCGACACCCGCACTGGTTCCAGGGCTCGACCAAGCAAGGCATTTCCGCCATCCTACAGACCGCTGGCAACGAGGACTGCCACGTCATCCTGCGAGGCGGCTCCCGCACCGGCCCCAACTACGAGCGACAGCACGTCGATCGTGTCAGCGCCGACCTGGCCAAAGCCAACCTCCCCAAGCGAATCATGGTGGACTGCAGCCACGGCAACAGCACCAAGAATCACCTCCGACAAATCGACGTGGCTAAGGACCTCGCGAATCAGCTCAAAGAAGGTAGCCCGATCTTCGGCGTCATGATCGAATCAAACCTCGTCGAGGGCCGGCAAGACTATGCTCCAGGCAAATTGACCTACGGCCAGAGCATCACCGACGCGTGTTTGTCGCTTGAGCAAACCGAGCCGCTACTCGAGATGCTAGCAACCGTAGTGCCTTCATCAGTGAAGGCATCTCCTCCGGAAAAATGAGAGATCTTCGGAAGAGATGCCCCCACGGATGGGGGCACTACGTGCGTTCCGTTGGCACCTTCGGACCACTAAACAGCTTCACAACCGGAAAGACCGATCCAACCGCAAAGCTCTCCCCCAGGAAGCCCCATGCCGCGACCCCGTCCAAACTCTCCGGCTCCAGCAGGTGAAACGCCAAAATCCCAAGCGGCTGCGCCGTTCGAACCAGGTATGCCCCAGCGGAAGCACTCGCGTTCGCACCCCGAAAAGCCCCATTCAGCTCGATTAATCGATGCCCCTGGAACGGTCGCGCTGCCTGCTTGAACTCGCCAACCACAAACTCCTCCGCCGCTCCCTGCCAAGGCGCAAGCAGCTTCTCCACCACGATCCCGTGCGAGCGCAGCAGGGCCACCGCCTTCTCCTCGGAGCCCGGAATCAAATAGGCCGCAGGAAACTTCGAGGTCTTCGTCACCTTGAACCGGTCATAAACCTCCATCCGCACCTTCTGAATCTGAGTCGGACGCTGAGTAATCGGCTTCTTCTCGCCAGCCTTCTCCAGCAGCACTTCCTCTGAACCCCGAGAAGCAAAGTCGAACCGAACTCCCAGCGCCGGAGCCTTCGAAGGATCCATTCCCCACGCAACAACCCGCGCATCCGCCCCACGAGTCGTCTCCATCACCCGCCGAGCATGCGAAGCCACCCACTCGAGCGTCGACATCACGAACCGGTCCGTATCCTCAACCCGCTCCTTGAACGGAATGTAGGTCGTCGCCTCGCTCAGGATCGCGATCCGATTCCGCAGCCCCGCATAGTTCGTGCAATACCGTCCCTCAGACCCGAACGTGTACCAAGACTGAATTTCCCCCCGCCGCTCCGCATTCCCATAATCGAAAAGCGGCCGAACCGATGCCTTCCGGATCGTAGGCAAAATCACGTCGCGCGTCATCTTCATCACTGCAGAGTCCGTGTTTGGATTCAAAGGAGGCGAGTAAGTGAGCGCGTAGCCGTGCCGCGTCCCATCCGTCGTGTGCAAATCCATCATCACATCCGGATCCCAGGTGCTGTACACAAAACGAAGCAGCCCCTGAGTCTCATGCGCCTCCGCCTTAATCGCATCGCGATTCAGATCGAAGCCCTGCCCATTCGCCCGCACGCCCACGATCGGCGGCCCATCCTGCTCTGGCCGGTTCTTCTCCACCGGCCCCCACTTCTCGTTCCCATCGGCGTTATAGATCGGCGCAACCAAGAGCACGATCTTGCCGAGCAACCCTGAAGGACCCGCCTGACAAAGCCGCCGCAGCACCGCCTGAATCGCCTCCTTCCCCTCCACCTCGCCGGCATGGATGTTCGCCTGCACAAACACGATCGGCTTCCCCAGCCGGCGAGCCTCCGCGGGCGATGCGACCGGAGGAAAAGAGGCAATCGCCAAAGGCATCTCCCGCCCCTCCGCGCTCTTCCCCATCATCTGCACCGACACCGGCGCACCGGCAAGCTGCAAGCGCCGCAGGAAGTCCAACACGTCTGCGTGGTGCGAGGTCTCCAGGTAATTCGTGCGCTCTGCCCGAGTGGTGGGCCAGCTCTGCGCGGAGGCCAACGGTGCACAAACAACGAGGAGAGCAAAGAGCGCGAATCTCACAATCGCAATGCTACCGGGCGGGCAGCGTTATAATCAGCGCGGATGGAACAGACGCGCAAGGGCTTGCCGCTACACACGAAGATCTTCATCGGCCTCGTCGTCGGAGCGCTGCTCGGCTGGATCGCCCAGAGCCAATTCGGCGTCGATAACGAGAACCTCAAAGAGTTCATCAAGAACTACACGCGCCCGGTCGGCCAAATCTTCCTGCGCCTGATCTTCATGGTCGTCGTGCCGCTCCTGTTCTCCGCGCTCGTCCTCGGCGTCGCGCAGCTCGGCGACCTCAGAAAGATCGGTCGCGTGGGCATGAAGACCCTCCTGATGACAGTCATCCTCAGCGGCCTCGCTGTTGTCATCGGCCTCGCCGCCGTCAACATCTTCCAACCCGGCATGGGCGTCGACCCCGCCACCCGTACCCGCCTCCTCGAAAGCTACGCCGGCAACAAAGACGTCGCCAAAGCCATGGAAAACGCCGGCAAGGCAGACTCCGGCTCCGACGCGATCATCAACCTGGTCAGCAACAACCCGGTCGCGGACGCAGCCAACGCACTCAGCGGCGGCTTGCTCCCGTTCATGATCTTCGCGCTCATCTTCGGCATCGCCCTCGCGACTATCGAGCCGGAGAAGGGGCAGCCGGTGGTCAATCTGCTGGAAGCCGTTTTCGAGGTCTCGCTGCGCATCATCGAGTGGGTCATGAAGCTCGCGCCCTACGCCGTCGCCGCGCTCGTCTTCGGCATCGTCGCGCAAGTCCATTGGAAAGACCTCATGGAGGTGGGCAAATACGTCCTCGTCGTCCTCGGAGCCCTCGCGCTGCACCAGTTCGGCGTCTACAGCCTCGCCATCAAGTTCATCGCCAAGCGCAATCCGGTCGAATTCTTCCGTCAGATCCGAACCGTGATGCTCACCGCGTTCTCGACGAGCTCCAGCAACGCGACGCTCCCCGTAGCCCTGAAATCCGCCCAAGAAGACGTCGGCCTCCCGAAGGACATCAGCTCCTTCGTCCTCACCGTCGGCGCAACCGCCAACCAGAACGGAACCGCCCTTTTCGAAGGCATTACGATCATCTTTCTGGCGAACTTCTTCGGCATCACCCTTGATCTCGGCCAACAGGTCACCGTCCTCCTCATGGCGATCCTTGCGGGCGTCGGCACCGCCGGAGTCCCCGGCGGCTCCTGGCCCATGATCATGGTGATCCTCATCAAGATCGGCGTCCCCCCCGAATCCGTCGGCCTCGTACTCGGCATCGACCGCATCCTCGACATGAGCCGCACCGTCCTCAACGTCTCCGGCGACATCACCATCGCCACCTGCGTCAGCGCCATGGAGGGAGGTCAGCGCGAGGCCGAATTGGAGGCCATCGCCGCCGCGGACTGATGCGATCCCTCATAGTCATCCCCGCCCGAATGGCAAGCACCCGCTTCCCAGGCAAGCCGCTCTGCGACTTGCTCGGCAAGCCCATGATCCAGTGGGTCTACGAGCGCGCCCTCGCCTCCAACGTCGCCGAGCACGTCCTCATCGCCACCCCCGACCAGGAAATCATCGACGCCTGCAAAGCCTTCGGCGCCGAAGCCATTCAGACCCGCAACGACCACCCCTCCGGCACCGACCGCATAGCTGAAGTAAGCCAATCAGTCAAAGCAGACGTCTACATCAACGTCCAGGGCGACGAGCCGCTAATAAGACCGGAAAGCATCTGCGCCTGCGCCGAGCCGCTCCTGGGCGACAACAATGTCCCGATGGGCAGCGTCTACGGCCAGTGCCCGCCGGAAGAGCACGACAATCCCGCCGTCGTGAAAGTCGCCACCGACTGGGAAGGCTACGCCCTCTATTTCAGCCGCTATGCCATTCCCTACCCGCGTAACGAAAGAGCCCTGCCCGTCAAAAAGCACGTCGGCATCTACGCCTACCGCTACGACGTCTTGCAAGCCTTCGCCCGCTGGACCCCAAGCCCCCTCGAAACCACCGAAAGCCTCGAGCAGCTCCGCTTCCTGGAGCATGGCGTCAGAATCAAGATGTCCCTTGGAGAAGGCTCCGAGCTCGCCGTCGATACGCCCGAACAAGCCGAAGAAGTCCGCCGGCTCCTCAAACCATGATTCCAACGATCACCGAAACTAACTACCAAGAGATGCGCGACC
>JBGGMI010000247.1:0-15514 GCA_041288075.1 Fimbriimonas sp.
TTGCGCTTCGACGCCGGCTCCTTCAAGTTTCAGCTCACCGAATTCATTCCCTGGCTGCAGTCGGCGGGGGTGAATTACCACCTGGGAGTCGACGGCATCTCGCTTTGGCTCGTACCCCTAACAGCCCTTCTGACGATCGTGGCGCTCGGATTCAGCTCGTACGTGGAGCATCGGGCAAAGCTATTCCTGGCGATGGTGCTCATGCTGGAGACAGCGATGATCGGCACGTTCGTATCGCTCGATCTGATCCTGTTCTACACGTTTTTCGAACTGTCGCTGGTGCCCATGTACTTCCTGGTGGCACTGTGGGGCGGAGACGGGCGGAGACGAGCAGCGGCGAAATTCTTCATCTACACCTTCGCGGGATCGATCTTCATGCTCGTCGGTATGGTGACGCTGGCGTATCTCCACCAGAGAGCCACCGGGACGTGGTCGTTCAGCATCATCGATATTCAGTCAGCGGTCTCGAATGGCTCCCTGTGGGCCGGTGCCTTGCAGGCCCAGTCGCTGATTTTCTGGTCTTTTGTGATAGCTTTCCTCGTTAAGGCACCCGGATTCCCGTTCCATACATGGATTCCAGATACGTATGCGGAGTCTCCGGTGGCGGGGCCGATACTTTCCAGCGCGATGGTGAAGATGGGCAGCTATGGAATGCTGCGATTCTGCCTCCCGCTGTTTCCTGACGTCATCCGCGGCCACATCCCTATCATCATGGGATTGGCAGTGATCGGCATTCTTTATGGGGCGATTTTGGCTGCCGTGCAGCCTGACATGCGGCGAATGCTGGCTTATTCGACCGTTTCGCACATGGGATTTGTGATCCTCGGGATCTTCTCACTGGATCAGATCGGATTGGTGGGTGGGACGTATCAGCAGCTTAGCCACGGGCTAACCGCCTCCGCGCTGTTCCTGCTTGTCGGATTCCTTCTTCAGCGACGCGGTACCACCGAGTTCCGGGCGTTTGGCGGTCTGAAAGCACAGATGCCGATCTTCGCCACGCTGTTTCTCATCTCGATGTTGGCCAGCGTCGGACTTCCGGGCCTCAGCGGATTCGTCGGCGAGTTTCTGTCGATGCTGGGTGCTTACAAGGCGGGCTATGCAGGTGTGGCGGGGCTGAGCACGATCTATGTGGCATTGGCCGCGGGTGGCGTCGTTCTCGCTGCGGTGTACTTGCTTTACATGTACCAGCAGGTGTTTTACGGGCCGGTCGTGGTGTCTATCAACGCAAGGCTCAAGGACCTGAAGCCGTGGGAGGCTGCGCTTGCCGGTGTTCTTGTTTTCGTAATGCTATGGGGAGGCCTTTATCCGGCCACGTTCACGCGGCCAATGGAAGCCAGCCTCGATGCCACCCGCCAAATGGCGCTGAACGATCAGGCCCTTAAGCCGACATGGGCCGATTCGCCGGCGGAGGCGGTCGTCCTTAACCGATGACCTCACGCGAGAGAGTGGTGGCGGCAGCTCGCGGCGGCGAGGTGGATCGGAAGCCGGTAATCGGTTGGCCGGGCACTGACGGAGTCGAAGGCGATGCTTTGATTATCGGACCAGAAAGCGGGCGCTTCTCCGACGAAAATCGTTTGGTTATCGCGGAGGTGGTGAGCCCGTTCGGACTTAACATGCTTCAGAACTTGAATCTCAATAAGCTTCTGGAAGAGGATCCTGCGAGGGGTAACGATCTCCTCGAGGGGCTGACGCGTCAAGTGGCGGTGCAGATTCAGTTGGCTCTGGAGAACAGCGCTGATGGCATCCTTTACCGCTTACACGGGGCGGATCCCCGGCATACTTCCCCGATGCAGTACGGTGGCTACTATCTGGAGCGCGACCGGGAGCTGCTTGAGGAGATTAAGGACGCGGTCTTGAACATCGTGTTCGTGGCCGGTGGCGAGGGCGTTTATCTCGATTTCGTCAGCGACCTGCCTGCCCATGTTTTTGCCTGGGACGAAGCGGCTTCTGGCATCGGCCTGCAAGAAGTGAGGCAGATGCGCTCCGGAGCTCTCGCAACATCCAACCCGGAAGCCGATATTCGCCTCGTCAGCCCGCACCGGGACATCACACGCTATTTGGAGACTCACGCACTTGCAGCCGTTTAATTTTCCTTTGCCAGACGTGAATTGGGAGGCGATCCTACCGATCGCCGTAGTGACAATCACGGGGATTCTCGCGCTCATTTGTGAGATGATCCGACCGAAGCATCAAAACGATCTGATCGTTGGCGTGAGCTTGGCCGGACTGGTGGTCGCAGCCGGGGCTCTGGTGATGCAGTTCACTAGCCCAGGCTTTGAGACCTTTGCGGAGACCTACGTTCTCGACAAGTTCGGCACTGCGATTCAACTGGTGATCGTATTGAGCGCAGCGCTGTGCATCCTCTTCAGCGAGACCTACCTGCGCAATAAGGCGATCGCATTCGGTGAGTTCTATCCGCTGGTGTTGTGGTCCGCTGTTGGCGCGATGCTCATGTCGGCTACGAACAACCTGCTGGTGCTTTTTTTAGGCCTTGAGATTCTTTCTGTTTCGCTCTACGTCATGGCGGGCTTGTCGCGACAGGAGCAGCGGTCCGAAGAGTCCGCTATGAAATACTTCTTGCTCGGCGCTTTCGCCAGCGGATTCCTGCTCTTTGGCATCGCGTTCGTCTATGGCGGCACAGGGAGCTTGAATCTTGGCGAGATCGGCCTCACCTGGGTACGGCACCAGACCGAGCTGCAAGTTCTCGTCCTTTTCGGCCTTGCCCTCATGCTGGTTGGGCTGGGGTTCAAGGCAAGCTTGGTGCCTTTCCACCAGTGGACTCCGGACGTATACCAGGGGGCTCCGACTAATGTAGCGGCGTTCATGGCCACGGTTTCAAAGATCGGTGCGCTTGCTGCTTTGGTGAGGGTGCTCGAGGCGGTAGCCCCGCTGAGCCATGTGTGGATGCCGCCGGTCATGGTCCTGGCTGCCATCACGATGCTGGTCGGAAACCTGGTGGCGCTTTCGCAGCGGGACGTTAGGCGCATCTTGGCTTATAGCTCGATCGCTCACGCTGGGTATGTGCTTGTGGCCATTCTGGCCCATGTGAAGGACCCGGGCAGAATAGGGACGGGCGCGGTGACTTACTATTTGTTCAGCTACGCATTCACGACAATCGGAGCTTTTGCTGTCGTTTCCCTTGCGGCCAAAGATGGATCGGAACCGACGAGCATCGACGACATGCTGGGGCTGTACAAGCGTTCCCCGATTGCAGCCGTTGCGCTCGTCGTTTGCATGCTTTCGCTCATCGGCATTCCCCCTTCCGGCGGCTTCGTCGGAAAGCTGATGATCTTCAACGATGCCGTGTCGGCAGGGTTGACTCCTTTGGCTCTGGTGCTCGCGGTCAGCTCAGCCATCAGCATTTTCTACTACCTCTCGATCGCGATTGCCGCGTGCAGCGACGATGCTTCTGTGGAAGGCAGGTTCGCCAAGGCTGGGCCGGCGATGGTCGGCACGTTCGTTATATGCATCGCGGGCATCTTGGCTGCTGGAGTGCTTGCCGGGCCGGCGTTGGACTTTCTCCGGCTTGTAAACCGATGAAAGAAAAACTCCCAGGCGAAGCCTGGGAGTCTTCCCCGTTTTAGCTTGTTCTCCGATGATCAGACGGTCTTCTTGTTCCTCCGTCGAAGGAAGGCAACTGCGCCGAGGCCGAGGCCGAGCAGGGATGCCGGTTCAGGAACGGCTCCGAGTCGAACCTGCTTCACGTCGTTGATGCCAACCGTCGATTCGAAGGAGGCGTTGAACATCGTCCCGCTGTCTGCCTGCATTCGGAACCAGTTTTCGCCGTTTGCCTCAAGGTTAAACGTCTGCGTGTACACGCCGCCACTGTGATTGATGGTGAACGTCACTTGGCCATCTGCTTCCGCGTTAAGGTTCCAAATTAGCGTGTGGAACGACTTGTCGGCGTCGTGCATTTCAACCGAAAGATCGTTGAAGCTGCTCTTGCGGCCGTGAATCTCGGTGATCATGGCTTGTCCGCCGGTGGCGTCTAGCTCTGAGTCGCTGCGGAAGTCAACGATCCAATTCTGCCGATTGGTTCGGCCCTGAACCAGCGTGCCCTGCTGCTGAAGGCTGGGGTCATTGAACAGCACGTTTTCGTCGTCGGTAAAGTTACCGGGATCTTGATAGATAGTGATTTGCGCCTGCGAAACGGCTGAAATCAGCACGAAGCTGAGTACGGATGCGAATGTTGCTACTTTCATTTTTCTCTCCCTTTCAAGCAATCCGTCGGCGCGCTCTGGAGGGGAAAAATGGGTGGGCTCGTGTGCTCCGGGAAGGTGTTTGATGCTGGGGCGAAGCGTAATATGATGATTCATCGCTCCGCCACCCGCGATCAAGGCAACCGTCTCCGGTTCATCAAAAGCGACCACTGCAACTCTCCCACTGCCTTGGCTTAGCCTCTGGACATTCTTCAACGCACCTTGTTGAAGTTGCGTATGAACCAGTTTCACGTTGAGGGACGGAGAGGTACCTGGTAATGTTCCCAGGTATCCACCTGTTAAATTCGCCTGTCGTTAAAAAGGGGGAAGGAGGGGGGAGGAGTCCAGGAGTCTGGGAGTCTGGGAGTCCAGAGTCTTTTCTCTTCTCAATTATCTGAAGCCGCAATCACGATTGCTCCGTCCTAGCCTCGACTCCTCGACTCCTCGACTCCTCGACTCCTCGACTCCTCGACTCCTCGACTCCTCGACTCCTCGACTCCTCGACTCCTTCTTTAATCGATCGCCTGCGTGTACACCGCGCGAATGACTTCGTCCGGCGTCGTCCAACCAGCCATGACCTTGATACGGCCGTCTTCAAGCATCGTCTTGAAGTTCTGCCTTCTCGCAATCTCAAGCATGGTGGGCCAGTCGTCTCCGCGTGCAATAGCGGCTCGGAACTCTGGAGTTCCCAGAACCAGCTCGAACACGCCCACGCGGCCCTTATAGCCCGTGCCTCGGCATTCGCTGCAGCCGGCACCCTTCGCGAACCGCCCGCGCTCGAGCTCTTCGGCGGTGAGATGCAGGGTTTCGATTTCTTCTGGATTCGGCTTGTATGGCTGCCGGCACTTGGGACAGTTGAGGCGTACGAGGCGTTGAGCGAGAATGGCGATGAGAACACCTGAGATCAGGTACTGCTCGGCGCCCATATCACGCATACGGCCGATCGTCTCGATCGAGTTGTTCGTGTGCAGCGTGCTCATGACGAGATGGCCGGTAAGACCCGCCTGAATGCCGATAGCAAGCGACTCGGGGTCGCGCATTTCACCGACCATCATCACGTCGGGGTCTTGGCGGAGGAAGGTGCGCATGACCTTCGGGAAGCCCATCTTTTCCGTGACCTGCACCTGCGCGATGTTCTTGTCGTATTCGTATTCGATCGGGTCTTCGACCGTCACGATGTTTCGGGTCTTCGCATCCAGCACGTGAAGCGAAGCGTAGAGCGTAGAGGTCTTTCCGGAACCAGTCGGGCCGGTGACGAGGATCAGACCATACGGCACCTGAATCGCCTTCTTCCACTTGACGAGCACTTCCTCGGTCATGCCGAGCTTGGTGAGGTCCACCTTCATTGCTTGCGGGTCGAGAAGACGCATAACGAACTTCTCACCGTTGAGGCAGGGGATGCAGGAAGATCGGGCCGAGAGCCTCCGGCCCAGATACTCCATGTCGATACGGCCGTCCTGAGGCTCGCGGTTCTCGTCGATTCTCATGCCGGAAGCGAGCTTCAGACGAGCAACAACGTTCTGCGCCTGTTCGAGGGGCAGTTGGCCGGTATCGTGCAGCACACCGTCCTGGCGGAAGCGGATCTTGAGCTGGTCGCGCTCGGGCTGAAGGTGGATGTCCGACGTACCGGTGTCGAGGGCATTCATGAAGATGCTGTCGGTGATGCCGACGGCGATGGACATATCCTCGCCGCCCATCTCACGGATGTTGCCTGCCTCGCGAAGCACAAGTCGGAAGCGCTTGGCAGCGCCGTAATTCGTTTGGGACGTATCGGTCATTGACATAGGTCTAGTGGGAGGAGCCTGGCGCTCCTATTCAGCTTAACGTATTGCCGCTCGCCTGCGGAAGTAGGACGGGCAGGCGCAGTCTTAGAATTCGAAAACTTTGGAGCGAAACTGAGGATTCGGCTCAACGCTTGGTGCGTCAAATGTCGTGATGCTGATTGCAGCCTGTTTATTGCTACTTGGTTTGGGCGACAACGGACTCCTGGACCAGCCGGTGCCAGCGGCAGTTCGAGCTCGTACTGCGAGCCCTCTGGACTACACGATTAGTGAGAAGCGCGGCATGGGCAGCAGTGACAAACGGATGCCGACAGTGAGCTATGGCGGCCACGACGTAACGCTCGTGGAGTGGCGAGACTCACGTAATTACGTTGGCTACTTCATCCGAAAAATGGGCGCCCGTGATTACCCGCTCAGTGAGCCGACCGCTCTTGCCGTTATTGACGGACGGGCGCGTGAGCTTGGCCCCGGGCAGCCGAGCAAGGTTTGGAGTCTCGACCATTTCCTCGTCAGCATTCCAGTAGATGAGCGGAACATCCCCAGTGGCACAGAATTCACCGTGGACTCGTTCCTGCGTGTTTATCGGGGCAAGGCTCATCACGATATCGGCCGCTGGACTTACGTCGGCAGCCTTGGCCCGAGTTCGCTTGTGCTTCAGAGGAATCGCCAAGTTGCCTTTTGGAAGAACGGCCGGTTCACCAGGGTCTTTGAGTTAGCAGGTGACTGGAAGGCAGTTGCGGTTAACAAGATTGGAGACGTGCTCTTGCGGCCCCAGGAGAAGGACCAGGAGGTTCCGGGCACATACGAAGAAGCGAGGGCTGGAACGACTGGAGAGGAAGAGGACGAGCGCAGCAATTGGAGCGCCGCCGTTTTATCCAACGGCGTCGTCCGTCAACTTCGGTTTGCGAAGCCTGCGAATACGAAGGATTTGCTTTGGGACGAGACAATCGATTTTTCCGCTGCTGGACGGGTCCGATTTTCCGCGTTCTACGGGGATGTGGCAAAGCAGTTCGAATTGGGACCGAGGAAGTAACACCTTGTTCGTCTTTGGGCTTGACGAGTGTAAAGTCGCCTTCTCGTGACCCTTTATCGACAATCCACCCGGGTGAGAGAGTGAGCGTCCACCCTTCACCGCTCAATAGATTGGCTGGATTAGGTGCGGGCAAGACAACGCTGCCCTGTGGACTCCTGGTTAGAAGCACGTCGCCACTGACGGTCAAGGAGCCCCAGTCGTCCGTGATGTGTGCGCCGCTAAACACCTGGCCCTGGCCCGGAAAGCTCGTTACTCGCCCCGGATCGTAAGAGTAGTTGAAGTTGCCGCCGATTGGAATTCTCAGAACGGGCCCTTCGACGTACTTCTTTGAATACGTCGCCAGCCGCTCCGCCAGCCGAGCCGCCCGCAACGATTCATCGGCACCGGGCGAGTATCGGAAGCGATTTCGATAGCAGCGCCATAATTCACCAGTGCTTCAGCGCCTCCCGCTCAATCTGCCACTCATCGTCGTGGTCCTGAGCTGGGGCTTCAACTTCGTTTCGCTGAAGGTGCTCTATCAAGACATGTTGCCCCCCGCGCTCATGTTCAACCGGTCCGTTGTCATGGCGGTGCTGCTGGCGCTAGTTGTGAGGGGACGGGGGCTGTCCCTCGCGTATCCGAAGGAAGACCGGAACCGCATTCTCTTCGCCGGCTTCGTGTCGATGGGCGTCTATATGGTCGTCTTCCTTGAAGGGCTGCAGCGCACGACACCCGCGGAGGGTGCGATCATGCTGGCGACTGCTCCGATCCTAACCTTCCTGCTCTCCGCGTTTCTCAAGCAGGAGATCTTCACGTTTGCGGCGCTTTGGGGCTCGCTGATCGGGTTTGTCGGGGTGGCGATCGTTATTCTGGGTGGTGGGCAGGGTGCGGTGCACGGTAGTTTGCTGGGCAATCTCATGTGCCTCGCTTCGGCGTTCATTTGGGGCACGGGCGTGGTGATCATGCGGCCGTTGCTGCACCGATACGATCCGACGCAGGTGTTTACGTTGTCTATTCCGGGCGCGATTCCGGTGATGCTTCTGTACGGATTGTTGCCTGCGATTCACACGGACTATTCCGCGATCTCCTCGCTTGGCTGGATCATGTTCGCGCAAGTCACGATGATCAGCGGCGTGGTTTCGTTCGTGTGCTTCTATATCGGGCTGCACCAGATTGGGCCCAGCCGGGCGACGATGTACCAGTTTTTCATTCCGCCGACCGCCGCCATTTTCCAATGGTTGATCTATGGGCGCGCACTGGCGCCGCTGCAGTGGTTGGGACTTGGCGTCTTGATGGCGGGGGTGGTTTATACGTCGAGGGCTCGCGCCTTGGCTTCACGCACTTAACGGCGTTTCTTCCAAATGCTTGCATCTCGTCTCCCATGGAAAACAGCGAAGACCACGATTCTTTCGGCTTCGACTGTGTAAATGATCGAATACGGAAATCGAACCGTGTGAACCTGCCGAAGGTCTCGGTGAACGATTGGGAGCAGGAACGGGTCCTCGGACACAATTTGAAGCTGAGCTTCGACAGCCGCTAGGAATTCCTCGCCGAGTCCGGTCCGTTGGCGTTTATACCAGTCAACTGCCTCTTCCATCTCGGCTGCGGCGATGGAGCGGAAGGTTACGGGCAGGCGCATCAGGATTTGCGAAGGCGTGCACGAAGCAGGTCCCACGAAACCACATCGTCGGCATTACGCTCGTGATCTTCTATTCGACGATCAAGTTCATCTCGCTGGTCCTGCGTTAAACCTACTCCACCACTTTCTCGAAGCTGCTCCCAAACCGCCTCTACCAGCTTCAATTGCTCGTCAGCGGGCCACTTCTTGATCTCGTGAAGCGTAGCCGTAAGGTCCATTTCATTTATCTTATACGAACTTCAGGGCAACCCATTCCTAACTTCGCAGCGTGTAGACTCCCCGACGACATGAGCGTCCCTATTGCATTGCAGCTTTACTCCGTGCGCGAGGATTGCGCGAAGGATCTTCTCGGCGTTATTCGGCAGGTGGCTGCCATGGGCTATGACGGCGTGGAGTTCGCAGGCTATCACGGCCACAGCGCGGAAGACATCAAAGCCGTCCTCGACGAGACCGGCCTCAAGGCTGCGGGAACCCACACGCCATGGACCGCTTTCGATGAGGAAAACTTTGGCGACACGGTAGCGCTTCACAAGACCCTGGACTGCAAGTTCGCGATCATCCCGTGGATTCCCGAGGAGATGCGGAACACGAGCGCGGCTTGTCTGGCAACTGCCGGACGGCTAACCAAGATTTGCGAGAAGCTCCGCTCACATGGGCTGCGGACCGGCTTCCATGCCCACGGCGGAGACATGGAGATTCTCGATAACGGGCAGAGCGCCTGGGACCTCTTTGCCGCGAATACACCCGAGGATTTCATCCTGCAATACGACACCGCAAACGGAGTCTCCGGCGGGGCCGATCCGGTCAAGCCGATCTCCGACTGGCCCGAACGCAACGCGTCGCTGCACCTCAAGGAATGGCGCGGCGGACACGGAGCGATCATCGGCGAAGGCGACGTGCCCTGGCAGCAGGTGTTCGAAGCGGCTGAGAACGGCGGCGGAGTGGAGTGGTATGTGGTCGAGCACGAAACCGAGAGCGCGATGACGCCGCTGCAGTCGGTGGATGCTTTTCTTAAGAATTTAAAGAAACTGCTCGGCCGGAGCTAACGGGTACCCCCTAAGGGTATTATGTTGGTGTGAAAACGCAGAGAACAAAGGCAGACCGGGTGGCTACCTGGGCGAGTGCGATCTGTGCGGTTCATTGCGCTTTGACGGGCCTCGCAATCGGCCTATTGTCGGTTGCGGGCCTCGGCTTCATGGACTCCCCCGTCGTCGAGGTCCTCTTCCTAGGCACGGCCGTGGTGATCGGCGGATTCGCGCTTTACCACGGCCACAAGCGCCACAAGTCGATGGTCCCTGCTTACATCTTCGTAGCGGGCCTTGCCTGCATCGCGGCCAGCCACTTCGTCTTCGCTCACGGCAGCACGCAAGGGGTTGTGATGGCGGTTCTGGGCGGCGCCGCACTCGTAGCCTTTAACGTGGTGAACCAACGGATGGGCGGGCATTGCGGGTGCGAAGACTGCCAGACCGGCAGGCACTAGCCCCGGTTCAGCCCCAGCACTTTGCATCCCCATTCTCCGATCTCCACCGTGGATACGGAGCCCGGATCGATCTGGAAGCGCTCGTACATGTCCAGCGCAAGTCCCAGGAAATGGCACAGTGCCGCCTTAATGGGATCGCCGTGGCTTGTGAGCACAACGTGCGCGTCGGGATGATCGAGACACATTCTCTCAGCGAAGAGCACCATCCTGTGCTGAACTTCGATCATGAGTTCGCCGGCGGGAGCGCGATTGCCGATGCGAAACACATTGAAAGGCTTCTACCGGGGATCGCGCTCCAGATCGTCGAACAGGGTGCCGTTCCATTCCCCAAAATCGAGCTCGTTCAGCTCAGGCGCAATGCGCACAGGCATGTGGTGCTTGGCGGCGATCACTTCAGCCGTCTCATGGGCTCGTTCCAGGGGCGAGGTGTAGATGGCCTGGATTGGAAAACTTAGAAGATAGGCGGCGGCTCTCTCCGCATCCGGCTTACCTTGCTCACTGAGGTGGACACCTCGCGCCCGCCCGGCAATACCGCGGCCGAGCCAGTCATTGTGCCCGTGGCGCACGTAATGAATGGTCGTCATCTATACGCCGACTCGGACCCTCTCCCCCTGCTCCTCTGAAGGGCGAGAGGAGCTTGGTGCGTAGCGGTCGGTCATCCAGGCACAGAAGTCGCCAAACTCCCGCGCACACCGCGGTGGGCTGGCGAAGTGCGGCTGAATCCCGCAGTGCTCAGGTGTAAAGCAATAGGTTACAGTCACATCGAATTCCGCAAGAGCCTCCATCTGGCGGTCGAACCAGTCGAGGGCACCAGGGCGGAATACGTCGGCCCAGCTCAGCCCCGTGCGCAGATGCTTCACTCCGAGCCGCTTCATCCAGGCGACTGCGTCGTCGAGCCGGTGGTCTTCAAAGTGGAACCACTGCACGAGCCCGAGATCTGGCGTGTGCTTGGCGAACTCCTCAAGCGCCATCTTCGGGATTCCGTCTTCGTCCAGCAAGCCCATGTAAAAGTGGCGGTAATACGAAGACCCCTCTGCTTCTCGATGCCGAGTAGTCGCCGGCCATGCACGAGGCAAATCGTAAAGGCTGTACCAGTGAATGCGATCGACTCTGCCCAGCTTCTACAAAGCTTGCAGAATTGAACCAGCCTTGATGTTAGACAAGCATTGCATTAGCCTTGTTGCCTCGATTTTTGTCGTACTAAATGCCGACTTGCGCACGCCATCGGAGATCACACGGGAGGCTGGTAAATTGACTCTATGACGGCCCTTGCCCTCCTTCTCTTCCAAACACTGGCGGGAGGTCAAAGTATCCTGGCGGACAACGTCCATCTGGTCACTCCTGTTGCAGGCTTGGAGAGAACCCATTCGGAGGTTAAGGTCGTGAACGTGGATGGGCCAGGATTCACCCGAGCGCTGAGAGTCCACGTTAAAGATCGATCGAACGAGACAAACATCACGCAGCTCACCCTTCCCAATGCCACCGTGGTTGAGCAAGGCGATACTCTTCTCGCATCGGTTTGGTTGAAAGGCCCGGGCCAGGCAGAGTTCCTGTTTGAAAAGTCAACGGACCCGTGGACCAAGTCCGTGACACGCGGCCTGAGTGTCCCTTCCCAATGGCGGAGATTCCTCATCCCCTTCCGAAGCGCCCAGACGTACAACCCAGGGGAAGCCATGGTCTCTCTGAGGCTGGCATTCGGCCCGCAAACGATCGACATCGGCGCGGTGGATGTCGTCAGCTACGGAAAGACGAAAACACTCGATCAGCTCGTTGAATACGCCATATCTCAGAGCCCGCTCGGCGAAGTGAGAGTCGATTTCAACCTAAAGAACACGAACCAAACGATGCTGGGATTTGGCGGTAATTTCTGTCAGCCACGATATGGGTCCACGGAACCGATGGACGTAGTTGGCAACTACGCCCTCAATCACCTTAATGTCGTGCATGCTCGCATAGGGCTGCCACTCAACAGCTGGAACCCGTCTCCCGGCGTCTACCGCGACGATGCGCAAGCGAAGGCATCTCTTGAGGCTCTGCAGATCATGGCCCGTCGAGGAATCCCGACCGTCGTCTCAGTCTGGGAGGGGCCCACATGGATGCTCGGAGGAAATCCAGAGCAGAACGGGCGCATCTTACCGAGAGAAAAATATAGACAATGCATTGACGCTATTGCCGAGTACCTCGTAGTCGCCCGCGACAAGTATCGAGCGAACGTGGGCTACTTCTCCTTCAACGAAGCTGACTACGGCGTTAATTTCAAGTTCTCGCCGCAGCAGATCGCCGATTTCATCCGCCAAGCGGGACCCGTTTTCGAGAGTCGGGGCCTTAAGACGAAGTTCCTGGTCGGAGACACGGCCAACGCATCGAACTTCGTTGGTTACGCTACTCCCCTTTTGGAAGACAGGTCGATCGCCCGTTTTCTTGGCCCGCTCGCCTTCCACAACTGGGATGCTCTCAGCGCCTCAGAACAGGCGTATACCGGCATTGCGGCGTTGGGCAAAAAGTATGGCAAGCCGGTATGGTGCCTCGAAGCGGGGCATGACGCGCAGCTCTGGCAGGCCAAAGATCCCTGGGCGGACTGGGAAAATGGGCTTCGCTTGGCAATGGCTTACGAGCGCACCATTCGTCAAACCAACGCCGTGCTCATGGATTACTGGACCTATCAAGACAACTATCCGCTGGTGGATAAGCAAGGGCCTAAGCCATATCACGTGTTTCATGTCATGAAGCAGATGGAGAACGTGTTTGCTCCCGGCTCCAAGGTCGTAAATCCCAAGATATCCCGGCCCGGTTTGCAAGCTATCGGAACCGTCGGCAAAAGGTTCGCCCTCCTACTCGTCAATTCGGAGGGTCCCGGTGCCGTGACACTCACGGGGCTGCCAAAGAATGCTCGCGTGCAAGTCCTTGTGAACAGTCGCGATAGAAGAAATCTGGTGAGGACGGCAAAGGTCGATTCGAGAGGAATGCTACGCGTTCGCGTTCCCATGCGCTCGGTCCTCAGCATCCGTCAGCGATAATGGCGGGCGCAGTCGCAAGAACTCGACCTCCTTGTCAGTAGTTTCTGCAATTTTTTGGAGAAGCCGCTAAAACGTGCTACCGTAAATGTGCAACCTGCCCCGCGATCTCAATTCTGAGAGCCTTTGACTCGCCTCGCATTTGCCCAGGAGTGGTATGTCACAGTTCCCAGTTAAGCAGTTCGTCAATCACCTTCTAAAGGAAACCGGAGAGGACCGCGTTGAGGTCGAGCTCGCCGACGACACGTCAGTCGCCGAGGTCGCCCTAGAACTGCAGGAGCGAGGATATGACGTGATTCGAGATCCGTTCAAACCCAGGATCACGGCACTCCGTCAATCCACCGCCTACTCCCCCTGAACATCTTCAGTCCAGGCACGCAAGATTTCGCCTACGCTCCAGGCCTGCCAAGGACAAGCTCCTGGCGACTGTGGCTCGTCCCCGTCGTAAACTTCGGCAATTCCGCCCAGTCCGTACTCACAGAGCATCTCCTTTGCGTTTCGCAAAACCCGCTTTGCCTCGGCTCGATCGTCGCAGTATCGCACCATCGCAGTCGCGTATGAGCCGATGAGCCATGGCCAAACAGTGCCCTGATGATAAGCCGCATCGAGCTCTGCTAAAGATCCACTGAACTTTCCGCGATAGCCAGGTTCGTTTGGGCCAAGGGTTCGAAGGCCGTACGGCGTCAGCAACTCCCTCCCCACAACTTTAAGGGCGAGTCTTGCATGCTCAGGATTTACTGGCGAGAAGGGAAGTGCCATCGCTAGAACTTGGTTTGGGCGGAGGCTCGCGTCCGTAGGATCGACAGTGTCCAAATAGTGACCACGAACCGGATGCCAAAACTTTTCCTCGAAGGATGCCGCCGCCTGCTCTGCTTCGAGGGAGAACTTGTGGGCGTTCTCGTCAGTGAGCTTTTCGCACAACCACTCCAGGATGCGGAGGAGGTTGATCCATAGGCCGTTGATCTCGACCGGCTTGCCGTGGCGGGGGGTGACGACCCACTCTCCGACTTTCGCGTCCATCCACGTGAGTTGGGTTCCGGGCTCGCCCTGGGCGAGGAGACCGTCGCGTTTGTCCACATGGATACCGTAGAGCGTGCCCTCACGGTGCCAGTGGTGCACATCTCGCAGGACGGTGAACATTTCGCGTGCGAAGGGCTCGTCCCATTCGGCCAGCAGCGTCTTGTAGATCGCGTTGGCGAACCAGAGGGTGGCGTCGACGGTGTTGTAATCCGGCTCTTCGCCGACTTCTACGAAGCGGTTGGGGATGAGGCCTTGGCGCATTTGGGAGGCGTAGCTGCGGAGGATTTCTTTCGCTTCCGCGATTCGTCCGGTGTGGATGCAGAGGCCAGGGAGGGAGATCATTGTGTCGCGGCCCCAATCGGTGAACCACGGGTAGCCGGCGATGATGGTGGATCTTTCGTGCGACCGAACGAAGAACTTGCCGGCGGCATCTTTCAGCATCGCGGATATCCGGTATTCGTGCGATGGCTCCTCGTGCGGAATCTCGGCTGCGGCTATTCGAGGGTCAGTGGAGGCGACGAGGACAGCCTTTTCGCCTGGTTCGAGGCGGTAGGTCAGCTCGCAGGGGCAGAAGAGGTCGTCTCGTGCGGGGAGGCCGCGCTCGAGCTCCCGCTGATGCTCAAAGCGGTAGTACCAGCCGTGGACGGGCAGGCGGTTCGCACCCTGGTGGCGAATATGCAGCTCGACGCCTTGGTGCTGCACGATCGTTTGCCCTTCCGGGAGCGAGAGGTGATCCGGATAGCCGCTATCCTCATGGAACTCACCATGGTGACTCTTATGAGATACAAGCGGCCGGAGCGTCAGCATGTAGGGGGATTTGCCGGTGTTTTCGTATTCGATGGTGACGGCGTTGACTCCCGGATGCACGTAGAGCCGTTTGCAGAGTTCGAGGCCGGTTGCGCGGTAGCGCCAGCAGGCGGCTTTTCCGACGGAGAACTCGCGCAGGTAGTGAAAGCCCTCGGGATATATCGCGCCGGGATACTGGTTGGCGGAGATGCCGAGGGGGTGTTGGCCGGACTGGATGAAGGCGTCGACGGCCGCAAGAAGCACCATTCGGCCGGTGGGCGGAGTGGTGGCGGCGATTAGTTGGCCGTGGTAGCGGCGGGTGTTGATGCCGCTGGCGGTGCCCATCGCGTAGCCTCCGATCCCATTCGGCAACACCCATTCTTTGCGGGTGGAGACTTCCAGGTTGCGGCATTGCTGCTCGTTGAGGCTGTAAAGCATGGTGAGACTGCCTGATCTATTGTATTGGGCGAGCCTCGGTTGCGGTTTGGCCCGATGGCCCGAGCCCGAGCCCCCCTAGGGGTCGGGCCGGGCGGGCCATTTGTTTTGAACCTGCGAGCGCTACTACTACCGAGCCCCTCTATGG
>JBGGMI010000248.1:0-15378 GCA_041288075.1 Fimbriimonas sp.
ACATATCCGCGTCTTTTTGATCGAACGGGCGTAGCGGGTGGGGGGCTGACCCGTATACGTGGAATACAGTGGGCGGTGAGGGACTTGAACCCACGGCCACCTCGGTGTAAGCGAGGCGCTCTACCACTGAGCTAACCGCCCGTCCTATTAAACCCGCGAAAACACGGAAAAAAGCGAATGGTGTTACACTGCTCCCAAGGCTTAAGGAATATGCGCAAGCTGCTCACTCTGCTGCCATGGATGGTATTTGCAGCGTCAGCGTACGGACAAGTCCGTTCTGCCGACGTGCTGTATACACACTACGACGCTGCGCCCACTCGCGGATACCGCGTGGGTGAAGAAGTGTTCGTCCCCGTCGACGAGGTTGCTCGTTGGGACTGGAGTGTCACGATGCGATCCGACCTCGCCGTCGTGAAAGCCGAGGGCGTGGAGTTCACGGTCCCAACGAGGACCTTCAACGGACGCCTCTCCCTGCCACTCACCACCGCGGTCAAGAAAGCGGGCGGCATGACGAGCTGGGACCGGTTCAGCGACACGCTCACCGTCTATTCCGAGCTCACCTCGATTCGGGTGCAGGATGGCAAGATCAAGCTGTTCGCTCCCTTTAAAGTCATGCCCCGGCTCTTCGTGGACGAGGATGAGAACAAGCTGGTCGTGGAGTTTGCTGGAGCACGCCTTGGACCAAAGACGCAGCAGTTTCTGTCCGACAACGCGGCTCTGACCCAGGCGCACCCGAATGTGGTGCGGTTGGTGATCCAAACCGAACGCCTGCCCGACATCAGCAAAATGCGGCTGACCGCGGTGAACAGCTTCGAATTCGAGCTGCCCAAGCGCGAAGAGATAGAGCCGCCGGTGCAGGATGACAAGAGCGTCGTCGAGCCGCCACCGGTGAACAACACGATCGTCCCCGATCCGTTCGCTACGCCGGTTCTGCCCTTGCGGCTAGACAGAGAAACCGACAAGGGTCTGTACCTGAGCATTCCGCTGACGATTAAGATGAGCGGAGCGGCCCAGGCACGACGACCGGAGCCGGAGGTTCTCGAAGTCACCTTGCCCGGCATCGCGATGAACCTGGCGGAAGACTTCAAGCTGGCAAGCGACAGTGTCAAGGAGCTGACCCGCAGCTACGACGGCATGGGCACCGTCCTCCGATTCGTCTTCTCCCGTCCGATGGCGGCCGAGATCTACACGGAAGGCTCCACCGTCCGAATCAGCGTCCTGAAGCCGAAGCTAAGCGGCGGGCTCTATGGCAAGGTGATCGTCGTCGACCCCGGCCACGGCGGTTCTCAGGGCGGAGCAACGGCGGGCGGCATCAAAGAGAAAGATTTGAACTTGAAGATCGGCAGGCTCATCGCCGAGAAGCTGGCGGATGAAGGCGCGACGGTGATCATGACGCGCAAGTCGGACGTCACGCTCAGCCTCGAAGCGCGGGCCAAGATCGCCAATGACAGCGACGCCGACCTCTTCATCAGCTCGCACATCAACTCCACCGGAGGAGCCGCAACGCAGACGGGGACGATCACGTTCCACCATCAGGGGCAGACGATTAGCCGGCTGCTGGCGGAGTGCATCCAGCGAGAAGTGGGCATCGTGAACGGGCTGCCGGACATCGGTGTTTGGAGCGACGGGAAGATTTATGACAGTGGATTCTCGGTCTTGCGGAATACCACTAAAATGCCAGGGGTGCTGCTGGAGCTCGGCTTTCTCAACCACCCGAAGGATCGTGCGAGAATGGTGACGAAAGATTTTCAGGAAAGCGTGGCCGCCGCAGTGGTCAAGGGAATCAAGGTGTTTCTAGGCGATGGCTCGTAAGAAGTCCAACTCACGCGGCACGAAAGCAGTCGTAGTAACCATGGTCGTCGCCCTGGTTGGAGTCGCAGCGATCGCTGCCTACGTGCAAATGACGCCCGGCGCCGGCCGAGTGCCAGACGAATTGCGGCGACAAGAGCCTGCCGTAAGCCGTCCGGGCCCAACCGCGGAAGTGAAGGCGACGCCAAGGCATCATCGCAGCGAGGAAGCGATGCTGTTCGTCCCCGCGCTGGATGGCACGGACGTCAAGCTGGGAGGCCAGCTCTCGCTGGTGCCGAACGGCATGGACCAGAAGACGCATCTCGTGACCGAGACATTCAAGTCGCTCGGAGTTCCCGAAGGTAAGGCGCTGAAGTGCGAGGTCAAGAGCGGCGTTGCGATTATTGATGTGAACGCGGCGATGGTCGAGCACGGCTACGGCAGCATGGAAGAAGGCAACATGATCAAGGCGCTGCAATTGGCCCTGGGGCAGTTTCCCGAGGTTGAAAAGTTCCAGCTCATGCAGGACGGCCAGCCGATCGAGCTGGGGCATTTGGATCTTAGCGAAGCAGTGAACGTCACGCGCCCTGGTCCCGCTCCGGAAGACAAGCCAAACGAGGGCTAGGCGCTTCGTCCCAATGTCCTCCTCCCGAGCCCCCCTATGGGTCGGGACGGGAGGAGCATTCATTTTGAACCTACGGACGCACGGCGGGATGACTGGGGTGAATGGGGTGAATGGGGTGAGCTTTTTGTGTTGCCACACTCTATAGGTTTCAAAACGGGGTTTTGTCAACCTACTCGGCGAAAAGTTTTTGGGTTTTTTCTCTTCCATATGCTCGGGTCCGGAGTTTCTCGCAAAGGGCGCGAAGGGGATCGGGGCAGGAGGCGTTAGACGTGCTGGGGTGGGATAATCACAGAGTCGCTATGAACGGCGTTCCCTGCCAGGGATGAGAATTGCTGTGCGATCTCCATCCCGGACGAACCACAAAGGCACAAAGACACAAAGTTGGGAGCACAGAGAGTCGTCTGCATTCCGCCGCACTTTCTTGGGAGTATTGGTTAACGGCTGATTGGTGTTGCAGGCGTGTATTTTTCAGACCAGGCACAGAAGAGCACGGAGTCCGGAGCTTCTCGTTGCCCGTCAAGCTACAGGGCATTCGCAAGTGCTCGCCCTTTATTTCTTCCGAGCTTGATACACCGCTTTTTTCTCGTGAACGGAAGCGGGCGCGGCGGCGACTATCACTCGAGCGGGGCGGTTGGCGGTCTTTGGCTTTGGCCGAACCCGAATCTCCACGTCCTGGCCCAGCTGGGTCAAGATGCGCATAAGCCGGTCAGTGCTGTATCCCTCGGTGTAGCCGCGGAGCAAGCGCGAAACCTGGGGCTGGTCTAAGCCGATTTGCTGCGCCACCTGCGCCTGACTGATCTTGCGAGTTCGCATCAGACGTGCGATGGCAAGCACCAGGTCCGCCTTTGCCCGCTCCTCGTCTGGGTTTTCAAACCCGAGGTCCGCGAACACGTTTCCGCTGCCTTCGATCACTTCGATTCGTTCTGCTTCTGCCATTGCTTGTGTTCCTCCAGAGCCCGGCGGTACCGCTCCTTCACGAGGTCGATGTCCTGCTTCGGAGTTGCGATTCCTTGTTTCGACTTTTTCTGGAAGCAGTGCAACACGTACACCGCCTCTCTAAAGTTCACCGTATAGACGGCGCGATACGTATCCCCGTCGAAGTCCTCAGCGATCTTCAGCACGCCCGCACCCTTGAACCCTTCCATGGGGCGGGCGGAAGGGTGTCTTCCGCCATCCTGCGCCGCTCTTAGTGCCAAACCCATGGCACGGCGCACCGAAGATGGAAATTCCCGAAGGTCACCTAAGCTGGAGCCGACCCATTTAATGGGTTTCGCGCCTTCTTCCATTTATGTATATTCTAACATATTCAGGTTGCGTCGCATCTTAGGGTTCTTGGATTTGTATCGGCATAGTTGCCACCGCCAAGGATTGCCACCCGCGCTGGCCGAAGTTTTTGGAAGGAGCGTGGGGGATGAAATTGAGCCTTCTTGATAGCTGGGCTTTACATCAAGGCTACTAACTGGCATCATAAGCACAACCGATGCAGAGTGACCCGCCAAGAATTATCAACTGCCCCTGTTGTGCGCCGCCGGCTCAACGTTTGCGTGTCCCTGCTGAGCCACAGAGAATCCGAGTGAATTGCCCGAAATGTGGGCAATCTTTTGTTTGGGAAAACCCCGACTCACGGGGACAAGCAGAGAAGGAACTCGATTACTTAGAAGCGCACTTGACATACGGCGGTGCCTATGAGGTCAAAGGATATGAGAAGAGCAAACGATGGTCTCCGCCGACGGAAAGCAAGCCTTTTCTGATTGCCTTGGCGATCTTGCTGGTGATGGGCTGGTTCGCGTTTGCGCCAGTTGAAGCTGAGAAAGGGCCACAACGCACTTTCCAGAGTAGAGAGCCTGTCAGTCCGAAGGTGGGCAATCGTTATCAAGAGCAGAGGCCTCTTGATCGTATTACAAGTGAGGTTAAGCCGATCCACCCGTACAAACCCATCGAACTCACGCCTCCACCAAAGTTTGAAAGGATCGAGGTGCCGCCTATTGAGTTGCCCGAGATCGATCCACCAGACCCCGTGGAATACGCCGGCTATCCAAGGCCAGAGAACGGAGCCGATGTCGCTGAGCGACGCACGAACGACATCTGGCGCCCAATTCTGACCATCAAGAACGGAAGCAACCGAGATGCACTCGTCCGTATCGAAAGCCGCGGCAAGCGAGTTGCAGCGATCTACATTCATCAACGCAGCAACTACGATATCAAGGGACTGGAACCAGGAGACTACGTCATCAAATTTAGGCAGGGCGTGAACTGGGATCCGGACACTCTCAAGTTCAAGTTCGGCAATAACAGATCAAGATTTCGCGACGTGTTGACCTTGGAGGAGTTTACAGAGCAAGACGGCACCGTCAGGTTCTCGCATGACACCTTGACCCTGAATACCGTCTGGAACGGCAATGCGAAGACGGACGAAATCAGCGAAGCTGAGTTCAACCGTATAGGTTCGTAAGCAGCGCTCTCGCGCCACCTAGGCAGGCATTCGCTCATTGGTCATGTCGGAGGAATGTTTCCTTCACGGCAGCCAAGGCGTACACTTGTAATCCATGCCTTTGCTTGCATTCTTCAAATCAGATCCAGACGTAGTTCACGCCATGCCACCTGCGCAGGTCGTGAGCATCTGTGGCAACGGACGCCTAACGGATGGTTCAGAGTGCTCTGAAGAATTGAAGCACTACCTTAGGCAAGCGGATAGCGCACGGATAATCCAGTTCCTCGATCAGTGCCTTGTGGGATTCGATCAGAGCGGATCGGTGCTCCAGGATGTTGTAAACGAGATAGGTCGTCGGTTCGAGTTTCGCGTGGAGAATGGACGGTATCAGGGGAAAAAGGGCGAGATCGGTTTCGACGGCAAATGGGAGCTCCCGAACAACCACACCATTGTGCTTGAAGTGAAGACTACGGACGTGTATGCAATCAATCTGGATACGATCGCAACCTATCGTGAGAAGTTGATCGATGCGCAAACGATCACAAGAAAATCGTCGATCTTGATGGTAGTCGGCAGGCAGGACACGAACTCGCTAGAGGCGCAGATTCGGGGATCTCGACACGCTTGGGATATGCGGATGATTAGCGTAGATGGGCTGAAGAAGCTGCTTGCAGTCAAGGAGCAAGGAGAAGAGACTACTGCGCAAAAGATTTCGGAGATTCTGATTCCTGTTGATTACACAAAACTGGACCGAATTGTCGATATCGTGTTTGCTGCGGCGACGGATATTCAAGAGTCGGCTGAATTACCAGAGTCGCCTGTAGGAAGCCAAGCAGGCTCAACCACCCAAAAGGCCGGAGATTACAAGTTCGACTTTACTCCTACAATGGAAATCGAAGCCGTAAAGCAACGGCTCATTTCCACTTTTACAAAGACGCATGAAGTCGCTCTGGTGCGCAAAAGCCGCTCCTGCTATTGGAGCCCCGACGAAGAGCACCTGAGCCGGTTCATCTGCACCGTTTCCAAGACATATCCAGATGGTGGCCATTGGTTCGCGTACCACCCTGGATGGGACGCATTCTTGGCGCCGGGGCTGCCTGCCATATTTGCGCTGGGTCTTGTAGGCAAGGGATTCGCCTTCTTTATCCCAAGGGAATGGATGGCTGCTCAACTTAGCAGCCTAGGTCAATCGGGATCGGGTGACAAGGCTTATTGGCACATCGTTATTCGCTATGTCGACGGCGTGCCGATGCTGGTCCGCAGAGACGGTCAATCACCTTTGCCCTTAAGCACCTTTCGGGTCGAACTTGATTGAGCTCCTTGACGGTGGGAGTTTCGGTGCCCCGAATCGGCCAGTCCAACTCAGGCTGCGGGTGGCGCTAGGAGTATCGTTCATTCGTTGCCTAGCATGAAGCAGGGTTCATGCCGTCAGACCGTCATACCGGCGAGTCTCGGATTTCGAGTTTCGAGTTCTGAGAGTTTCAGGTTTCGATTTTGGGTTTTGAGCGGGCGGCGGGGAGGGTCCAGGCTCGGCGGAGGCTTATGACTACGAGGATCATTGCGAAGGCGCACCAGCCTAGGGCCCAGGCTACGGCGGGGATGCCGGTGTTGTTTTGCATCACCCGAGCGTCGCTGTGCATTTCGGAGAACGCGCTGATATTCAGGAGCGTGTATACCGCCTGAATCGAATTCAAGCACTGCTGCAAGCCCACGAACTGCGCTGCAAACAACAATGCATTCCCGCGCAAGTACATCGAAGCCCCAACCAGCGCACCGATCCAGCCGATTCCGGAGATGATGCCGACGAAGTCGCCGCGCACCCAGAGCAGCATGCTCAGGCCCAGAAAGAACGCCAGCAGTCGCAGCGTGTTCTGAGCGCTCTTCTCAGTCCGGCTGAACCAGATGACCGCCGAGCCGATTAGCGCCGCTCCAAGATAGCCGGCGGGCCCAATCAGCCACATGCTCCCTCCCGTAACCGGCGTGACCCCGTTTCCGTCCGCCATCACCTTGATAAACTCGACATCCCCGCCACTCGCCTGCCCCGCCATCGCGTGGCCGAACTCGTGGAGGTGCGTGTTCAGATACTGCAGCGGCAGCATCAGCTTCTGGAGATAGGGAATCGCCCATAGTGCCAGCGACGCCGCGCCCGCCGCGAGGATCGCCTTCTGGTGCGGCTGCATGCTATACCGGGGCTTCGCTATCTTCGAGTCGATCGACATCACTTTCTCTTACGGGTTTCCGTTGCGTTCGGATGAAGTCCCAGGTCCAAGTAACCACAAAAGCCACCCCCGCTCCGCAGCTCCATCCTAGCAGCACCTGATACGGATAGTGGTCTCCGTTATAGATCCTCGAGAGCCCGGTCAGCAGCGCGGTGACGATCCAGGGCGCGCCCCAACGCCAGCCGAGATGATAAGTGAAAACGTAGGCCACCGCTGCCATGTTCGCGCTATGCGCGGACGCCGTGCCCATCGAGTCGGCCCAGCCACTGCGATGAATCATATCGGCGATTTCCTGAAATGGCCGATGGCGAGGGATTTGCGCCTTGAAGACATCCGTCAACTCGTTTGCCAGCGGAAACGCGATGAGCGCCTGAACGGCAGCGCGTCGCGATTTCTTGCCAAGCGCGATCATGCCGACGAGCATCAGAAGGAGCGCGATCTTGACCCACAGAAAGTTGGTCGCTTCGGAGAAGAAGCGCATGGTGGGCGCAAGCCCCTCGGGCCACCCGTTGATCGACCGAAAGACCTGATCGTTCAGCCCCTGCACAAGTCGAAGTATACGGGGCACTTGCATAACGCTGATCTATGTAGTATCGTATGGAAAGTGTAGCTTATGATAAATTCAGCTGTCGCAGTAAATAGCAAACCACCGGACGAGAAGTCGCTGGCGGAAGTCAACGGCAGTGTCTCGCTGAAAGGCAAGGTGGGCCTTCGTCGATTCCTCGCCTTCTCCGGCCCCGCCTACCTGGTCTCCGTCGGCTACATGGACCCCGGCAACTGGGCGACCGACCTCGCCGGAGGCAGCCGCTACGGTTACGCACTCCTCTGGGTGATCCTAACCTCCAGCATCATGGCGGTGATCCTGCAGACGCTGTGCGTGCGCATGGGCATTGCACTCGAAAAGGACCTGGCCCAGGCCTGCCGCGACTACTATAAGCGCCCCGTCGGCATCGCCCTCTGGATCCTTTGCGAGATCGCCATCATCGCCTGCGACGTTGCCGAGGTGATCGGCTCCGCCGTCGGACTCTATCTGCTCTTCAAAATCCCACTCGTGTGGGGTGTCGTCATCACCGGATTCGACGTGCTCCTCCTGTTGGCGCTGACGAAGTACGGCTTCCGCATGATCGAAGCGGTCGTTATCACGCTCGTCGCGACGATCTTCGGGTCGTTCGCCATCAACATCTACTGGGCTAACCCTGATTGGATGGGCGTCGCTAAGGGACTTGTCACCCCGGCGCTGCCCGATGCCAACGCACTGATCGTGGCGGTCGGCATTTTGGGCGCCACCGTGATGCCGCACAACCTGTACCTGCACAGCGCCGTCATCCAAACCCGCAAGCTCGACGACACGCCTCAGGCGAAGAAGCAGGCGATCCGCATGGGCTCGTGGGATACGGTCATCGCCCTCGGCGGCGCGTTCTTCGTCAATGCGGCGATTTTGGTTCTTGCCGCCGCAGTATTTCATCGCCAGGGAATCTTCGCCGAAGAGCTGCAGGAGGCTTACAAGCTGTTGACGCCTGCATTGGGCGGTGCGGCTGCCACCCTGTTTGCCGTCGCGCTCTTGGCGAGCGGCCAGTCCAGCACGATCACCGCGACTCTCGCCGGGCAGGTCGTCATGGAAGGCTTCACCCGGTTGCGCGTGAAGCCCTGGATGCGTCGAATGATCACACGCGGCATCGCGATTATCCCCGCCGCGATCCTCGTGGGCAGCACGACCAACCGCACGGGCGATGTGTTGGTCCTTACTCAGGTCGTGCTGTCCATGCAGCTCCCGTTTGCGATTTTCCCCCTTGTCATGCTCACGTCCGACAAGCGCAAGATGGGCGAATTTGCCAACCCGACCTGGCTGAAAGTGGTTGCCTATGTCGTTTGCGTCCTGATCACGGCTCTCAACGTAAAGCTGCTGTATCAAACACTTGGAGCGGTATGGCTCGGTGTGATCGTGGCCAGCATGGTCGGCTTCGCGCTATGGGTGATGTTCGTGTATAAGCCGCGGGAAGGAGTCTAGGGGTCGAGGGGTCTAGGGGTCTAGGGGTCTAGTGGTCGAGGGGTCGAGGAGTCGAGGAGTCGAGGAATCTAGGAGTCTTGGCCCGAAAAACTCAACCGAAAAAAAGACTCCTCGACTCCTCGACTCCTAGACTCCTTCCCCCTGCTATCCTAGTCCATGCCCGCCCTCTTGGCTGCCTTACTCGTCGCCGCTCCCGTCGCCTTCGACCGGCAAGCGGAGTTAAGCAAGCTGCTCTCCACAGGCCTCACGGATTTGGCAGCCTATGAGATGCTTTACGATTTGACTACGAACGTAGGGCATCGTCTTAACGGTTCGGCACAGGGTGCGAGGGGAGTCGCCTGGGCCGAGCGCCAGATGCGGGCCATTGGACTGCAAAACGTCCGCCAAATCCCCTGCATGGTCCCCCACTGGGTTCGAGGCAACATTGCCAATGCCTCTATCGCTGGAGGTGACCGCCTCGAAATCTGTGCGTTGGGCGGCAGTGTTGGAACGCCCAGGCGGGGCTTGGAGGCTGAAGTTGTAGAGGTCAAATCGCTTAAAGAAGCCGAAGAGCTCGGCCCGCGCGCCAAAGGCAAGATTGTCTTCTTCAATCGCCCATTCGATAAGTCCCTCACCTCCACCTTCGCCCAATACGGAGGCGCAGTCGACCAGCGTGGAGGCGGTGCCATCGCAGCGGCAAAATCGGGGGCTATCGCGGTCCTCGTCCGATCGATGACCGCTGCCAACGACGACGTGCCGCATACGGGAGCGATGCGTTATGCCGATGGTGTCACGAAAATCCCTGCCGCAGCGCTGGGGATACAGAGCGCTGAGCGGCTCTCGCGGGCTCTCAAAAAGGGGTCCACGAAGGTTCGCCTAGAGATGAACTGCGAAAAGCTGCCCGACGTCCCCTCCGCAAGCGTTGCCGGCGACATCGTCGGTTCCGAAAACGCAAATGAAGTAATCGTGCTGGGCGGGCATCTTGATAGCTGGGACCTCGGGAGGGGCGCACACGACGATGGTGCCGGCGTCACTCAGGCCATGGAAGCCGCACGCCTGATGATCAAGCTCGGCATGAAGCCCAAGCGAACTATCCGCATCATCGCCTTCCAAGACGAGGAATTCAGCGGTCGAGGGTCGGCCGCCTATGCCGAACAGGCAAGCAAGAGCTCGGAGAAGCAATACGCCGCGTGCGAATCGGACGCCGGAGGCTTCATGCCGCGCAGCTTCGGGGTCGCCAAAGAGAAGCTGGAACGTGCCCGCACCTGGGAGCCGCTCCTTCAGCCCTTTGGCATCGAGCGCTTCACACAAGGCGGCGGCGGTGCCGACATCGCGCCCCTTGCTCCTCTCGGAGCTATCCTGTTTGGTCTGCAGCCGGACGGACAGCGCTACTTCGACTACCACCACTCAAGGAGCGACACCATCGACAAAGTGAATCCGCGTGAGCTGGAATTCGGAGCCTGCGCCATGGCCGCGCTGGCGTGGTTAATCTCGGAAGAAGGTTTGTAGTCGCAGGCTCCATGCCTGCGTCCGGAAAGCTTCGGTATGAGAAAGGCTGCCACGCGGGCACAAGCCATCCCGCGACTACAGTTGGGTTCGCTTATGCTCGAGCAGTTCGATCATTGTGCCGTGGGTGGGGCGGCCGTCGAAGTACGCATACTGCCCCTCGCCCATGTCGCCTCGCTGAATCATCTCGACACCCTCTGCTTCCAGAGTCTCCTTGTCCTGACGCATGTTCTCGGTCCAAAACGCGATATGGTGCAGCGACTCGCCCCCATCCCGCAGCCCCTCTGCCCATGCCGAGTCATCGCCGATCGGCTCGATCAACTCTAGCTGCACCCCGCCCATATCGAAAAACGCCAGCTTCGCCCGAGCATTGCTGGGGACTCCGCGGTAGGCCTGATTCACTGCCGAACCAGGCTCCGTCTCAATGATCTTCGGCTCCTCGACCCCAAATAGAGCCGAATACCGCTTGATGCCGGCCTGAATATCGTTGACGACGATCGCCACCTGCGCGATCTTTGTGCTGGTGAGAGGCATCTTTCCAGATTACTCGTGCAGGCATGGAAGACCTGTGCGGTCTCAAGCGTCTGCCTGCCAGGAATGAAGATGAAGAGAAGCCGCTTCTTCATTGGCGCAGCGGGTGTTGCCTTCGTAGCGATACTCGCGATCTTCATGCTGCCCTCCGGCGACGAGTACGCCTTCCTCGACCGTTATTCTCCTGTAAGAGAGAGCCACTCCAACGTGCCGCTGGGAACGATGTTCAAAGCCTATGCGAAAGGCACCGACCTCACCACCACGACCATCGCCTTCCGATCATCCGAGCGGGATCGGGTCTTGGCATCGCTGAGAGCAAAATGCGGCAAGGACAAGGGTTACTCGGTTTCGGAGAGCTCCGGCTTCTGGTTTTTTAAGAAGGACGAGGAGCATGGGGTGCTTTACTCTCCATCCTCGCCAAAGGGCCCCGCGCCCGGACAATCGAAGATCACCGTGTTTCCGAGCGGATGCAGAGTCACCATCGTCCGGCCCGCCACCTGGCTGGACCGGACGCTGGATTTCATCAAGATGCGGCTCGGCAGGCTTTGAGTGGGTCAGCCAGACCCACTCACAAGGTCTACTTCGTCGCAGAACCCGGATCAGACATCCGCGGTGGGGAGCTCATCGATTTGATGCCCTTCGCGGCCCGATCGTAGTCGAGCGGGAGGAACGCCGTGCCGACCATCTGGTCGCCGAGGACATACCCGCTGATAACCAGGCCATCGTTCTCGCCGCCAAAGACGTTCACGATGTCGTCCGCCGAGATGAGCATGTTCTTGCTCTTCTCGAACTCCGGCCGCATCCGATCCAGCACTCGATGAATGCTGATCAGCGTCGCCGCCTGAGCGCGGTCCGTCATCTGCGAACTCATCGCAGCGAAAGCGGGGTCGGTCGACAGGCTCGCCGTGCCCCGGTAGGCGCGGATCGCCGTGAACATCATCGGCTTCGAAGAGGCCATGATGATCGCCTTCCCGATGAGAGCGAGGCAAGGCGACTTCGCGCCCATTCCTGCTTCCTTCGCGGAGTCGCTGATCTCCTTCGTGGCCGCTGCATCCATCGCCCAGACCTCCGCTCCGCCATACTGGCTGCGCGTGAACTTGACCGGTTTCGGATCCTTGGCGGAATCAGACTCGATCTTCGTCCGAATCTTCGTCGCAAGAGCAGCCGGGTCGGCTCCATTATTGGAGTCCACCAGTAGCACCGCTTCTAGATCGATCGGCTTCTGCGAAGCACCGGGATAGACGCCGATCAGCAAGTCGCCACCGAGCGCCGGAACGATGTCCTGAGTCACGCTGATCCCGGACTCTTTCTCAAAAGCCTGAATCCCTTCCGCCGCGCCTTTCTCCTTCCCAAGCCCCTTCTGCACCCATTCGAGGGTGTTGGCAGGGTCGGCAACCGCCACGATTCCCAACGCGCCGGTGGGCACCTTCGCCAGGAAGTTCGGATCGAGGAACCCGGCTCCGGCAGGCGGAACCATGTCCTTTTCGAGCGGGCTGCGGAAATCGATACGGATGCCGTTGTCGCGAATAGCCGCGCCGAAACACATCCATTTCGCCGACCGAGTCATCTGCGTGCCCGCCGCCTTCCCCGCCTCCGACAAACCCTGAGGCGACACGAACACCATCAGATTGGCGTCGCTGGGCAGAGCGTTGCGAGCCTCGATGTACTGGGGCAACTGCGCAACCGGCTTCTCTGCGCCATCGTGCGTAAGCTGCACGCGCCGAAGCAAAGCCGCACTCTCGGACGAGACGAGGTAATCCCCGATCACGACCATCAGGCGATTCTGCTCGCCGATCTTGTACGACACGGTGCCGCTCTGATCCACCTTTGAGCCATGCTTCTGAAGCAGCGCGCTCACCTGAGACTTGTCGCTGACCGGCAGCAACAGCACCTCGCTGCTCTTCCCGTCGGCGGTATTCCAGGTGGCAAAGGCCATGTTGTGCTGCAGATACGGCCGAAGCTCTTTGCCGAGCGCCGTCGAGCCGATGGCGCTGCCGGCGGAGTCTTCGAGCTGGTGATCCAGCCCCTCCCGCTTCATCGCGTCCGCTATCCGCTTGAACGCCGGAATCTGCGCCTGCGAGGGCACGAGGTCAACGGTTACAACCAGGGTCGCGTCCGCCGGAATCATCGCGATCGCGGCCTCGCCGCGACGCCCAAAGAACACGTTGTAGGCAAAACCCACAACCGCCAGGAGCGCGACGCCCAGGAGCATCACGCGGAACAGGGGAAGCTTCCGCTTCGGTGTAAGGGTTGCCATTTTGTTAAGTCGGTCAGTCAATTCGGGGCGCGCCTCGGGAACCGAGAAAGCGTCCTGGAGTTTTTCAGCTAAAGGATCTCGTTCCATTAACGCACCTCCTGGTGCTCGAGGAAATACGCGCTGCCTTGGTCGAACAGGGTCTGCCGGGCGCGTTGCAGCAGGCCTTTGATGCTTGGGATCGAGCGTTTCATCACGACTCCGATCTCCTCCAGCGAGAGGTTCTCCACGCACTGCAAGAGCAATGCCTCGCGCTGGTCTTCGGGAAGTAGGTTGACCAGATCCCGAAGCTTGCGGACGTCAGCTCGCTGCTCCACCTCGCGCTCGGGACCCGGTACGGGAATGTCGAATTTGTCAGATAAGCTCACGGTCCGACGCCCGCTTCTTCGATGGTGATCCGCAACCTTCCGCCTCGCAATCCCAATCAGCCATGCCCGCGGTTCGTGGACATGAGAGGGGATCTTCGAGACGGCCGCTGCGAATACCTCGGCGGTGATGTCTTCGGCGTCTTGCAAATGCGGGACCCGTCGGTAGGCGTATGCGAATACGTCGCGCAGGCAGATAAGCCTGATTTGTCCGGGTGTAACGGCTTCCCGTGGTTTTGCGATGGCCATGGCTACTAGGCGTTCCATTGTGATGGCACTAACTCCTTGTTATCGGCGATTGCCACCTAATTGTTCGGAAGCTACTCAAAAAAGAACCGCGAGGTTTAGATGGGCCGGCGGGAACGTAGTGCCTTCATCCGTGAAGGCATCACCTCCGGCACCTTCGGAGACGTCACCAACATCACCAAGAATTCAAAGAACACCAAGGGGCTTGAGCCTATCTTGGTGTTCTGGTTCGAGCCATTTAGTGCGTTACGGTCAGGTAGGCGCTCAGAGCCTTACCGTTGCGGCTCGCCGTAAACTTGACGAGCTTGTCGATGCCCACGCGGAACGTGGTAATCGGAAAAGTCACCGACTTCGAGCCCGCCAATATTGTCACAGTTGCGGGCACAGCCGCCGCGAAGGACTTGTTCGAGACAAGCGTCACCGTCGTATCCACCGTCACCGGATAGCGAATGGACACCGTGCCGGTTGTGGGATTTCCGCCCCTGATCGAGCTTGCTGAGAGGGTGAAGGTCGATAGGTCATTTGCCGTAACCGTCATCACCTTGACGCTATCCATTCCATTAAGGCTGGCGGTGGCAACGACCTTGTGGGTTGTCGCATCGATCGGTAAGTACATGCTGAAAGCAGAGCCGTTCGTGCCGGGAGCGATGGTGACGCTATAGGGCCCCATCGCGGGGTCATCGGTTGAGACCGGCACAATTGTGTCAACGGTAACGCCAGCGTTGAGCTTCACTAACCCCGTAACCACTTGTCCCGCATACCCGCTGCTAAGTGAGAGGGTGGCTTGAAGTGGAACCACGCTAATCTCCACCGGCCTATCATTCCCTTGATATCCGACCCAGATGTAGGATCGATTCAGAGGCGCGTCGGCATCTGCGGTTACCCTAAACGACACACTCGTCTTTCCGGCTGGCATCCTCACGGTCGCAGGCACTCGAATGCCCGCCGGCGCGCTTACGTCGAGAACAATCGGAACCGTCATAGGTCCGTTGAAAGTGACCTTGACAAGCAGACTCTGGTCTGATCCCGCCACAAGTGTTGACCGAGTGGTCGTTAAGATAACATCTCCGGTTGTGATCCTCACAAAGGCTTCGTGGGTCTCTCCCGCATAGGTCGTAAAGACTTTTCTAAACCGTGTGAAGAAGAACTCCGCGTCGGCGGCGATCCCAAAACTTGCGGTGGTTTCCCCTTCGGGAACGGTGACGAAGGCAGGCACATGGAGTACAGGGTCGCTGGTGGAAAGTGAGACCACGGCTCCCCCTGCCGGAGCAGGATCCTTCAGAGTAACGGTGCCGACTGACGAATTCCCGGAGGGCACTGACTGAGGGGAAACCATCGACTCCGCGGCAAAAGGCGCTCGGATGGCCCAGAACACAAAGTCGCTGGCCCAAATGGATGAAACTTGACTAAATCCGTTCGGAACGAA
>JBGGMI010000249.1:0-65336 GCA_041288075.1 Fimbriimonas sp.
CGACTTGAACAACAAGCTGTCATCGTCCTCTTCTCCAACATTCATCGTCGTGGTTGCTTTGGAAGGATCAACCTCCAAGAGCTCCTTCGGAACCTTGGCATCGGCCGGATTGAACAGGTAGCGGCTAGGCTCTTGACTGATGGCAGGCTGGTCTCGCAGCTCCCCTTTGCTGAGCCCTCCATTCGCTGGAGCATCGGCATACAGGTACAAGGTCCTCTCGGCGCTCTTCGTCGAGGGCCAGTCGTCCAGGTCCATCCACTTGTTGGCACCCGTGATGAACACTCGCACCTTCGGCACCTTCTCCATTGCCACCGACTTGCCCTTAAGCCACGTATCGAACCAGCGAAGGTAGAGCGAATCCAGCTCCATGATCGCCGTAGGGCCATAGTCGACATCGCCCAACGTCGAAGTCGTATTGAACGCATGGGTCCACGGGCCATAAATCAGCCACTGGTTCGGCTTCTTGGCTGCCCGCAAGGATGCCCAGTTCGTTTGGGTCCCGATGAGGTCGCCATCCCACCACCCAGAAATGTGAAGCGCAGGCACATTGGTGCGGTCGAGCTGAGTGCTCCAATCGTATCCCGGCCAAGTTGTCGAGCCCTCGCGCTCCAGCCACTTGTCAAAGAAAGGCACATTGTAGCCAAGCACCGCGTCATCGACCCTTGAGAGGGGGAGCGTGCCGAACTTCTCGGGATGGGGAAGCGAGCTGGCCATGCTGCTCATGTCAACGTCAGCCTGGTTCCGTACAATCTTGCCCCACCAAAGATTGCCATAAAGGAAAAACGTGCCCATGTCATACGGAATGTTGCGCATCGCGTCCGGAGGCGAAACTTGCGGAACGATCGCCTTGAGGGCAGGATGCCTTTCCACCGCCGCTGCCCACTGCACAAGTCCGCCATAGCTAGCCCCAATCATTCCCACCTTGCCATCTGACCACGCCTGCTTGGAAGCCCAGTCGATGGCGTCGTATCCATCCTTTCGCTCGTTCACAAACGGATCCCACTCGCCCGTGCTTTCGCCCCTTCCTCGGCAGTCCTGTGCAATGAAGACATAACCTCGGCTTGCATAGAATCCGCCGTCCACCGTTGCGGGTCCTCGACCATAAGGAGTCCTCACGAGAATCACGGGGTACTTACCTGGAGCCGCAGGGCGAACAATGTCCATCGCCAAATCGACACCGTCTCGCGTTTTCATCTTCACGTTACGGTCGGTGGTGGTTGCCATCGTGGGCTGGCTCAGTTCGGGATAAGCGGCAAGGGGATCGACGAACAGCGACTCCCACCCTTCAGTGACGAACCTCAGCTTCTGCGAAGGAACATCCATCGCCACGACTCTGCCCATGCTGTCCGTCGCATACTCCGCCACAACTGCTCCGAGGTGCATCTCGTACAGACGGGCGATTCCGGCCTTGCTAGGCTTCTCTTTCAGAGGCTTCGCCGAAGGCTCGAATACGACTCCAGAATCCAAAAGCAGCGTCTTGACCTTCTGGGGCTCTTTCTTCCTGTAATCGATCGATCTCAGTAGATTCATATTGAGCTGCGGGTGAATGTTTCCGAAATAGCTGTCGCCATCGAATTTCAGCTCCTTCTCGGCCGTCTTGCCACCCTGAGTCACTTTGATCTTGGAACCGTCCCAATCCAGCACAACTTTCGCCCCCGGCACATCCGCATCCGCGGCATACCGCACGAGCTTGCCGCCGACGAATTGGCCCGTAATAATGCTGTGGAACTTGATAGTGCCAATCGCGAAATCCGTTGTGGAAGTGAACGTCCCGTCGGAGTTGTAATCGTAGGTGTTGGACCCGCAACGAGTCCCGCCGAACTCGACGTTCATCTTGGTCGTATCCGCCAAGACTGCCGAGCACAAGCTTAAGGCAAAGAGCAATGAGGCCATTCGCATAGACACCTTTTACACGGTATCCATGGAGGAGGTTGTGCTTAGCTGCTCATTTAGGCAATTTCACCTTCATTCCAAGCTTGATCGCGAATCGTAAAACCACCGGATCGTCGGGAAACTTCTGGAGTGCCTCTTCCACTATCGCTCGCACCCGCTCTGTCTTCCCTAGACGGTCTGCTGCGATGAGCAGCCAGCGATAAGACTCCGATAGGGCTTCCTGTTGATCGGGAGTGGTGTTCGGACGCTTGAGTGCGGCCACTCTCGCCCGCTCGAACCATTCGAGTCCTTCCGGGATTCGCTCTTCTTTCGCTGCTATGAGGACGCCGATGCGCGTCATGATCTCCGGCGAATCGGGATTGGCTTTCAGACCGGCTTGTAGAAACTCCAATGCCCGGGCGACTGTTTCTTCCGTTTTCTCGCCGGTCAGCAGCATCGAGCCAGTGGTCCAGCCGGTGATGAACTCCGGATCGACCCAGGTCATCAGGCGGAAAAGCGGAAAGGCCGTCTCTGCGTCGTTGTGCTTGTGGTGGTGCATGTCCTTGAACGCACCAGTCTCACGCTCGAGGTCGCCCAAAAGGCCTCGGAAATCGGACTCCTTTGGAGGAATGCTGGTCACGAGGTGCGACTCGTCGCCGAGAATCGCCGTCTCGCCCGGCTTCACCCCCGACCCCTGCCGCCCTGCCCGCTTCTCCTGCTCTGTCATCGGACGCAGCTCGACGCCACCGTGTAAATATAGGTCCGTTCGCAGATAGAGCGATGCCGCCGCTGAGGTCCGAAACTGCCCGAGCACCGAAGCGCCGGCCACCTCTTCGTGGGCTTCCAAGCCCGCCGGCGCATGCGCCGGGCTCACGATATCGGCGTAATTCGTCGCCACCGCCCCCAGACCAACCGCAGCCGCAATTATCGCCAGTGGCGCTGGATTCAAATGGCTTCCCTCCGGAATTTGAGCCATGCCAGCGACATAAGACCAGCCGAATAGACCAGACCGTATGCGAACAGGATCGAAACAACGGCCGTGCTTAGCGGTGGCCAACTGTACGTCGCCAGCGCCCCGAGGTCGAACAGGTGCACCTGAGGCACAACTCCATTCACGATCTTATAGAGCCATGTCATCGAAGGCTGACCCGAACCGGCCATGTACAGCGCGCGGCTGATCATGGCCGAAGCGAAGGCGAGGATCATTGTGAGGGTGGCGGCGGCCGCGGGAGTCATGAACGTGCTCAGCGTTAGACCCAGAGCGCAAACCATCGCCAGCCCCATCATCTTCACGAACAAGTACTGGAGCATTACGAGCTCGAATGGAACTCGAAACATCAGCAGAGCAACGCCGGTAAGCAGCGCGAGCATAAGGAACGAGAACCAGGACACCGCAATCGCTCCAAGCAGCTTTCCGAGGAGGAGGTCGAGCCGCGATACGGGCCTGGCAAGCAGCGGATAGAGGGTTCGCTGCCTGATCTCGTCGGGCAGTAGGCGAGTGGAGATCATCACCGCGACGATCGTTGACGCAACGCTAAGAACGCCTGCCGCCAAATCTTTGAGGAAAATGCCGAGCCCGGAAACGCCAAAGATTCCCAAAGCACCCGCTGCAATCAGGATCAACAATCCAAGGATCGCCACAACCCACAAGTCTTTGCGACGAAGCGACTCCAGCCACACGCCTCGGGCAAGCGCCTTCCAGACCGACACTTTCAACTTGCGCCTCCGACTTTCGCGATGAAGTAGTTCTCTAGAGAGCCTTCCTGCGCGACGATGTCCAGAATCTCACCGCCCGACTGATTGACCTTGTCGATGCCTTTAAGCAGATTCTCCTTCGTCCGAAACCTTGCCGTACGAGTCCGATCCGACACTTGATTCCAGTCATCAGTCAGACCCAGCATGACCGCGTCGCCGGAATACGTTAGCGTGTAGTCTCGAAGCTCATCCTTTAACATATCCATCTGCCGCTCCTCGATGAGCCTTCCCTTGTTGATGAGGAGGATGCGATCGCAGAGCATGTCCACTTCAGCAAGCTCGTGGCTGGAGAAGAACAAAGTCGCTCCCTCGTCCCGGCGCTTTTTAAGAAGCATCCGCAGCTCCTGCCGCCCGACGGGATCGAGGCCGCTCGTCACCTCGTCGAGGATCAACAGCTTCGGGTTGCCCAGCAGGGATTGAGCGATACCGACACGCTGGAGCATGCCTTTACTCAGTGAACGGTTCTGCCTACGCATGGCCGCAGAAACACCCACTGCCTCGAGCAACGCTTCCGTCTCCTTCTTAAGGGCCGAACCCTTTAGGCCCTGAATCTCTCCGTACAGCGTTAGCGTCTCATGAGGCGTCAGGTAGGGGTAGTACAGCGCGACCTCGGGCAAGTAGCCCACGCCCTGTCGGGATTCCGGCGTACCCGCAGCCTTGCCGAACAAACTACAGAGCCCGGCGGAAGGTTGAACGAAGCCCATCAGCGTCTTCAGCGTCGACGACTTCCCCGCCCCATTGGGGCCCAAAAAGCCAACGATTTCACCTGGAGCGACCGAAAAGCTCAATCCCTGAACGGCTTCCACCGAAGCGCGGGCGTACCGCACATGAAGATCCTCGACCTCGATTGGGGGTGCAGACATATCCTGTCGCATTTTAGCTACTACAAGTTCGCCCATGCGGCGTCCGAAGACTCGTACTCGACGTAATCGATCCGCTCGTACAGCTCCTTCCGCGTTCGCATCCGCTCCATCAGCTCCGCCTGAGTTCCTGTCCTCAATAGCTCGGCATAAGCGTCGTCCAGCGCCTTCAGCATGATCCGGAAGCCTGTCATGGGAAAAATCACCATCTCATAGCCCATCTCGCTGAACCGCGCAACGGGGATGAGCGGCGTCTTTCCGAACTCGGTCATGTTGGCCAGCAGCGGTACATCGACCCCTGCTCGGAACGCCTCAAACTCCTCTTCGGTGATCAGGCCCTCTGGAAAGACCGCGTCGGCACCGCTGTCCTGATACAGCTTTGCCCGGTCGATCGCTCCCTGCAATCCTTCGACGCTTCGGGCATCCGTGCGCGCGACGATCATAAACGAGGGATCGCGCTTGCTCCCTACCGCCGCCTTCACCTTCTTCGCCATCTCCTCGGGCTCGATCACCGCTTTGCCGTCGAGATGCCCGCAGCGCTTGGGGCTTACCTGGTCCTCAAGGTGAATGCCTGCAAGACCGGCACGCTCCATCTCGATCACCGTGCGCATGACGTTCATGGTTTCGCCGAAGCCTGTATCCGCATCCGAAATCACCGGCACCGGCGCAACCTGCGTGACATACGCGGCCTGTTGTGAAAACTCCGTTAGGGTTGCCAACGCAATGTCCGGCATGCCCAAAGCAGCGTTGGTGATCCCCGCTCCACTCAGATAAAGCGCCTGCGCTCCCGCTTTGTGTGCCGAAACCGCCGAGATTCCGTTGAAAACGCCTGGCATCACCACCGTGCCTTGCGACATCAGCTCGCGCAAACGCGCTCCGGGACTCTGCAGGGCGGGGCGAAGCATAGGCTCATTAAACCTTGTGAGAACCCAGCACTATTTACAGTTTGCTGCGGTAGCCATGGCGGAAAGAGAAAGGGGAGGACGCAGCCACTCGGGAATTCCCTGTCCGGCGGCTCGCGAACCCTCTAGGGGAATCACAAGTGAATAGAACTGGATTGAAAGGGTTCACGCTCGCGCTGTTATCAGTCGCGAGTTGCGTCGCGTTTGGCGAGAACTACCTGATTTTGCATAGCACCAGCACCGCTTTCGCATCCGACGTGCGCGCGCAGATTTTGGCCACCGGCCTCGTTCAAGGCAATGTCGATATCCGACTTGCCACATCGAGCATTCCAACCGTCTCGCAGCTTCGAGCCTATGACGCCGTCCTGGTCTTCAGCTCCAACGGCTTCCAGAACAATGGCCTGCTGGGAGACAACCTGGCGGACTATGCCGACCTGGGTGGCGGAGTGGTCGTCGCACCGCTCACTTCCTCGACTTCCGGGGCTTTCCGCATTACGGGCCGCTTCGCGTCTTCCGCGTATTCACCCTTTACGCCAGGGGCAACCAAGCAATTCATCGCGCGGCGGTTGGGTGTTGTTTATGACCCGCTGCACCCGCTGATGAAAGACGTCGTTTCCTTCCATGCCGGAAGCGCGAGCCTGCACAACCAGGTCGGCATGTCCCCGGGGGCTGTGCAAGTGGCGGACTACGACAACGGGGTGCCGCTGGTCGGCTTCAAGACCGTCGGCGTCAACAGCGTCGTCGGGCTCAACTTCTTCCCGCCTTCGGCAAACGTCGACTCTGGGTACTGGCTCCCGACCACGGACGGCGGCAAGCTCATGGCTAACGCCCTCAAATTCTCGGTGGGAGTTCGCAATGTCGCCCCAGTTGCGCTCGGCGAGACTTATTCTATGGAGGGCGCTTCGACGCTCACCGTGCCTGCTCCGGGATTGCTGGCTAACGACAGCGACCTAGATGGCAACGCCCTCGCCGTAGCCAATTCCACGCCAACTCCGCACGGAACGGTCACCGTAGCTGCTGACGGATCCTTTACGTACACGCCCAATGCCGGCTTTACCGGGACGGATACGTTCACTTATCACGCCACGGATGGCACTGTCGAGAGCAACCTCGCAACCGTGCGCATCGATGTGGTCGACACAACCGCTCCAGTTATCTCCGGCACTCCTGCGGACAAGACGGCCGAGGCTACGGGCCCATCCGGTGCCACCGTCAGCTATACGATGCCAACCGCGACGGACCTCGTCGACGGAACGGTCACCGTGGTAGCCAGCCAGTCCAGCGGCTCCGTGTTTGCTCTCGGCGAAACCGTCGTAACCTTTACGGCTACCGACCATGCCGGCAACTCTTCTCAGACCAGCTTCAAGGTCACTGTTGGTGACGTAACCCCACCCGTCATTTCGGGCACTCCCAGCAATCAGGTTGTGAGCGCCACCGGACCTTCCGGAGCGACGTTTACCTATACGATGCCAACCGCCTCCGATCTCGTGGATGGGAATGTCACGGTGGTTGCAAGCAAAGCCAGTGGATCAACGTTCGCGCTGGGCCAAACCGTTGTGACCTTCACCGCTACCGACGCAGCCGGAAATTCCACTCAGACGAGCTTTACGGTTAGCGTCGTCGATGTGACCCCTCCGGTGGTTTCCGGCACGCCCGGTAACCAGGTTGTCATCGCGACTTCGGCTTCTGGAGCAACGTTCTCATATGCTGCGCCGACTGCGAATGACGCGGTGGATGGGTGGGTAGCCGTTCAAGTGAGCGTCGCCAGCGGATCGCTGTTCGGGCTTGGGCAAACGACCGTGACCTTCACGGCGACTGACGCGGCGGGCAATGCTTCGCAGACGAGCTTTGTGGTCTGGGTTCAATACTCGGCTTCTGGGCTCGATACTAGCGGCAACGATGTGAAGGGGGTCAAGGCCGGAAGCGTCGTGCAAGTGAGGTTCTCACTTACCGGGGCGAGCGCTGGGATAACCAACGCGACGGCTCGGCTCCTGGTGAATGGCAATCCCGATGGATTCTTCAGCTACGACGCCACAAGCGGGCTATATTCGACGGCTTGGAAGACCAAGGGTTTGAGCGCCGGCGACTACGTGCTGAGGCTCGATCTCGGTGATGGCGTTGTACGAACGCTGAACGTCCGGCTTCGGTGAACAGGGTTGGCTTGGAGTCGGTCAAACTCCAAGCCATGGTTCCTGTAAGAAGTAAGACTAAAGAGATTAATGCGGCTGACGTCGAGCACGTCGCTGCGCTTGCATCCGGTGTTGCGATGATGTTGATCGGAGTGCGAAGCGGCGGCCTGAAAGGCGTCGTCATGAAGCTCGGCGGTTTGGCGCTGGTGTATCGAGGCCAGCAGGGATACCGGAAGCTGTACGATGCCGTCGGCATTGCCATGCCGTCAACTCCTACTGGGGTCGGCAAGAAGAATGTTCGTGTCGATGCGGAGATCGTTGTCAATCGGCCGAAAGCTGAGATTTACCGAATCTGGCGCAACCTCGAAAACCTCCCCGTGTTTATGGAGCATTTGCTCTCGGTGCACGAGATCGACGACAAGCGATCGCTTTGGGTTGCTCGCGCTCCGATTGGCATGGTCGTCAAGTGGGATGCCGAGATCGTTAACGACCGTGAGAACGAGCTGATTGCTTGGCAGACCCTTGAAGGTTCTGGAGTCGATAACGCCGGGTCGGTGCACTTCGAGGATGCGGAGGGCGGAACTCTGATTCGGGTGGTGCTCCGCTACGACCCGCCTGCCGACCTGTTCGGCGCCTGGTTCGCAAAGCTGCTCCAAAGCGACCCCCAAACTCAGATCGAGAAGGATCTGCGCCGCTTCAAAGCAATCATGGAGCTCGGTGGCGCCATGGAGGATGAGCGCGACCGGGCTGAGGTTTTGTAGAAGGGGGAGGATCGCAAGGACGAAGAGGAAGTGCCGAACTTCCAACCGGCCCCTCCCCTGATATGATAGGGGCTCGTACGCTATTTCCTATGCTCTGCACAACCGTTCTTGCACTTGCCTTCGCCACTGCCCCGGCACAGCGCCCCACGGCCACGGGAGGGCCGCTGAAGTTTGAGCAGGCAGTGTTCGACGTGCAGTCTTACGACGTCACTCTCCGGGTCGATCCGAAAGGCAAATCGATCAACGGCACGACGGTGATGGTTGCAAAAACCACGATTCCGACGAACGTCATCCTGCTCGATCTCGATACTCCCTACCAGGTAAGCCGGATCACCGATGGCAGCGGACACGACCTTCAATACCAGCGCAGAAGCGACACCATCCGCATTTGGTTTCCACAGTCGAAGCAGGTCGGACAACCCTTCAAGACGCTGATCTCCTATTCCGGTATTCCGAGAGTTGCACCGAATGCGCCTTGGACGGGCGGCTTCGTTTGGGCCAAGACACCGAGCGGCGCTGACTGGATCTCGGTCGCCCTGCAGAACGATGGCGCGGACTTACTCTTCCCCGTCAAGGATCATCCCTCGGACAAGGCTTCGGTGGCGACGATGCAGATCACCGTGCCAGATCCCCTGGTAGCGGCAGGCCCCGGAAAACTGCAGAGCGTCACGAGGAATCCTGGCGGTACCTCGACCTACAACTGGCGCATGGACGTCCCCATCGCCAACTACTCGATCGTCTTTAATGCAGCACCCTACAAGCTCATTGAGGATCAAGTGAAGTCCGTTGCCGGCGGGATGATCCCGATCAAGTTCTATGTGCTCCCAGAGCACGCCGCCAAGGGCCCGCTTCTCATCGCGGAGACTAAGAAGTATCTAGCTTTCTACGAAAGCTATCTCGGCCCTTTCCCTTTCCGGAAACAAAAGCTCGGCATCGTGGAGACGCCTCACCTGGGAATGGAGCACTCGACGGCGATTGCCTACGGCAACCAGTTCCGGTTCAACAAGGACGGAATGGACTGGCTGATGCTGCACGAGTTCGGCCACGAGTGGTGGGCCAATCTCGTTACGGCCTCCGACTGGAAAGATTTCTGGATTCACGAGGGCTTCCAGAGCTACATGGACTCCCTCTATCAGGAGCATCTGCACGGAAAAGACGCGTACCTGCAGGCCATGAAGGGCCGCAACCGCGGACTGCGAAACATGCAGGCGGTCGCACCCCGGGAGCCGAAGATTTCTTATGAAGTTTATATGTCCGCGCCGGATTACAACGACAGCGACGGAGACATCTACGGCAAGGGCGCGCTGGTGCTCCATTCGCTCCGCTACCTGATCGGCGACGCGTCGTTCTTCCGTGCCCTCCGGCACATGGCCTACCCAACCAAAGGGATGGAGTCTCTCACCGATGGAAGCCAGGAGCGGATGGTGACAACCGACGATTTCCTGACGATCGCCGAGAAAGATTCCGGAATGCAACTCGAATGGTTTTTAGAGCTTTACCTCCGCCAGCCGAAGCTGCCCAAGCTCATCTCTTCTATCGCCGGCAACAGGATGAGGCTTCGCTGGGAAACACCCGACAACATGCCCTTCCCGATGCCGGTGGACGTCTTAGTAGACGGCAAGCTGCAAAGGATCAGCATGCCAGGAGGGGAAGGCAGCATCTCCTTCAAAGGGGCTCCCCCTGTGGTCGATCCGCAGGGCTGGATTCTGAAAGCACCCCAGCAGTCTTAAATCTGGGAAAAGCGTCTTATACTAGATGCAATGCTACGGAGAAAGCGGGCGAAGCAGTCGGAGGGGTAGGCATGCCAAGAATAACGACGCGGCACGTCTTGAGCACCCTGGGCGTGGCGATAACTTTCCTCTTACTCGCAGCGGTTCTCTTCCCCTTCTTCGTTCAAGCGAAAGGCGGGTCGGTCAAGTCGCCCACCTGTTTACGGAACATGGTTGAGATCGGACGGGCTTTCCAAGCCTATGTAGCCGACCACGACGACCGGTATCCGCTAGCGAGTAACTGGATCGACAGCTCGATTCCTTTCTTGACGGTCAGCCGAATACCGCCCACCAATAAGGAAGCGCAAACCTACTTCCAATGCCCGCTAGTGCCCAAGGGCGGCTATGGCTATGCGATGAACGCCTTCCTCTCCGGAGCTCACGTCTCAGCCCTGGACAACCCCAAGGAGATGCACCTGGTGTACGAATCGAAAGACACGGCGAAGAACGCGAGCGAGTATTTGCCCCTGGTCCCCATTCCCGGCCGCCATCCTCATGCCACCAACATCTTCCTATTCGCAGATGGATCCACGCGCGCCCTCTTGACGGAGGCGAAATGAGGCGCACCGCAGGCTTCACTCTCTTAGAAGTGCTGGCGGTAGCCGCCGTACTGATCATCCTCTTCCTCCTCGGCTCAGTTTTCGTGCCGATCCGTGCCGGCGACAACTACCGCGCCCCGAACGCCTGCCTATCCAACCTAAAGCAGATGGCCATTGGAATCGCCATGTACGCTTCCGATGCGGATGACCGCCTCCCTCTCGCCAAAGATTGGATGGACGGCCTCGATCCGTATGTCAAGAACCCCAACGTGTCTCAGTGCTACGCGGTGAAGCCCGGTGGACACGGATATGCCATGAACCGCTTTCTGGCGGGGGTGAGCGAGGAGACGCTCGAAAAGCCAACGGAGATGCACCTGGTGTACGATGCGTCGAGCTTGGGCAAGAGCATAACGGAATACCTGCCCTCCTTCCCCCTCCCCGCGCGCCACGGGGGCAACAACAACGTCGCCTTTGCCGACACCCACGCAAGAGCCGTCCCGATGGGGCCGAAATGAAGAAGATCGACCGCGACGTGCTCGTCTGGGCAGTCCTCTTCTGGACCCTCGTCGCCATCGCAGTTGCCCCAATGGCCGCTTGGGTTTGCTTCCAGGCGAACCATCCGCTGGTCTCCGATAGCTAATTACACAACATATACGCCAATCTGAATGACCACTCAAATGCATGCAATCCTGCTCGCCACGCTCTACATAGCCTCGACCGCCGCTCAGGCCGTTAAGGCGCCGGAGTTCGTGGGAAACAAGTGGCTGAATACACCCGACGGCAAGCCAGTCACCCTCGCCTCACGAGCGGGAAAAGTCACCCTTGTGCACTTCTGGGCATTCGCCTGCAGCAACTGCCACGCGAACATGCCTGCCTATCAGCGTCTGCTCACCAAGTTCAAGGATCGTGGAGTGGAGATGATCGGCATTCACACACCTGAGATCGATCAGGAGAAGAAAGACGAAAACCTCCTCGCTGCAGTTAAGAAATGGGCCGTAAAGTATCCCATGCTGATCGACAGCGACGGACAGAACTGGAACAACTGGAAGCAGGACGTCTGGCCAACGCTCTATGTGATCGATCAAGAGGGCAGCGTCGCTTACTATTGGGTCGGCGAACTTGCCTACAAGGGTGCTCGCGGCGAGCAAGAGGTAGCGAACGTTGTAGAGCGCCTGCTCAAAAACAAATAGTTTCTGCGTTCAGCTACTCTGAACTATGGAAAACGCTCGCACCACGACATGGAAAAGGCTCCTGACCGAAGAAGGCTTCCTTAGGGAAGGGGAATTGAAGAGCGACAAGGGCTCCGTCGAATTCAAGTTCGCGCACGACCCCGGCACCACGGGTTACGTACTGGACGGCTCCTCCACGCGAGTTACCGGACAAGACCACGGCGACCTGCTCGTTTTCTACTTCCACGGCAAACATCCGATCTACCACCTGTGGGAAGACGTCACCTCGGTTACCATTCGAAAGGGCTAAACGCTTGGCGAAGAGATGCCTTCACGGATGAAGGCACTACGCTGGCGGCAGGAACGGATTCTGCCGCTCCTTCATGGATTCTTCGTGCAACCCCTCCAGCTCCTCGTACAGCTCCGGCTCCAGCGTCGCCAGCCCATAAATGCATTCGTCCAGCCCGAGCCTGACCGCCCACCCCGCATCCCCATAGCTGTAGTGCCACCACTCGTCCCGGCAGTTCGAAAACCCGACTCCGAGCATCGCATCCACCAACAGCGCCCGATTCGCCGCTGCCTGCTCGCTAAGCCCCAGCGAATAAGTGGGAGCCGCGTGAAAGCGATCATAAGGCGAGGTCACATCCACGGGCTCACCTGCTTCATCGAGGAGCCAAACATCCACCGCCGCCCCTGTGCAATGCCCCGGCGGAGCCTTCTGGTCCGTCGGCGCCACCCATCGACAAACCGTCCGACGCAAAGAGTGCTCCTTCCGATGCGGATAGGCCTCCTGAGCCGACCGCCACATGAAATCGTAAATCCGCTGCTGCCGCTCGATCGGCCGCCAACCCTCGACAAGTCCAAGGCTGTACCCCTTGGGCAGCCGGTGAGCAGCCTCCTCGCACATACGCGCAACCGTCAGCCGGACAAAAGGAATCACCTGCGGCCGATGCAGCCGGACCGAGGGCGCGAATACGCCGATATTCACCAGCGGCTCGTCATTCTCCCGCTCGATCACCTGGTTCAAAGCGCGAATCGGCTCCGGCCTCCCTTTGCTGCGATCCCATTTCACCATTCTTTTTAGAAGCGTACTGCTTGAGCTTCTCGTTCGTTTGTTACAATGGATTTACGATGCTCGCTCGTTTCGGCGTTGTCATTTGCATTTTTGCCATAGGTGTTTTTGCCAGTGCTCAGTCCATTCGACTGAAGCCCGGCACACGCATACGCCTGACCGTCCAGCGCACCCTCTCCACTCACCCTAAGGGCGGCGTGCTCGGCATCATCGGCGTCAAGCCAATCACCCGCGAAGGCTCGCTCGTGGTTTTCGAAGTCGCTGAAGATGTCTACGACGACGAAGGCATCCTCGTCATCCCGGCCGGGGCACCGGCCACCGGCACCGTCATCGACTCCCAAGTAGGCGGCGGCATCAAGCCCCACGCGCCACGCCTCGCGGTGACCATCGAGAAGGTGCTGGACGGCAACGGCGAGTTCGTGCCGATCCGGTTCGAGAAGAAGCACGAGGGCAAATGGGCGTATGTGTTCAATCGGTACGAAACCGGCACCTACGTCAACAACTTCCGGAGTGAATCAGTGGAGCGGATCTTCGCGAGACCCGAGCATTCCGACGCGGCAAAGGAGCTCTTCGGGCTCGTGGTGCGAGGCGAAGTCGGTGACATGATCCGCGAGCCGAAGAAGGCGCTGCAGCTCCGGTATCTAGCCGAGCAGAGCGGACTCCCGGTACTGGCGCGGTTCCTGCAAAACGGCTCCATCTTCCGCGTCGCCAGCCTCATCGCCGATATCCAGAACGGCCAGTTCATTCTCCGCTCCCTAGGGGATGCCCGTAGGTTGCTTGACGCCTATAGGCTTATGGACGAAACTTGGAAGGCGGGCTCCCAGCTCGTAAGCTGGCTCGGTGGACGCCTCAAAGCGCCGCAAATCCTGGTGCCCGCTGGCTTTCCCGTAGATGCCGTCGTATCGGACACCGAGCCCGGAAGCTAGCGCGCCAGCATTTCGCGAGCGTTCGCCAGCGACGTCTCGGTCACCCGTTCGCCCGCCAGCATCCGCGCCACTTCCTCAATCCTCTCGTTCGCATCGAGGCTGCGAACCTGCGTCACGACGCGCCCCTGCTGCTCCACCTTCTCGATTCGATAGTGCGCATCGGCCCGGCTGGCGATCTGCGGCAGGTGCGTGATCACGACGATCTGATAGTGGCTTGCCAGCTCTTCGAGCTTCGCTGCCACCGTCGAAGCCGCGCGTCCACTCAGCCCCGCGTCCACCTCGTCGAAGATCAACGTCGGCACTCCGGCTTTTCCCGCAAGTGCCGTCTTGATCGCCAGCATCACCCGGCTGATCTCGCCACCGCTCGCAATCTTGCTCAATGGCCTCGGCGGCTCCCCGGCATTTGCGGAAAAGAAGAACTCGACCAGGTCCGCCCCTTCCGAAGCAGGCTCCTTTGCACGGAAGTCGACCGAGAACAGCGCCCGCTCCATCGCAAGGTCCCGTAGCTGCCCCTGCACCAGCGAGCCAAACTCCTTCGCTCGCTCTTGCCTAAGGGCTGTCAGATTCGCACAAGCCGAACCCAATGCCCGCGTAGCCTGATCCAGCTGCGCCACCAGTTCCTCCTCGCTGGCCTCCGAGTCTTCGAGAAGCCCCAACTCGCTCCGCGCCGCTTCTAAAAACGAAAGCACCCCCGCCTCGTCGTCTCCATACTTGCGCCGCAGCCGCTTGAGCGCGTCGATGCGCGAGGCGATCTCTTCCAGCCGATCCGGATTCGCCTCCAGGTTCTCGCTATAGGCCCGCAGCTCATGAGTGCCTTCCTGCAGGCCGTAAAGCGCCTCCTTCAATGGAGCCATAATCACCTCCAGCGAGGGATCGTATCGCGTCGCGTCCTCCAGCCCCCGAACTGCCTGAGCGAGCCGGTCGATGCTGCAGCCCTCGTCGTCCACAATCTGCCCCAGCGCTTCTGCCGTTGCAAGAGCCAGCTTCTCCGAGTGCTTCAGCCGCGCCAGTTGCGACTCCAGCTCCCCCATCTCATCCGCAAGCGGAGCCACGTTCTCGATCTCGTTGACCTGGAATCGCAGCATGTCCACCCGCTGCTCCCGGTCCCGCAATCCCGCCCGCAGCGACGCCAGCCGTTTCCTCGCCTCATCCGCCCTCGCAAACGCATCGGCCACCTTGGCGAGCAGTTCGAGCGCTGGCTTGCCGATCCACAGGTCCAAGTAGCCGATATGCCGCTCCGGGTCCAACAGGCTCTGATGGTCGTGCTGCCCGTGCAAGTCGATCAGGTGCAGCCCGAGTTGCCTGAGCTGCGAGACGGGGGCCAGCTTGCCGTTGATCCGGCATTGCGAGCGGCCCTCGGCGAAGACTTCCCGGTGGATATACAAGGCCCCATCCTCCGTCACAAGCCCGAGATCGGCGCATTTCGACAGCACGTCCGGCTCGGAAGAAAGATCGAGCACCACGTCCACGGTCGCACTCCGGCACCCACTGCGAACCAACTCGGTATCCGCTCGCTCGCCAAGGGCCAATTCGATCGCGTCTACGAGCAGCGACTTGCCTGCACCCGTCTCACCCGTAAGCACCGTAAACCCAGGCCCGAGAGACAGATTCGACCGCTCGATAATCGCAAGGTTTTCTACAGTCAACTCGACGATCATGGGACCAGGTCTTCGGGGCAGTTGTCGCGCAGCCAAGTGCGTAGCGGCACGTCTTCGTCGGTGGGGCTGTAGAAGCTGTTGCAGTTTGGGCCGTAGCCGAGGAGCTGCTTTCTCACCGGATCGCTGGCGTCCCAAAGCGTCTGCACCGTCATGTCGTCCTTGGTGCGAATCCAGCGGTAGCCATAGCCGTAAAACAGCACCTTGCGGGTGACGTCCGACCAGTTCGGGCTGGCGGTGTGCCAGAGGCGGCGGTCGAAGAGCACGGCGGTTCCGGGTTTCACGCAAACCGGCTCCGCACCTTCCGGTTGCCCGGTCCCTCCTTGCGGAAGCTCCAACGTATCGCACAAGTGCGTGCCCGGTACGACCCAGAAGTTCCCGCGTCCGGGAACGCTTACGTCGGAAAGGAAGTAGGCGACCTTCAGCGAGAGGCGTGGGCGGGGGTGGGTTTCGATGTCTCGGTTGACCCGGCCGCTGTCCTGATGCCAGCCAAACGTCTTGTCGTCCGGTTGCTTGCCGGAAGGCGGACTGACGATCATGTGCGCGTGATAGAGATAGATGTTCCACCCAAGAATCCCCCACACCTTCGGCAACACCCGATCGTGATCCACGAGATCGGCGAAGCAGTCGGCGTCGGGGAGAAAGTTTGGGTGGAACAGTGCGCTGGCAGGGTCGAAGCCGTTGTCGAGGTAGCGCCGGTGCACCCGGTCCGTTTCGGCGGTTAGCAGTTCCAGCTTCTGCGGATCGAGCGCATCCGGCACCACGAGCATTCCGGTTTCATCAAAAGCCCTCTTCTCGTCGGGCGTAAGCCGGTGCTGCAGCGAACGGACGTCCATGCGGCGAGTGTATACCAGCCGTGGGAACTAGACTAGTTCAAAGGCTTCGTCAGCAGGATCAAACGATCACAAGGTCCTTTCCCGCAGCTCCGTGAACGGCAGAGCGGGGTATGGACCGGTCCAAGGCCACCAAGCGGCCGCCATGCTTCACCGCGAGAGCGAGCAGATACACATCGGTAAGTTGCTTTGGCCCGTGAACATGTGAGTGTGCGATACGCTCTTCATCGAGAAGACTAATATCGTCCGACCAAAACTCGTGCAATCCTGAACCGGTCGCTCCCCTCAGCAGTTCCACGGCATGCGCGACGCTGATCGGGCTCGGGTATGACGGCTGACTGATAATCCGGATAAAACCATGTTCGGTGATGGGGCAGGAAGCCCAGGTTTTATCATCTTGCGCCATGAACCACTCCTTGGACTTCACATGGTGTACATGAGCTGAATCAAACAGCGCTAGCAGCATGTTGACGTCCAACAGGGACCTCAAGAGAATTCATCCTCGCGCAGCTTCTCGATGAGCTCGGAGGTCACCACCACGCCACGAGATCCGAGAGGCTTAAAGCCAAAGAATTCCTCAGGTGCCTCCGAAGAGTTGTCGTCACGAAGCAACAGGGCTTTACGGGCGAGATCAGAAATCACCAGTCCAAGCGACTTCTTCTCTCGCCTTCCTAGGACCTTCGCCGCGTGGAGCACGTCATCAGCAATGTCTAATGTGGTGCGCATGCATCAGATGATATCACATCATCGCTGCCGCAGCTATCGGCTCCTAGGTCATCCAGTGCCACGCCAGCACTCCGCCATATCCAAACACGAGAAACGCAAACAAAGAATTCAGCAGCGCGTGCCCGACCACAAACTGTGGACCCTCGGGCCAGTCTGCGTGCTTGTAATAGAAGATGTCCGTCCCAAGCCGCACGCACCAGAAGAGCACGATGTAGCAGGCGACGGCCAGCGCCGCCCGGTCGCCTCGCATCAGCTCCTGGTGCATCACCAGCGTAAATGTCCCGAACGCCGCGATGGTCATCGTGGTGAAGCTCCCGAGCGTCCAGACGAGCTTGCGATTGAAGCTGCTGAGCTTGGGCAGTTCCTCGCGCCAATGAAGGCGAAAGGGCACCTGGAAGCTCGCGATCAACACCAGAAAGTGCCCGATTCCCAAGGCCCACAACAGCAGGTCGATCCATCTTTCAAGGCTTTGTGCAGTGATCATTCGGTGTATCCAGTCGAACAGCGGGACGATAAAGGTGAAGCGGAAGGCGTCGTGGAACAGCAGGGGCAGTGGCGCAAGGATCCAGAACCAGGTCCAGGGCCGCTCGAAAACCTTCGGCAGCTTGAGCTTGCCCTCCGCCAATGTCAGAACCCCCTGCAGCGCAAAGTACGCCAGCGGCATCCCCCAGCCCGCGCCCGCCGGATAGCTGATCGCCATCTCGTGAAGCAGCCCTGAGATCAAAAACACCCCAAAGACCGCGCCCCGCATCCCGAACCGCTTCCGCAAGGGGTCCATAAACAGAATCCGGTCCATCTCCACAAACGGCCGGTTCCACCGCTTCGTCCAAAACTCCCTCAAGCTGCGGCTGGCGAACGGCCGGTCGAACAGCGGCTTGACGGGATAGCCCGCAAGCTGCATCATCGAGCTCAGCATCCCCGAGAAGCCGAAGTGGACAAGCAAAAGAATCGCCGCCAGTCCGAGCCACGACACGATGAAAGTGCCTAGCCTATCAAATTGCAGAGCCGTAAGGAGCCCTAAACCACCGCCCACGTAAGCCCACAACAACCCTCGAAGAAAGATCCCGCCGGCATCTCCCCCTCCCGCCCCCCGACTCCTAGACTCCCCGACTCCTAGACTCCTTCGCCGAAGCGGCTCCATCCCCGGCCATACAGTGAAGTAGAGCAGATAGGAACCGATCGGCAGCTTGGCCCCGCTAACCAGCAGCACCGCGCTCTTCATCAAATAGAGAAAGACAAGGCTGGCGCAGAGCAGCTTCAACCACGACGGCTGATTCATCTGCAAAGCGAGCAGTACGAGTCCGGCGATGGGAGGAAGAAACGCGAGCTGCTTGAGCTGAAGAGCTAGTGGCAACAGGAAAGCCGCCACATAAGCTCCCACCCAGATCAAAAGCCACGAACCTGCTTCCACGGCAACAGTATACATTCAATAATAATTGAAAGTTGTGAAAGAGTAATGAATGCTTGGAACGCGTAGCCACGCTGCGCATCCGGGTCAGCCCAGCCATGCTGGGCTCCAGTTCGAGAGTCAGACTGGACGGAACGCGCAGCCACGCTGCGCATCGGGGTCCCTCCCAGCCACGCTGGGCGGGATGCCATAGTTAAGGCTGTTTTGACACTCAAGCACCTGCAAGACCTCTGGCGAGACGAAGACACGAATGGGATGGATGAGCCGGAGCTGTTGCGCTACCGGTCGAACCTGCTGGGAAGCGACCTGCGGCTGACCAACTTCGGCGGCGGCAACACCTCCGCCAAGGTCCCCATGCCCGACCCGGTGACCGGAGAAACCGTCGACGTGCTGTGGGTGAAAGGGAGTGGCGGCGACCTCGGCTCGATCAAGCGGGACGGCTTCGCCACCCTCTACCTCGACCGCCTCCTCGCCCTGAAGGCACGCTACAAGGGAGTGGAAGAGGAGGACGCCATGGCAGACATGTATCCGCTCTGCACCTTCAACAACAACCCACGAGCCGCCAGCATCGACACCCCCCTCCACGGCTTCCTCCCGTTCCGCCACGTCGACCACCTGCACCCCGACTGGGCCATCGCCCTCGCCGCTTCCGCCAACGGCCAGGAGCACCTGGAGAGACTTCGCGAGGAAACAGGCATCCACCTGGGCTGGCTCCCCTGGAAGCGCCCCGGATTCGAGCTCGGCCTCTGGCTCTCGAAAGCAGTCGAAGAGAACCCAACTCTCGACGGCATCATCCTCGCCTCCCACGGCCTCTTCACCTGGGGCGACACGAGCCGGCAGAGCTACGAGAACACGCTGAGAGTGTTGGATGCGATCGGAGAGTACGTGCTATCGCGAATGGATTCAGAACCCCTCACCCCTCCGGGGGAGAGGGGCAGGGGAGAGGGTCCGGAAAACTTAATGCCAACCCTTCGAGGACTGGCAGGCGGAGGCATCGGCCACTTCGACAACAGCGAAACCGTCATGCGCTTCGTGAACGGCCCCGACGCCGAGAAGCTCGCCTGGCTCGGCACAAGCTGCCCCGACCACTTCGTAAGAACCCGCGTCCGCCCCCTGTTCATCAAGGACACGACCAACCTGAAAGCCGCCTTCGATCAGTACGCCAGGGATTACACCGCCTACTACGAGCAGAACAAGCTCCCGGACTCTCCCAAAATGCGAGGAGCCGCCCCGACCGTCGTGCTCGTGCCAGGAGTCGGCATGTTCACCTTCGGCAAGAACAAGACCGAGGCGCGAATCACCGGCGAGTTCTACATCAACGCGATAAACGTGATGTCCGGCGCAACCGCTCTCGGCGGTCCCGACAACTACGTCGCCCTGCCTGCCCGAGAAGCCTTCAACATCGAATACTGGTCGCTGGAAGAGGCAAAGCTCAAGCGAATGCCCCCCGAAAAGGAGATGTCGCGCAAGGTGGTCGTCCTCGTCGGAGCCAGCCCAGGCATCGGCCGAAACGTAGCCGATCTCCTTCTCGGCAACGGAGCCCACGTTGTCCTCGCCGACATCAACATCGACCTCGCCACCAATCAAGTAGAGGAGCTGAGAGCCAGGCAAGGCAAAGAAGTAGTCATCCCCGCCCAGGTGGACATCACGAATCGCGACTCCGTGAAGGCGATGCTCGACGAAGCAGTAAGGAATTTCGGGGGCATCGACACGCTCATCTCCATCGCCGCCATCTACGTCTCCCCCGACAGTGACGGCCGCATCTCGGACGACATGGCGAAGAAGACCTACGAAATCAACGTGATGGGCCAGCTGCTTCTAGCCGAAGAGGCGCAGAGGATCATTGCCAAGCAAGGCACAAAGGGCAGCATCGTCTTCGTATCGAGCGCCAACGCGATCACTGCCAAAAAAGGCAGCCTCGCCTACGACACCAGCAAGGCCGCGCTGAACCACCTGGTCCGCGAGCTTGCGGTCGAATTCGCGCCAAGCACGAGGGTCAACGCAGTCGCACCGGCAACGGTCGTCGAGGGCTCGCAGATGTTTCCCAAAGAGCGAACCGTAGCCTCGCTCTCCAAATACGGCATCCCATTCGACGAAAACGAGTCGGTGGAGGAGCTGCGTGCGAAGCTTGCCGAGTTCTATGCCTCTCGAACCCTCCTGAAAGAGCCCGTATCCCCCGCAAAGGTAGCGGAAGCCATTTACGCCTTGGCGACCGACCGCTTCTCCCTCACCACGGGTCACATTTTTCCGGTCGATGCTGGCTTAACTGAAGCCTTTTATCGATAACAAGCATATAATAATGCAAATGGGTGATCGCTTCTCTCGCAGTCTCGCTCTCGCCAAAGAGAGTATCGCCGTGCTTCGCCGCACACCGAGCCTCATGTGGTTTCCGGTGATTTCCGGCATCGTGACCCTCGTGCTCACGATCTCGTTCTTCATCCCGCTCTACATCATCACGGGCGGCAAGGACCTGGAAAAGGTCAACCCGGCCGTCGGCTATCCGGTGATGGCGCTGTTCTACTTCGTCAGCTACTTCATCGTCATCTTCTTCAATGCCGGGCTCGTTTCCTGCGCGCATGACAGCCTGCATGGACGAGACACCTCGTTCGGCCACGGATTCCAAAATGCCATGCGCCACCTGCCCGCTATCCTCGGCTGGACTCTCATCGCCTCTACTGTCGGCATGATCCTGCAGATGATCGCGGAGCGAAGCGGCATTATCGGTCGAATCGTGGTGGCCCTGCTTGGTGCAGCCTGGAACATCATCACCTACTTCGTCGTGCCGATCCTGGTCGTCGAGCAAGGCTCTCCGGTAGCGGCGGTGAAGAAGTCGGGCGGCATGCTGAAGCGAACGTGGGGCGAGAACCTAATCGGGAATGGCGGCATCGGCTTCGTGCTCGTGTTTGCAGCCCTCGTTCCCGTCCTTCCGATGGTCATCGCATTCGCTGTCGCTCCCGTGGCGGGACTTGTCCTCCTGGCCATCAGCATCCTCTACTGGCTTGCACTTGGTATCGCCGGAGCGGCCATGCAGGGTGTCTATCAGACCGCGCTTTACGTCTATGCCGAAACCGGCACAACCCCGTCGGGGTTCTCGCCGGAGTACATCTCAGGCGCATTCACGGTGAAAGAGCCGGGAATGCTCGACAAGCTGCGACGCCGATAATGCGCTCATAATCTCCAAACCCTTGGAGAACAGACGCAAATTTGGCTTCGATACCCGGATGCTGCACGCGGGGCAGATTCCGGACCCGTATGTGGGCGCGCGAGCCGTGCCCATCTACCAGACCACCTCGTACGTGTTTGAAAGCACGGACGAGGCGGCCCACCTCTTCGAGCTGAAGCAGTACGGCAACATCTACTCCCGCATCAGCAACCCTACGACGGCGGTCCTCGAGGAGCGGATGGCTTCACTGGAGAATGGCACGGGATCTCTGGCGGTAGCCAGCGGAATGGCCGCCCAGTTCGGCACCTTCATGACCCTCTGCTCGCCCGGCGACCACCTCGTGGCTTCGTCTCAGCTCTACGGCGGCAGCATGACGCAGCTCACGCACACGCTGAAGAAGCTCTCTATCTCAGTCTCCTTCGTCGATCCCGCCGAGACTTCAGCGTGGGAAGCAGCAATCACCCCGAAGACCCGGGCGCTGTTCGTCGAAGTCATCGGCAACCCCGTCGGCTCCATAGCCGATCTCGAAGCACTCGCCGGACTGGCGAAAGCCCACGAAATCCCGCTGATCGTAGACAGCACGTTCGCCACCCCCTACCTCTGCCGCCCGATCGACTGGGGTGCCACGATCGTGATCCACTCCGCCACCAAGTTCATCGGCGGCCACGGCACGAGCATCGGCGGCGTGGTAGTGGACTCCGGGGATTTCGACTTCGGAACAAACGCCAACATCGCAGAAGCCTCACCTTCCTATCACGGCTTGAAGTTCTACGACACGTTTGGCCACTACGGGTTCTTGATGAAGCTCCGCACGGAAACCGTCCGCGACACCGGAGCCTGCATCTCGCCCATGAACTCCTTCCTCTTGCTTCAGGGCTTGGAGACGTTGTCACTACGCATGGATCGCCATGTCTCGAACGCGCTTGCCGTCGCCAAGTTCCTGGACGGCCACCCGGCAGTTGGGCGTGTGTTTTACGCAGGCTTGCCCGGGCATCCGCACTTCGAGCGAGCCAAGAAGTATCTGCCAAAGGGACCGGGAGCGGTGATGTCTTTCGAGCTAAAGCAAGGCACCCGAGAAGCCGGCAAACGCTTCATCGAATCCCTCCAGCTCTTCTCTCACCTGGCGAATGTCGGCGACGCGAAGAGCCTGGTCATCCATCCAGGCTCCACCACCCACCAGCAGTTGTCGGACGAGGAGTTAGCAGCCGGAGGCATTTCAGCCTCAACCATCAGGCTCTCAGTGGGCTTGGAGACAATAGACGATCTGTTGTGGGATTTGGATCAGGCGCTTTGCGTGCCGGTCTGAGTTTCCTCAGCCATCCCGCCCCACGACAGCGGCATTACCTGTACTGTTTATATGTGGATGAAGCAGCGCAGGACGCTATTGTCGCAAGGTTAAATCGGATTGAGGCACGGCTGGCGGAGCAGGACGCGCGATTGACCACGCTGGAGCGGCGTCGCGGACTTGAGCACTTGCAAACGCCTGTACCTCCCGCGCGGGTGCAACCGCCTGCTCCGGTTGAGGCCATGAAGGTGCTCATTCCGCCGCCGATTCAACGCATCCCGACCTTCATCAGCGAGCCGGCATCGGTTGCGCCGACGGCTCGTTCCGCTGACGACGCCGAGTATCAGATCGGAGCTCGCATCCTCCCTTACACCGGCGCTGCGGTGTTCATTATCGGCTTGGCGCTTCTCGTGAGTCTCGCGATTGGGCGCGGCTTTATCACGCCTACGATGCTCTGGTGGGGGGTGAATCTTCTCTCACTCGCGTTCATCACCGTCGGCCAAGTAAAGCGGGACGAAAAGGAGCAGTTTGGGCAGATCCTGACGGCCATTGGAAGCTGCGGACTGTATCTCAACTTCGCCGCCGGCAACGTGTATCAGCATCTCTATGAAGGGGAAACACTTGTCGGGCTGTTCTTTGTGCATAGCCTCGTCAATTTGGGTTACGCGCTGTGGCGGTCTTCTCGCGCATTTCTCGGACTTGGACTTCTGGGTGGGTTGATCGCTGCGCTCATGCCGCTCGACAAGAGCAACTTCGGCGCGCACATTACGCTGCATTTCCTCATCCTTGTTCCCGCGGTTTTGATCGCGGCAAAGAACAAGTGGATCGATGCCTCCACTTGGATTTATGCGGTCGGAAGCGCGGCCCTGATTCCGGTTTCGGTGAACGTGCTGACTCCGGACGAGCTCCGCGTTCCCGCGATCCTGGCGACGGCTGTTCTCACGATTTGTGGTTATGCGTGGTCTTTCCGAAAGACGGAGATCGATCCCGAGTCGATCTTTGCCCCTTGCGCGTTATTTGCGAGCGGGCTGATCGGTTTTCTGTGCCTTCGGAATCCTGTCGGCGCGTGGTCGATGGTCGCGTATGGGGCGGCTATTGCGGCAGGCGCTACCTTCTTCGCGAAGGATAAGGAGGTTCGCGAGAGACTGTTGCTGGCGGCGGTTGTAATTGCCGCTACGATCGCTCCGTTCGGGTACTTCCGGGCGGAGACTGTTCAGTCCTTGAGCCCAACCACGGCCATCTTCATCGTTCTCGCGGCCGTGTTTGCACTGATTTCGCGTCGTGTGGCGCCCAAGGCATTTTCGATTCTCGGAGTGATCGAGCTGTCGATCGCACTGCTTCTGTATCTCTTTCAATTTTCGGAACGGGGGATTTTGTGGACGCAGGAGGTCTTTGCCTTGGTGAGTAGCGGGGCAGCCCTGGCGGTGGTGACGTGGGCGCTGGTTCGGGCGCATCAGCGAAATGAGGCTCTGGTGCTTAGTGCTTCGATTCTGGGCGTGCCGTTGGTGTCCAGGCTGGCGATGCTGCTTTTGGGGACAGACGGGCTTGGGAATTCGATGCCGGTGGCGGTTGCGTTCGGCCTCATGGTTGCTTCCTTTGCCTGTGCGGTGTTGGTGTTTTTGAGCCGGTGGGAATCGGCGCTCGTTCTCCTTTGGACGGTGTTTGTGCTGGGGCTCGGCACCTACGGGGTTCTCGCCTTCACCGAGCCGCCGGTACTTGCTACCGAGCTCATGCTGCTCTTCGGGTTTGCGGCGGCTTTGGGGACGACGAGTCACGTTTCGAGGCTGCCGATCGAGCACGCGCCCGTTCCGCCGATCAGCACCGTGTGGGTTGTGGTGAGCAGTTTGGGTGGCTTGATGGCGGTTCGCCTTGCCGATCTCTTGCTGAGCTTGCCATGGGTTGGTCTTCTCAGGCCCGCGGCGGTGATTGTTGGCTTGGCGCTAGTCGTGGCTACCAATGCCGCACTCAGCCTGCGGCAGAAGCGTTCAGAGTTGGCCGGAGTGGCGGGCGGGTTCGCACTTGGCGCGCTTGCTTACTACGTCATCGTTTTGGCGGAGAAGCCGTTGCCGACGGCGCAGGACGTGCTCTCCATCTGCCTGCTGCTAGCTTCGGTCGTCGGTGCCTCGATCTCCCTGGTGCGCGCTTACAAGACCTCGAGCGATGAGGCGGGCCTGGGGCAATACTTGCTAGGTGGCTATGTCCTTCTGAGTGTTTTCGGTGGCCTCGTTATCGTAAGGCTGTTCGACGTCGTCCTCAGTCTTCAATCCATCGGCTTTCAGCCGCAGTCGGCAGGGATCGTGGGTGCGGCCGTGGTGGTCGGGATTGCGTCGGCAATCGCCAATGCGACCAAACGATCCGAAATGGCGGGGATCGCGGGATTGTATGCCGTCGGGGCAGCCGTGTTTTACGGAGCAATGATGCAGGAGAAGCATCTTCCGTTTGGCCAAGACGTGCTCTCGGTCAGCCTGCTCATCGCGGCGGGCGTGGCATCGGCGATCACGCTACTGCGGGCATCCTTCGACGAAGACTCGATCTTCTACGGAGCTTCTACGCTGGTTTGGGCCCTGGTTTCTCGGCTTGGCTATCTGGTGCTGACGGACGCGAACGTGGGGATTAAGGTGAATGCTTCGGTTAGTATCGCCTGGACGTTCATGGCCACCGTGTTGATCGTCATTGGCTTCACGGCGCGTATCCGCCAGCTTCGCTACATGGGTCTCGCGGTCTTCGCGTGCACGCTCGTGAAGGTGCTCATGGTAGACCTCGCCGCGCTCGATCCGATCCTGCGGGTCATTATCCTGCTGCTCCTTGGTGGCGTGATGCTGGGTGGCGGCTATTGGTATATCAAAGTGCTGAAGCCGGCGGGGGAGGAAGCGGAGGACCGGAGGATGGGAGGGCCGGAGGTTTCTTAGCGGGCTGCCTATGCAGCCACGCTTACTTCAAAGCTCTTCGCGACCGGCGGCGGGGGTATGGCACCTGCAGAACGCATCTCCTCCAGCCATAGCTCGATGCTCAAATGAATCCTTTCCTTGGCTTCGTCCATGGTCGCGCCACCCGCAGTACAGCCGGGCAAATCGGGAACATACGCTCCCCACGTGCCATCTTCAGCTCTTTCCAAAACGACGGTGTACTGTCTCATGAGTCTTTCCAGCCGCTTGACGGCTAATGCTTCCCAGTGGTGCCCGCCGGAACTTTGTCGCCGAGCGAGTGCGGCGCGACGATTACGATTCCGCTCTTATCGTTGTGACGATAAATGCGATGGCTTCCGTTCTGACGAGCCAGATACCAGCCCTCCCGCTCCAAACGAGCAATCACCTCGCGATAGCTCACGATAAATAGTACACCGAGGTGGTAAAACGGGCGCTCATGAGAGCGTTGTTGGTGGGTGCGGGTGGAATGGGACGGGGCTGGGCGAAGAACCTGGCTTCCAATCCGGGGACGGAGTTGGCGGGATGGATCGACGTTCGCGAGGGGGCTGCGGAGGCGGCTGCGGCGGAACTGGGCCTGGGCGTCGGCTATACCGGTACGGAATTGGAAGCGGCCCTGCGAAGTGTTCAGCCGGATTTCGTGGTCGATGTCACGCCGCCTGAGGTTCATCGCGATGTAACGGTTGCCGCGCTGGGCCACGGCTACCCCGTTCTGGGCGAGAAGCCGATGGCGAGCACGATGACGGAGGCGCGGGAGATGGTGCGAGCGGCGGAAGCCGCAGGCAAGCTGTACATGGTGAGCCAGAGCCGCCGGTACAACGGGAACGCTCAGGGCTACCGTGCCTTAATCTCTCAGACGCTCGGGCGGCTCGGGATTCTCAACGTCGACTTTTACATGGGGGCCCACTTCGGCGGCTTTCGAGACACGATGCCGAGCCCGTTGGTGCTCGACATGGCAATCCACACGTTCGATATGGCGCGATTCTTGACCGGTAAGGATCCGGTGTCGGTGTATGCCAAGGAGTTCAATCCGCATTGGAGCTGGTACGCGGGCAACGCCTGCTCGCAGTGCCTCTTCGAGATGGAGGAGGGGCTGCAGTACAACTATCGCGGGAGCTGGTGCGCGGAGGGCTGTCTAACTTCCTGGGAAGGCGAGTGGCGGGCTGTGGGGGAAAAGGGGACTGCCAAATGGGACGGGTTTGAAGCCATTCACGCCGAGGTCGTTAGTAAGGCAGGTGGCTTTATCTCGGAGTGTGAGAGGGTGGAGGGGGCTCCTGTTGAGGTGCGACCCGGCATCGAGGGGTCGCTGGATGAGTTCTTGGGTGCTTTGCGGACGGGTGCGACTCCAATGGGGGAGTGTCACGACAACATCAAGAGCTTCGCGATGGTGATGGCGGCCTATGAGTCGGCGCTCCGAGGGGAGACGGTGACGATTGCGGAGATGCTCGGCTAGCCAGTAGTGCCTCCATCCGTGGAGGCATCTCCTCCGGCATGTCATGTGGGTTGAAGATCGTTTATCGGAAGAAATGCCCCAACTCGTCGGGCATCTAGTCCGGCATGTCAAGTGGGTTGCACTCTGGCTATCGGAAGAGATGCCCCCACGGATGGGGGCACTACGTTGTAATCAATGCAACGCGTGCGCGCCCATTTGGCGCATCTCTTCTCTGACAAGCTCCACCGCAAGGCGGCCGTCGTCGGGAGTCACGCGCGTGAGGCGACGGCCCGTTTGGATGCAGTCAAGAAAGTCTTCGATTTCTGCTTCGTAGGCTGATCCTTCCGGAGTCTCGACTTCCATCACATCTGGACCGATGAATAGCTTGAGCTTTGCGTTGTCCATCAGCGAATCGCAGCTCAGCGTCGCGCGCTCCATGATGACTTTGAAGGCGTATCGGAACGGTCCGCCGTTGTGGTCCCAGGCTCCGTAAAGACTAACGACGGGGCCGTCGTTGTAGCGCCAGGTGGAGTCGACCACCGTCGGCAGGCTGTCGATGCAGATGCCGGACGCGTGTACGTGCTGGGGCTTGCCGAACCACCACAGAGCCGCGTCGACGTCGTGGATATGAGGGTCCAGCGGCGCTCCGCCGCTCTTTTCGGGCTTGCGCATCCAGTCCCGGGTGGACCAGCTAGGGGTGCCTCCGGCGCGATGGAAGCGGGCGTAGAGTGGGCGGCCGTATTCCTCGTTCCGGATGATCTCGTGCGCCTTCACGTACTGCGGCCAGTAGCGGAGGCAATGGGCAACCATGAGTTGCTTGCCCGACTCTTGAAACGCCTTCTCCATCGCCCAGCACTGCCCCTGATCGAACCCCATCGGCTTCTCGCACAGCACGTGCTTGCCGGCGTGGAGGGCGTCGACGCCGATCTTGGCGTGGATGTAGGTGGGCGTGCAGATGTCGATGACATCGATCTCGGCGTTGGCGAGGAGGTCGTTGTAGTCAGTGGTGCGCTGGATTTCTTTGAAGTCGATGCTCGTCGCTCCGGTGTCGCCGAGGTTGAGGCCGATGTTTGCCCAGTCCCCGGTTAGCTTCTGCTCGTCGATGTCGCAAAGCGCCACGATCCTCGCCTTCATGCTCTTGGCGTAGCATTCGAAGTGCGTTCGGCCCATGCCGCCAAGGCCGACGAGGCCGACGTTAACCGGATTCATTGAGAGCATCCTATCAGATAAGCGCCGGATGGGTGGTTGCCCCGTTCTCGCCCCACCCGCCCGCCCGCGAGAACGGGGCAACCACCCAGGGTAGCTCCTTCTTCGCAACCCTGGGCTGTGCGGACGCAACCCCGTTGGGGTTGGAGGAGCGGTAGAGCGCAGCATGGCTGCGCTGACCCGGATGCGCAGCGTGGCTTCGCGTTCCTAGCGTGGCTACGCGTTCCTATAGGGTTTCGGTGATTTTCTGGATGTGCTGCGGATCGTCGGGGTTTAGCGCCCTCGCTCTTGCAGCAAGAAGCGCGAGCCACTGGCCGAAGAAGATATCCCACAACGGTGCGAGCTCCTGCGCCACGCCCGCGTGCGGAGCCGCCAGAATGTCGCAGCCCTGCTTGGCAAGCTCCGGCTTCGCCCCGTCATAACTGATCGCCGCACTGCCATGGCCAGCGAGTGCCTTGGGGCCGTGCTCGAAGTCGGCGGAGGAGTATGCCTTTGCGGGGATGAGGGCGCACTCCATGAGTTTCAACGCGGTCTCGTGCGCCGTGCCGTAGCTGTAGCCCCGGCCGAGGGCGAAGACCGGGTTGCTGCGCACAACGATGCCGCTCGTGTTTTCGGCCCTCTCTCCGGCCCTGGCGCACCACTCCTCAGTAGGTAAAGAAGGGTCCGGCATGTTCGGCTGCAAGGTGCGGGCGATTTGGTAGAGAGCGAGCAGCGAGGTGGTGTAGGTTTTCGTCGCAGCCACCGAGAGTTCCTTTCCGGCGTCGAGCAAGATTGTGTGCTCCGCCTCATCCGTGATGCGGGAGTTCTCCGTGTTCGTGATCGCGACGGTCGCATGCCCGGCTTCCCGCAGCTCGCAAAGCACCTCCGCGACGTCCGGTGCGGCCCCGCTTTGTGAGATGCCGATGGCGAGGCAGTTCGGGTACGTCACCGATCGCTTGAACCGGGTCAGCACTGACGGAGCCGCGAGGCACACCGGGATGCCGGTCGCGACCTCGATCCAGTAGCGAGCGATGAGTGCGGCATTGTCTGACGACCCTCTCGCGACCAGCAGCACCATGTCGAAGCTCTTGTCCCTCAGGGCTTCTTCAGCCCGCCGTTTGTAGCCATCCGCGTTTCGGCGAAGGATCTCCGGCTGGGAGAGAATCTCCTTCTCCATAAGCTGGCCAAGAGCCGAGGGCGACATAGGCAGATTGTACGCGCAGTGGTCGAGCAGCAAACCTCTGCAACCTCTTTCCCGCAATACTGTTCTTGTGAGCCCGTCGCGCAAGCGTTTCCTCTGGCTGGCAGTCGTGCTCGTCGTCGTGGCGACCCCGTTCCTCTTCATCCAGGCGAGGAACATGAGGGCGGCCGCCGAGCTGGAAGAACAGCTACGGCTCGCCCGCGCCGAAGGGATCCCCACAAACTCAGCCGAATACGCCGCGCTCATCGAGCCCGCGCGTCCAGAGGAGAATGCGGCCCGATACTACAGGCAGCTCAAGGGCCTTTACAAAACCGCCAACGGAACGAAGCAGGCAATCGACGCCATTCGCACAACAGGATCCACGAAAGCCGCCGCTAAGATCCTCGATGAGCAACGCAGTGCCTTGGACGTCTTGGACAAAGCCTCAGCCCTGCCGAGATGCTGGTTTGATCGAGACTGGAGCCAGGGAGCCGCAGTGCTCTTTCCCGAGTTCGCGGACATGAAATATGGAGCCCGACTGCTGATTCTGCGTGGCTGGGTTCGAGCTGCCCAAGGCGACGCTAAGGGCGCTATTCGAGACGTGGATCGAGCGTTTGCGATTGCCAAGCATCTGGGGGAGGAGCCCACCGGCATCGCGAATCTAGTGCGAGATACCGTTTATGTGAGCGCCCTGCGAGGCTTGGCAGATTGGTCGTTCAAGTACCGCGATCCCGCCTATGCGTTGGCCCTCGACAAGGCAAGCGGCGATATCCCTCCACCGAATCTGAAGCGCGAACTTGCCGAGCAGCTTTATAGCGCCCTCTCATTGATCGACCTTATGAAAACGAAGGAAGGCAGGGCAAAGATCGGGTTACGCGAGGGCCAAGCCTCTGGACTTGAGTCAGTGGCTCCCATCCTCTTCAATCAGCGCGACGCAAAAACGAATATGGTGAAGGCATATCGTCGTTATTGGGCGGCTCTGGACGATCCCAAGAAGAACCAGGAGGAATTAGAAAGTGCGGCGTCCGACTTCATGCAGGCGATGATTGCCTATCCGACTGCGGCGGATGTTTACACCAAGCTCGGTGCAGGTTACGAATCCGAGCGCGATTATGCGCTTTCGCGGATGGACAACTATCTCGCGAGGCAACAGCAATACACCGCCCTTGTGCGCGTCCTTAAGATGCCAAGCATCCCCCGCACGATCCGCACAGACGACCTGAAGAGCCCATACAACGGCGGGCCCCTGCAGTATCGCTACGACGGCAAGCAGATCACTATAAAGATTAGCGGCGCTCCCGATCCGTTCGATGAACTGATCTTAGGCGGCTAAGGCTTGGTACCCTCTACACGTGGTCGACCCGGCGCTGTTTCAGGAGAATGAGCGGACTGCGCCCTCGGCAACAGAGCGCCTCTACGCCGACGTCGGACCGCTCCAGTGCGAAGCCGGAGGCTTCCTGGAAAGCGTCACGGTCGCATACGAGACCTGGGGCACGCTTAACGATGCCCGCGACAACGCGATTCTGATCTGCCACGCCCTTTCCGGCGACTCGCACGCCATCGGCTGGTGGAGCCGGCTGATAGGGCCGGGCCTCCCTATCGACACCAACCGATTCTTCGTCATCGGCACCAACGCCCTAGGGGGCTGTCAGGGCACCACCGGACCCGCTTCCATCGCCCCAGATCGCAAGCCCTACCGCCTCCGCTTTCCCATGATCACGGTGGGCGACATGGTCGAGGTGCAGGCGCGGCTGATGGACCAGCTCGGGATCGAGATGCTGCTTGGAGTTGCGGGCGGAAGCATGGGCGGGATGCAGGCGCTGGAGTGGACGGTGCGCTTCCCCTCACGAGTGCGAAAGGCATTCGTCACCGCCTCCTGCGCTGCCCATTCCGCGATGCAAATTGGCTTCAATGAAGCCGCACGCCAAGCCGTCATGCGCGACGCTTCCTGGTCAGGTGGAGACTATGAAGACTCCGGCCCCGCAGGCGGACTCGCGGTTGCCCGCATGATCGGCCACCTCTCTTTCCTCAGCGAACACGCCTTCACCGCCAAATTCGGAAGGCACCTGCGCGATAAGGAAACCTTCGACTACACAATGGGCACCGAGTTCGAGGTTGAGAGCTACCTCAACTACCAGGGCACCAAGTTCACCTCACGCTTCGACGCGAACAGTCTCCTCTATCTCACAAAGGCGATCGATTACTACGACTTGCAGTCGCTAGCCAAAGCAAGGGCGGAGTTCCTTTTCGTCAGCTTCACTTCCGACTGGCTCTACCCGAGCCATCAAAGTGCCGAACTGCACGTGATGGCCACCGAAGCCGGCCTCACCAGCCGCTATGCCGAGATAGACCTGCCGTACGGGCACGACGCCTTTCTTTTGGACGGCGAATTGCAGGGCGCGGAGGTTCGAAGGTTCCTCGCCGTCGATCCGCAATAGAAGCCGCTCTGAATGAGCCGCCAGATCGTCTTAGAGTTCATGGAAGAGGCACTCGAGCCTACGGCAACGGATTCGCTGAGCGTTGGCGAGGCTGCCGTTCCCGTGGGGGAAGTCGAGGGCGGCTCCGACCGCAACCCATGGTGGTTCGTTCCTTCGCTTTACTTTCTGCAGGGCGTGCCCGTGGTGGTCGTTCAGCAGCTAAGCACCACCATGTACAAAAAGATGGGCGTGTCCAATGCCGAAATTGGCCTATGGACAAGCCTGATCGCATGGCCGTGGATCGCCAAGATGCTCTGGGGGCCGCTTGTAGAGAACAACGGCACGAGGCGCAGTTGGATCATCGTCATGCAGGCGCTGATCGCCGTCGGTCTCGGATTAGCCGCGATATCGATGGGCCAGTCTGCGTTTCTGGCGATCAGCCTTGGCATCTTCTTCCTCATCGCCTTCCTTTCCGCCACTCACGATATCGCCGCCGACGGGTTCTATTTGCTTGCCCAGGATGAGAAACAGCAGGCAGCTTTCGTGGGCATTCGTTCGGCATTTTTCCGTCTGGCGATGATCTTCTGCACGGGTCTATTGGTAGGACATGCCGGCGAGCTCGAAAAGAGCGGCCTACCAATGGCCCAGGTGTGGACCCGCGTGCTCTTCATGGCCGCGGCAGTCTATGGCCTCTTGTGGGCGTACGGGCTCTGGTCGATGCCCAAGCCGGCATCAGATAGACAAGTTCGCGCCGTCGATGTGCCCCAGGTGCTGCTCCGATTCGGGCAGGTGGTGCTAATGCTTGTCGCGGTATTCCTCGCTGGCCGTCTAGTTGTCATCGGCGCTGCGGCAACCAATCCGATTCTTCCGAAGCCGCTCTTTACAAAATCCGTTGAGCTCACCCCTCTCTTTCTGGAGGCATATCCGGGGCAAGCTGCAGCGGCCCTGGAGTCTCGAGCCACCGACATCCAGGCGCGCTCTTCGGACCCGATCTCCGCACAAGACTTGGCGAAGCAGGCAGGGGAGCTCCCGAAGCCCTTCATTCCCGGCCCGGTGGTTCCCTTCTCCGTTCAACTCCTAGGCTCATTTGCGCTCATCGCCTTCGCAACCTGGTCGACTCGCCGCCTGTTCCTCGGCATCGGCATGGGACCAGCGGCAAGCGAATACTTCACCCGAGCCAGAATCGTGCCAATCCTGGCGTTCATCCTCTTCTACCGATTCGGCGAATCCATGCTGGGCAAGATGTCGTCACCGTTTCTTCTCGACCCAGCGGCAAAGGGCGGGTTGGGCGTGGATACCAAGAGCGTGGGCGTGATCATTGGCACTGTAGGCGTTCTCGGGCTCACGATCGGGGGCCTTTTGGGGGGCCTGGTCATTGCACGATGGGGCATCAAAAGGGTTATCTGGCCGATGGTGCTCGCCTTAAACGTGCCAAACCTTTTCTATGTTTGGCTCGCCTTCAGCAAGCCGAGAAGCCCGCTCAGTGACCGCATCGTGGCCGAGTCGCTGCCATTCTGGAATGTATTCGCGGACGGCTCTTCCCTGCTGGCAGTCCTCGCCTACATCCCCGCTCAACTCTTCAACTTGGGCCTCATTCTTTGGGAAGCGGTGCTCGACCCTGTTGGCCAAGTGATCTTTGTGGATCAGTTCGGCTACGGCTTTGGATTTTCAGCCTACATGGTGTATCTCATGTTCATCTCTCAGGGGTCCAGATTCCGCACCTCCAATTACGCGATTTCAACGGGCCTCATGGCGCTCGGTGCCATGATCGCGGGAATCATGAGCGGATACCTGCAGGAATTCTGCAAGGCACAATTCGGCGGCTCCCTCAGCTACTATTGGTTCTTCATCGGCGTCCTGATCTGCACCATTCCAGGCATGGTGACCCTGTTCTTCATCCCCATGGACCGCGAGGACATTCGCGTGTCACGAGTGGACATCGACTGATGATCGACAAGCTGCTCGATGAGGCGATTGCGGAGGGAGACTTTCCTGGGGCATGCTACGCCTTCGGCAAGCTTGGCGGCAACCATAGCTCCGGGTGCCGAGGCAGGTTCACTTATTGCCCCGAATCGCCGGAAACGAAGCCGAACACTCTTTGGGATCTTGCAAGCGTGTCGAAAGTGGTCGGCACGACCACAATGGCCATGCTGCTGCTCGAAAGAGGGCTTCTCAAGCTCGACCAGCCAGTGGCGGACGTATTGTCGGCATTCCGGCAAAAGAACGTCACGACACGAAACCTGCTCGTACACGACTCAGGCTTCATTGCATTCAGGCCGTACCAGAAGACTTGCGCCAGCCGCGACGAGGTTTGGGATGCAATCTGCAAAGAGCCGCTGAGCTATGCCACTGGATCAAAGACGGTGTATAGCGATCTGAACATGATCACCCTACAGGTGATGCTGGAGCATCTGGCGGCACAGCCGATGGATCTATTTCTGCAGCGCAACGTGTGGGAGCCATTGCAAATGGCGGATACGCTCTACAACCCAGGGATCGGCAATCCTCGATGTGCGCCTACCGATGCGGTCGAACCGTGGCGGATGAACCTTCGAACGCTACGCAAGACTCAAGTCAACGTTGCCGACCAGTTTCCCGACGCAGCTCATTGGATACAGGGCGAGGTGCACGATCCAAATGCCCTGGTGTTCGGCGGAGTTGCGGGTCATGCCGGCCTGTTCAGCACAACGCCAGACCTGACTCGGTTCTCGCACCTCATGCTGAAAGAAGGAGATAGCCTCCTAAAGCCCACAACGATTCGGCAATTCATGAGCAAGCAAAGCGACCGGAGCAGTCGAGCTCTCGGCTGGGATACCAAGAGTCCAACGGGATCGAGCGCGGGCTCAAGGTTTGGGCCGCGCTCCTATGGACACACCGGATACACAGGCACCAGCATTTGGATCGACCCGGACGCCAGCGCTTACGCGATTCTGCTGACAAACCGGGTCCATCCCACCAGCGAGAACACGAAGATTGTCGCATTCAGGCCGAAGTTTCACGATGCTGTGGCCGGCGAGTTAGACCTTCCAGGTTGAGGTCTGGTAGGCGACGATCGAGCCATCCGGTGCGTACACGTAGACTCGAGCACCGCGCCCGGTCATTAGAAACACATACAGCGTCTGCGAAACCTGCTTCGACACAACGCGCAGATTGCCGAAATATTGACCGTCAACGTACAGCCCTAGCTCGGTTCCGTCAGGGAAGTTCACGTTCTTCATCCGCACCTGGACCTGAGCCGGCTCGTTGTACAGCTTGCTCTGGTCGACGCGAATCTCTCCCGAAGGAGTAGCCCCATTTGTTGGCATACCGATCAACGTATTGGAGAGCTTGGGATAGAGCGCCATTGCCGCAACGGCGAGGGCGAGGATGCCGACGACGAGTAGAGAGCGAAGATTTTTCATGCTGCCCAATAGAGTCGTGTCCCCACGATCCTGATACTATTTTTAGAAGAGATTCATAATTGGCTATGCCGCTCCGCGTCGGGCTCGTTTCCTGTGCTCATATGCACGTGTTGAGCTATATCCACTGTCTCAAGTCTCGCTCGGACGCCGACGTAATCGGCATTTGGGACCACGACGAGCTGCGGGGCCGAGCGTTTGCCACAGATCAGGGAATTCCGTTTATCGAGACTTACGAGGCGTTGCTGCAGCAGTGCGATGCGGTAGCGATCGGCAGCGAGAACAACTTGCATGCCGCGTACGGCATCCAAGCCGCAAACGCAGGCAAGCACATCGCCTGCGAGAAGCCCTTGGTGACGCGCGAAGAAGATGGCGTCGCCTTTTTGGAAGCGGTTCGCCGCAACGGCGTGCGGCTGATGACCGCCTTTCCGTGCCGATTTTCCCCCGCTTATCAGTCGTTAAAGGCCAGGATTGCCGCGGGCGAAATCGGGCAAGTTCGCGCGATTTGTGCAACCAATCGTGGCCGCTGTCCCTTCAGCTGGTTCGTCAAACCCGAGCTATCCGGAGGTGGAGCGATGATTGATCACGTGGTACACGTGGCGGATTTGCTACGCGACTTGCTCGGCGAAGAGCCCGTGAAGGTGCAGGCTCAAGTCGGGCACAACATGTATGGCCAGGCGTGGGAGGACACGGCGATGCTGACGCTGGAGTATCCGAGCGGCGTGTTTGCCACGCTCGATTCGAGTTGGTCTCGCCCTGCCACCTACCGAACCTGGGGCGATGTGACGATGAACGTGATCGGCGACCAAGGCGTCATCGAACTGGACATGTTTGGCCAGGAGGTTCAGCACTACCACGGCGGAGACGTCACCCATACGGTGGCCTCGTATGGCGCGAATCTGGACCTGTTGATGGTCGAGGAATTCCTGAGAGCGATCGCCGAGGATCGGGAGCCCTTGGTCACCGGCGAAGACGGATTTGCCGCCGCGAAGGTGGCGCTGGCCGGGTATCGAAGCTTGGCTACTGTTTAAGGCTGGTGCTCGGCGGAATATTGCCAAAGCGCTTTGTCCAGGGTTCGCATATCTACCTCCCAACTTTCAGCTAACGACCGTGTGGCTGTGACGTACCGCTCCCAGAAGTCCAGCGTGTACAACTGGGGCTCGACACCCAAACTCCACAAAGCGCGGAAATCTAAAATCGGGAAGGAATCCCTGTGGAACCAGTGAAGAAGAGTCGAGGCGACCGGCATTCCCACGCCCGTAAGCACCTGGGGCACGTGTACCGCCAGTCTGATGGATGAGCTTGCGAGCGCAAGTCTAGTCACCTCGCGAACCGCCTTATCGTCGTTCTGGGCAAGTCTAGATCGAATTCTTGGCGATTTCCAGTCACCTACGATGGCGAGGTCTTGCAGTGTCAAGAACCCTCGGGCTCGAATCGTCGGAACCAAGGCCGACACCGCTTCCTCCTTCCCATAGCTGTAGCGCGCGGCATAGAACTCAACCTTTTCTCGTGCAAAGCGAGGCTTCGCGAATAGGCTCATCTTAGGCGGCTTGGTTGCCAACGAGGCTCGACCACTTCCCGCGCTGATCCTCGCCGTACTCTTCCCTTCCACCCGAAGCTTTCGGTCCTGTCAGATGAGGAGTTGGCAGGGTGTTGTTGTCGTGAGTCGGATATTCGGCGTTGACAAAGTGATAGGCAAGACCAGCTCTGTCTTTGTTGGTTTGGTTGCCTTTCGTGCAATGCGGTGTGCCGTAGGCAAAGAACACGACGCCTCCGGCTTCCATCTCGCAGGGCACTTCGAGAGACTCGTCGGGGTAGCAGCGGATGTGGTGGTCTGAGTTTGGGTCGCGTGTGTGCTCTAGCTGCTCGTATTGCATGCCGGGGATGAGGTGCATCGTGCCGTTTGCGATGGTGGCGTCGTGGACGGCGATCCACATTGCGACTCCCTTCATTGGGTCCTTCACCTGGAAATACGCGTTGTCCTGGTGCCACGACGTGCCTGCCCCATCGCCTCCGGGCTTTAGGAAGACTTGATCGAGACGGAGCATGACGGGGTCTCCGATGAGGCTGCTGATGGCTTGGACCACTTTGTCATCGAAGGGGAGCGCCTTGAAGGGTTCGCTGTGCGGGAAGGTGGGGCAGAGTTGGAGGTTTCGCTTGGTACTGGAGTGGGTTTTGCCGTCCCCCTCGGTGGCGACGTTCCGCAGCAGCCCTTCCCTTTTGAACCGCTCGATCTCGGCTTGCAGCAGGGCAACCTCCTCTTTTGAGAAGAAGTTGGGCTGCATGAAGAAGCCGTCGCGTCGAAACTGCTCCAATTGCTCCTGAGTGAACATCGCCTGAAGCTTACTTCCCTCCCGTCAGCGTGATCCCACGAATGAAGTAGCGCTGGCAGAAGAGGAAGATGACGAAGATGGGGAGCATGACGATGGTGGCGCCGGCCATCATCAGGTGCCAGTCGGTTTTGTGGGCGGATTGGAGGGAGCGGAGGCCGACTTCGAGGGTCATCTTGTCCGGGTCGTTCAGCATCATGAGCGGGCCCACGAAGTTGTGGAATCCGCCTACGAAGGAGAAAACGGCGACCGTTGCGAGGACGGGGCCTAGGTTCGGGAAGAGGATTCGCCAGAAGATGCCCGCGTTGCTCGCCCCGTCGATCTTTGCGGCCTCGTCCATCTCGCGCGGGATGCTCATCATGAACTGGCGGACCAGAAAGATGTTGAACGCCCCGCCCCCGAAGAACGCGGGAATGATGAACGGCTTGTAGGTATCGATCCAGCCGAGCTTGGCGAAGAGGACGTAGCCCGGGATCATCGTGACGACGCCGGGCAGCATCATCGTGCTGAGCAAAATCAGGAACAGGCGATCGCGGCCGACGAATTGCAGTCTGGCGAATGGATAGGCGACTAGAGAGGAAGTGAGGACGACGCCGATGGTGGGCACAACGCTGATGAGAAGCGTGTTGGCGAATTTTCGCACGAAGTTCAGGTCCGGATCGCTGAGGACCTTGAGGTAATTGGCGAATGTCGGATGTGCGGGCCAGGACCACATCGAGCTGTTCGCCACCTCGATTTCAGTCTTCAGCGACATCGCGATCATGATGTACAGCGGAATCATGAACAGGATCGCTCCCGCAATCAGCACTGCGTAGAGGAGCCACTGCTGGGCATACGAAGCGGCGGCGCCCTTGCGAGCGTGACGGCGGTATTCGGCCGAGAGGTCGCTCACTTGAGCTCTCCTTCGTAGTGCACCCAGCGCTTGGCGACCACGAGCTGCACGATGGTGATCATGAGGATGATCACGAAGAGGATCCAGGCCAGCGCCGACGCGTAACCCATCCGCAGCTCGCCAAATGCCTTGCCGTAGAGCCAGACCATGTAGAAGAGGGTTGCCCGGTCGGGGCCGCCGGCGGTGATGACGAACGATTGGCTGAAGACCTGCAGAGCGCCGATGGTGCCGGTGATGAGGGAGAAGAAGATGGTGGGGGTGAGGAGGGGGAGGGTGACACTTTTGAACTTGCGGATGATGCCGGCTCCGTCGAGGGTGGCGGCTTCGTAGTAGGTTTGCGAGATGCCCTGGAGTCCGGCAAGATAGATGATCGTGCCCCCGCCAGCGCCCCAGAGACCCATGATGACGAAGGCGGGGATGACGGTTTGGGTGTTGCCCAGCCAGTTGAGCGGCTCGCCGGGGGTGCCGGCCCAGTTGCTCAGGTGCTCGCCGATGTTCAGGAAGCCGCTGTGACCGTCGGAGCCGTAGAGGACCTGGTTGATGATGCCGCGGTCTTTATCGAACAGGCGCATCCAGAGCAGCGACATCGCCACGCCGCTTGCCAGGGAGGGCATGTAGTAGAGCGAGCGGAAGAGGGGCACGCCTCTCACTTTCTGATTGAGCAGCAACGCCAGCCCGAGGGCAGCGACCATGCCGATGGGGATGCTGAGGGCAGCGAAGATGAAGGTTTGGCGTAGCGAGACGAAGAGGGTGTCGTCGATGGCTGGGTTCAGGGCATCGGCATAGTTGCCGATGCCTCGCCAGGTGGGGGTTTGGATGATATCCGAGTCGGCGAAGCTCAGCAGGAGCGAATAAATCATCGGCCCGATCGTCAGCGCGAGACCGAAGAACCAGGGGATGAGGAAGAGATACGCGCTGCGATTCTCCGCTTTCTCGGAGCGCGTGCGCTTCTTTCGCAGCTCGGGAACGTAGATCCAGGCGAGGAGGGCGAGCACGATGGCAACTGCGACCGCGACTCCCGCGCCGAACGGGAAGGGCGAAGCGAACACGCGCTTTCGGGCAAGGGCTAGCTTGCCGGGCAGGTCCTTTTGCATCCGCTCCAGCACTTCCTTCGCCTTCTTCTCGCCGGAGAGGACCGCGTAGTAGCTGCCCGTGAGCTCGCCTTGGATGCCGGTAAACCAGTTGGGCACCTGGATGTTGTGCACGCGGAGGGCGGTGGCGTCGGTGATGGCAAGGTTCTCGGGGAGCCTTGCGGCCCCAGTGGCGTCTTTTGCGGGAAGCCAAACGCCGGGTGTGAGGGAGAGGCGGCGGATGGAGGGTTGGCTTTCGCCGGCTTGCGCCATGGAGGTGAGGCCCTTGGGGCCGCAGAACCACCTGATCCAAGTCCACGCTTCCTTCGGATGCTTGCTGGTGCTGAAGATCGCGAGGCCATTGCCTTCGCCGGGCAAATACGACTCCGTGCCGCGGGCGAAGCGGGGGAATGGAGCGATATCCCACTCGTCTTTCATCTTCAGCCGCATGTCCTGGATCTCCCATGCGCCGGACTCCAGCATCGCGATCCGGCCTTTACGAAACTCGTCCTGCATCGTGGACCCGGCACCCAGGGTCACGTCGTTATTGCTTGGGATCCAGTGCTTTTCGTTGATGCAATCGGCGGCGAATTGGAAGACATCGATGACGTCGGGCCGGTCGAGGTAGAGCTGCTTCGGGTCGGCATCGTCGTCCCACATGCGGACGTTGCTGGAGAGCAGGAGGGTCTCCATCCAGAGCTGCGGCCAGGAGGAGGTGAATCCGTGCTGGTAGGGCTTGCTCGTCCCCGGTTTGCGCTTCGTCAGCGTCTGCATCACCCAGATAAAGTCTTTCTCTTTGAGCTCGGGCCGGACCTTGGTGTCCCAGGTCCAGGTGCCGTCCGGATAGGGGATGCCGGCTTCTCGAAAGAGGCGCTTGTTGTAGTAGATGTAGGCCGAGCAAGGGGAGTCGCGCGGAATACAGTATTGGATTCCCTTGAACTGGAACGCCTTTACGTAATTCGGATAGCGGCCCTTGAGGTCGGCTTCGGGGCCGTCGAGGTCGGGGAAGGTCGTGAGCGGCAGCAGGGCTCCCCGTTCGGCGAACATTGCGAACCGGTTGGCGTTCATGTTGGCGACATCGGGAGCGATGTTGGCTGCGTACTCCGCCAGCAGCTTGTTCTCGTAGTTGTCGACAATCGGCTCGACTTTGATCTTGATATTCGGGTGCTCGGCTTCGAACCTTGCGACGTTTTCGTGCAGGGACTTCAGGTTGTCGCCGCCGGAGGAGCAGGCGTAGCGGATGACGACGGGCTGTGCGCCGGCGGCTGCTGCTAGCAGTAACGAAGCCAGAAGCCACAGCGCTTTTCGCATCGTCGGAGTCGGGATGAAAGGATTCGAACCTTCGACCTCTGCGTCCCGAACGCAGCGCTCTACCAAGCTGAGCCACATCCCGAAATGGGCAATTTCGATTCTACCTCAGCGGTTTTCACGCACTCCAGGTGATATTCTGGGGAGCGTATGCGTGCCGAATCGCTCGAATTCTTAAAGAAGATCGTCAACGTCCCCAGCCCTTCTGGATACGAGGAGCGGGCGGCGGAGGTTTACCGCAGTTACGTCACCTTTGCGGACTCCGTGACGACGGACTCTCACGGCAATGTCGCGGCCATTCTGAACCCGGATGCTGAAATGAAGATCATGCTGGCGGGGCACATGGATGAGATCGGCTTCATCGTGCATTACATCAGCGACGATGGCCTGCTGTATTTCAGCGGGATCGGCGGGCACGACAGCGTGGTGCCGGTGGGGCAGCGGGTTTGGATCCATGGGAAGGAGCGAGTGCCGGGAATTATTGGGCGGAAGGCGATTCATCTGCTGAAGGATGAGGAGCGGAAGAAGAAGCCGGAGTTGGAAGATCTCTGGATCGATGTCGGAGCTTCCAATCGAGCCGAGGTCGAGGCGGTGATCTCGCTTGGCGACGTTGTGACTTACCAATACGAGTTCGAGATGCTGATGGGCGATCGGGCTGCCGCGCGAGGCTTCGACAACAAGATGGGCAGCTTTATCGTGGCCGAGGCGCTGCGTCTGTTGAAGGAAGACGGCGGGCTGGATGCGGGCGTTGGGGTCTACGCGGTCGCGACGGTGCAGGAGGAGATCGGGCTTCGGGGTGCGAAGACCTCCAGCTATGGGATTAATCCACAGTCCGGGTTAGCCGTCGACGTGAACCACGCGATCGACTATCCGACGGTGAGCAAGACGAAGCATGGGGTGGTGGACATCGGCAAGGGCCCAACCGTGAACCGCGGCGCGAACACAAGCCCGGTCGTTTTCAGAATGATCACCGAAGCCTGTGCCGCGAATGAGATTCCCTATCAAGTGAACGTGAAGGCGGGCGGCACAGGAACCGACGGGAATGCGATGCAGCTTAATCGTGCCGGCATGGCGGTGGGCGTCGTCGGCGTTCCGCTGCGGTACATGCATACGCCTTGCGAGCTTTTGAGTCTGGCGGATGTCGAGAACTGTGCGAGGCTGATGGCCGCATATTGTCGGGCGGTGAAGCCGGATACGGACTTCACGCCACGCCTGTAGTGCCTCCATCCGTGGAGGCATCTCGTCCGACGCCGGTTTTTTCCGGAGGAGATGCCTCCACGGATGGAGGCACTACGTTTGCTTGCCTTCTCTCACCGCGAGCTCCCGCAATTCGCCGATGAGCTTTGTGAACTGGTCGGATGGTAGCGCCTGCGAGCCGTCGCTTAGGGCCTTCGACGGGTTTGGGTGCATCTCGATCATGACTCCGTCGGCTCCGCATACGATCGCGGCTTTGGCCATGGGGGCTACGTATCGGGCGACTCCGGTCCCGTGCGACGGATCGACGATTACTGGCAAGTGCGAGTGCTCCTTCAGGACCGGCACGCTGGCGAGGTCTAGCGTGTTCCGCGTGTAGCTTCGGTCCAGGGGGACGATGCCTCTTTCGCAGAGAATCACGTTCGGGTTGCCCTGGCTCAGGACGTACTCTGCGGCTAAGAGAAACTCGTCGATGGGGGCGCTCGGGCCCCGCTTGAGGAAGACCGGTTTCATGCTCTTGCCCGCCTCGATGAGGAGCGGGAAGTTTTGCATGGAGCGGGCTCCGATCTGGAGGATGTCGACGTGCTCGGCTACGAGCGGTACCATGTCGCCGCTCATCACTTCGGTGATGGTGACCAGGCCTTGTTCGCCTCCTACCTTCTTCAAGATTCTCAGGCCCTCTTCGGCAAGACCCTGGAAGGAGTAGGGTGAGGTTCTTGGCTTGAACGCTCCGCCCCGCAGGATCGTGGCGCCCGACTCCTTCACGATCCGAGCCGACTCCGCGAACTGCTCGTAAGACTCCACCGAACAGGGCCCGCCCATGATGACGAAATGGCCCTCGCCGATCTTGACGCCCTTGACATCGACGATCGTGTCGTTGCGCTGGAATTCTCTCCCGGCGAGCTTGTAGGGTCTGGAGGTCTGCGTGACCTTGCTGACCCCGGGCATTCCGCTGAGGACGGCTTCCAAGTCGGTGCGCTCGTCGGCGTTTAGAGACGCAGGGATTCCGATGGCCCAGCGGTCTTCGCCAGGGAGGATAAGCGGATCGAAACCCCAGTCTCGAATGGCTTGGGCAACGGCTTCAATCTGCTCGGTCGGTGCGCCGAGCTGCATCACGATAATCATTGGGTTGTGCCTTCAGGGTACCGCGATGACGGGTAGCGTTAGGGCATGGAGCCCAGGCCGCTAACCGAACAGGAGCTGATCGATTGGGAGCGGTGGTCGCGCCGGGACATCAAGTGGGAGGGGTCGGATGTGGCGCGATTGCTTGCCATGGTTCGCGAGCTTCAGAAGCGGGTGGCGGAGCTTGAATCCCGCCAGAACTCGTAAGATAACATTCTAGATATGTCTCTTACGATGCAAAGCAGGATCATCCTTGGGGTGGTTGCGGTGATTGCCATTGTCGCAGTCGTGGGGATCCGCCTGAAAAACGACGAATCGCGAGCTGAGTGCATCCGACGGATGAACGGCCTCGCCGAGGTCAAGCGGCAGTACCGCAGGACCGTCAAGAAGTCGCCCGAGTACATTCCAACCGCCGAGGAACTCGAGGCCTTTCACAAGGAGCCTCTCGAAATGGAGTGCCCTAAGGGCGGCCGCTACTGGATCGGCCCGTTGCGAGGCAACCCCCGATGCCCCCACGAATCGGAGGGCCATATTCTGCCGGAGGCGAAGGAGCCCTAGAGCACCCGGTGAACGAAGAGAGCGCGTATCGGGTCACATACGATTCCAAGGCGAATCAGAGGCATGCGCTTGCGTACCATCTCAGCCAGTGGTGGCGGTGGCTCTTCGCCTGGGTTGTATTCGGCTTGATCGTTACCGGGCTCGCCGGGCTGCTCCTGTCGATGGGCTCCTTTATCCGCTATCCCATTGGAAAGCTTTGGCAATTTGCCGCCGCCTTCGGCTTCGCACTCGTGCTCGTCGCGCTCCTGGAGTACCTGCGGAAGTCGGCTACGGCGGCGGACTTCCTCATCGGAAAATCGTGGACCTGCCGCCTCACCCCTGAGCACTGGGTTTATGAGGGAGACGACGGAGTCACGACGCACATTCCCTGGAAGATCATGACGATCGAGTACGAATCAAAAGACGCATGGATCCTCTCCTACGGGGCCAGCGTTTGACCATCTACCGAAAACCCATGCAGGACGCGGGGCTGGAAGAGGAATTCCTAACCAGGGTCAGCCGGGCCTAGCCCGAAGTGCCCAAGTGCCCATGCCCAAGGGGGGAGGGGGGTGGGTGATGATTGATGATTGATGATTGATGATTGATGATTGATGGTTGATGGTTGATGGTTGATGGTTGATGGTTGATCGGGATGGTTGGGCTCTATTTAAATAGGAGTCAAAACGTGATTTTGTCAACCTGGTTGAGGAAGTTTTCTTTGCTTTTCTTCCCAAAGAAGACACTTCGAACTCGCAACGCCTCTCCACCATTGCCGTTACAATAACTGCAGATGCAGCAGTTCAGCACTTCGACTGAGCAACGCCTGGACGAGGACAAGCAGCAGCGCATCATCGCGCTTGCCGCCGAGCTACAGAAGCGGGAGGCGGCCACTTTGACTCACAGCGAGTTGGAACGCGCAGCCGCGGAGGCCGGCATCGACGCTCGGTTCGTCCGAGAAGCCGCTCGACAGGTCGAAGAAGGAACCCAAACCCTGCCTGCCGAGCAGCCGTACCGCTCCGACACACTGCGAGTCGCCCTAGCAATATTCGCGCTCGTAACATTTAACTTTTTCGGAACGACGGCGGTGTTCATGTCGCGACAGTTCGACCTCCTCACCTTCCTCGCCGTGAGCGTCGGTGCGGGTCTGATGGCTTCAAAAGGGCTCCGGGAGCGGCTTGCCGCCCATCTGGCGTCAATCTTCAGCGTATTGGTCGTGACCCTCTGGGCATGGGCGGTCCCCTCGTCCGAGCTCAATCACCGGCTTACCGATAGCGTTGCCTCCCAGCTCCAGGGCTACATCCTCGTCCAGGTCATCTGCATCGCCTTCGGCCAAGGGATCGCGCTCCTTGCCGCGCACGTCCATGCCCAAGAGACATTCGCCTCCAAGCGTAAGTGAGCGATACAATCATGAACATGCAGCAGTTCGGGACGCCAGAGGAGCAGCGGTTCGATGAGGAGAAGCAGCGGCGGATCATCGCGCTTGCCGCCGAGTTTCAGAAGGAGGAGGCTGCGTCGCTGTCTCGCAGCGAGCTGGAAGAGGTCGCTGCCGAGGCCGGCATCGATCCCCGCTACGTTCGCAAGGCGGTCGAGCATCTCGAAACGGCCGAGCGAAAGATGCCTCCGCTGGACCGAAATCTGCCCGTGATCAACCCGGCCGTCCTGCTTGGCTCGCTGACGATGGTGAACGTCTACGGAGCGGCGGAAGTGCTGAAGGGCGCCATCCCGAACTGGCTCTTCTACCTCGTCTTCGGGTTCTCTCTCGTGACGGGCGCTCTGCTTTCTCGAAGCCGCCACGAGAGGCTACTGACGCTCGGGCTTGCCTTCACCAGCACGCTGCTCGTTTACGTTTGGTTCATGTTCTGCAGCTACATCGGCATGGGCGGGTCGGTGGACGACAAGAGCCGCTTCCTGTTCAACTACATGGGAGTGCAGCTCGTCGTGATCCTCGTCGGCCACGCCCTCGGCGCGCTGATCCGGCTGTGCCAGCCATACGTAAAGATCGGAAAACAGGAAACGACAGGCTAGGTCGGAGGCAAAGTGATGCGTGCGCGAGCTTTTACTCTGATTGAACTCCTCATAACCATTTCGATCATTCTTGTTCTAGGAGGCATCAGCGCAAGTGTGTTCGCGCGGGCAAAAGCGCGAGCGGTGGGCACGCTTTGTCTTAGCAATATTCGACAAATCGGAACCGCGCAATTGCTTTATTCAGACGCGAACGATGGCCAATTCGCGATTGGCGGTTTCCCTGACGCACCCTCGTATTGGCTCACTAAACTTTCGCTAGAAAGGCCATTTCCACCTGGTCCAGTTCGCCGAACCCCGCTGATTAAGTGTCCAACTTTCGAATGCCCGAGTCCAGACGGCTGTACCTCTTCTGGCTACTCAGCGAACGGTTGCGCCGAGAAGTCCAGCGACGTCGCCGAGCCCGCATCTACTGTATTGTCCGCAGAGATGGGTTGCACCACCTTTCCCGCGCAGCAAGGCTACACGTGCACCCAACCAATGTCCGCTCCAGACTATCCCGAATTCTCGCATTTTACGAACTACGGTAGGCCCGGAGCTTTACGCCACTTTGATCGAGGCAATTACGGATTTGTTGATGGACACGCGATGGCACTAGCAGCCACGCAGTTCGACATTGAACGCGGTAGGAACCCCTGTGTTGCTACTCATCGAGCCGACGCTGGAAAACCGCACTTCTACCGCAATTAGGGACCACTTTGGCTGCTCCTGCTGGGATCGGGTCTTGACCAAAGAGGCAGGGATCACAGAGGTCCGGAGTTTCTCGCAAAGGACCTAAGGTAGCAAAGGGCGCCAAGGGGGGCGGGTGTCCGGTGTTCGGATTCAATGAACTCGGGCTCGTGACAGGATCGTGCCGCCGGCAACCACGGTCTTCCCGCGATACGCGACCGCAACCTGCCCAGGCGTCACCGCGCGCACCGGCTCGATAAACTCCAACCGAGGCTCATCGCCGCCGAAGAGCAGCGCGGGCTGGGCTTCCATGTTGTAGCGAATCTTCGCCTCGACTCGGATCGGTCCCTCCGCCACTTCTCCGCCCCAATAGACATCTTTCAGAATCACTTCACGCTGCAAAAGCGCCTCGCCGGAACCAACCACCACGCGGTTCTCGTTCGGCTTCAGCTCCAATACGTACAGCGGCTTTGAGGAGGAGACGCCGAGGCCGCGGCGCTGGCCGACCGTAAAGCCGGCGACGCCATCGTGCTCACCCAGCACATGGCCCTCCGCATCGGTCACCTCACCCTTTCGGAACACTTCCGGCCGAGCTTTGCGCAGGAACTCGGCGTACCCACCCGCCTCGCTCACGAAACAAATCTCCTGAGAGTCCGGCTTATCCGCCACGGAGAGACCGAGGGAGCGTGCAATATCTCGCGTACCCGCTTTCGAAGCCATCTCACCCATCGGCAGCCAGGTGGAAGCGAGCTGCTCCTGATCGAGCATATAGAGCACGTAGCTCTGATCCTTGTCGGCGGCCCGCGACTTCATTAGGCGATACCGGCCCGTGGCGGAGTCGCGCCGGATGCGCGCGTAATGGCCGGTCACGAGCTTGTCGCACCCCAGCTCCTTCGTTTTTTGAAGCAGGATGTCGAACTTCACGTGCTTGTTGCACTGCACGCAGGGGTTCGGCGTGCGGCCGGCGGCATATTCGTCGATAAAGTTCTCGATGACCGACGAGCGGAACTCCTCTTTGAAGTTCATGACGTAATGCGGAATGCCAAGCACGCGCGCGACCCGGCGGGCATCCTCTACTGCACCGAGTGAGCAACACCCGGCATGGCGCGGGTCGGTCTGGCTCTCCTGCCAAATCTGCATCGTGAGGCCGATGACGTCGTAACCCCGGCGCGAAAGAATGGCGGCGGCGACGCTGCTGTCGACGCCGCCAGACATGGCGACCAAAACGGTGGGCTTCTTAGCCATTGATGATGTCTTTGTACTTCGGCGACTGAAGGGTTTCGAGAATATCCCTCGAACTGGCAACTTCGATCTTCTTGCCGCCTTCGCTGATCAGGAAAAACGTGGGCGTCACTTCGATGCCCAGCTCGCCGGCGAGGTCCATATCGACCACGACTCTCTTATACGCAGGATCTTCCGGGTTCGTCATGCGCTTCTTCAGATCGGCCACGTTTAGGCCGGTTTTCTGCGCGATCTCGTACAGCTCGTCTGGACCCTCAAGCTCGCGGTGGCTTTCCATAACCGCCATCGCAACGTCCCAGAACTTGCCCTTCTCAGCGGCGTACTCGGAAACCGCGGCGGCGGGCATAGCCCACTGGTGCCGGTTCGCGAGTGGGAAATGGCGATAGATGATTCGGACTTTGTCCGGATAGGTCTGGGCAAACGCCTTCACCATCGGGGAGTGGGTTTGGCAGGAGCCGCACTGAAGGTCGGCGAATTCTACGATGGTGAGCTTCGCGTTCTTCGGTCCGATGCTGTTCGCGTCCCGGGCGATGAGCTTCTCGTACGTTCCGGGTGGGAGCTTGATGCTGGTCTTGAGACCCGCATCGCCGTCTTTCATCGAAGTACCCTGCAGGTAAAGGCCAAAGACTAGAGCAAGGGGAAGCCCGATGAGCATGACCTTGTCGAGCGAGGTTGCCACGCCCTCATGCGCTTCGCCGCTCTCCGCAAGCTGAGCAAGGATGGCGTGCCCGATCAGGATCAGGATCATAATGGCCGCGCTGCCCATGCACCAGATGCAGGTCGCCTTGATGACCATGAAGGATTGGTACTGGAGATACAGGCTCATGATCGTGCCGAGGGCCGAAATGGCAAAGCCGATCATCACGAGCTTGCCGCTGTTGCGCATTCCCTTCGCGGACCTGATCGCGGTCACGACGGCGAGGGCGACGTAGGCGAGAAAGCCGAAATAGGCAACCGGAACGCCGAACATCTTTGAGGCCGGGTGGCTTGCGACCGTCGCGCACTCATGGCTGCCGCCGCAAGGCACGTTGGCTCCAAGGATGTGGCCAAGGCTCAAGACTCCGGCGACAAAGAGCCCGAGAAATGCGAGGAAAAGGAGAACTCTATTGAGAAGGATTGCCTTCACCCCACGAGTATACGATGCAGGATTGTCCGTTAGTTCAGCCACGCGATTGACAACACTTTTGCGTAGGCTCTTGGTTCCTTAGACTTCGACCTTTCGCTGCCTCGGCCGGAAGGTGGGCACGGGCAGAATTCGCTCGTCTTTGCGCATCGGCATGTTTGGGTTCTGCATCATGCTCACGATTCGGCGCTCGGCATCGACGACGTACTCTTCGAACTGCTGCTCGAGGTCGCGTCGCATCTCTTCCATGTCGTCCAGCAAGCGCAGGATGAGCTCGACGCCCGCAAGGTTGACGCCCATCTCCTGAGTGAGGCGCTGGATCTGCTTCACCCGCTTGATGTCGGCTTCGCTGTACAGGCGGTTTTTCGCGCCCGCTCGCTGAGGGCTCACGAGGCCGAGCCGCTCGTATTGGCGAAGCGTCTGCGGGTGGACGTTGCAGAGGCTTGCCGCGACGCCGATCATATAGACGGGCTGGCTATCCGATCTCATGCCGCGACTTTCTCCAGCTCGGCGAGCTGCTGCAGCAGCTCCCTTTCTCTATCGGTCGGCTTCTTGGGGACCGTGATCTTGATGCGGGCCATGAGGTCGCCGCGTTGGCCCCCGAGCCGGGTGATGCCCTGTCCGCCGAGGCGGAAGACTTGGCCGCTTTGCGTGCCGGGCGGAATCTTCATGCTGACGCTGCCTCTAAGGGTTGGGATGCGGACTTCGCCGCCGAGGGCGGCGGCGGTGTAGGACACGGGGACATCGGTTTCGATGTGGTCCCCCTCGACCCGGAACTGCTCGTGGGGAGCCCATTTGATGACCACGTACAGGTCGCCTGCCTTTCCGGTGGAGCCCGCGACGCCCTTCGAGGGGACGCGCAGCTTCTTTCCGTCCGGCACTCCGGCGGGAATGGTGACTTCGACTTTCTTCGTGGTGGGCACGGTGCTGACGCCATGCGGTCCCCGATGCGCGTCCATCGTTTGATAGGTGAGGGTGCGCTTGGTGCCTTTGTCGATCTCTTCAAGGCTTACTTCCACCGCCTTCTCGACATCTTTCGGAGCGCCTTCGTTGAACATGTCGAAGTCGACCGCGCCGGTTCCGCTACGGCCCACTCGTACGCCTCCACCGAAGAACTGGTCGAAGAAGCTGCCGGCGTCGCCTCCGACTCGGAAGTTGCCGAAGTCCATGTCAGGTTGGGCGGATGCGCCGCCGAAGTGCTGCGCCTGCTCCCAGTTTTCGCCGTACTGGTCGTACAGCTTGCGCTTCTCGGGATCGCCGAGGATGTCATGGGCCTGGCTGACTTCTTTGAACTTCCCTTCGGCGGTCTTGTCGTTGGGGTTCACGTCCGGGTGAAACTTGCGGGCGAGCTTGCGATAGGCCGCCTTGATTTCCTTTTGATCGGCGTTTCGAGGAACGCCTAAGATGCTGTAATAATCCCTTGCCATGACCGTGATTCGCTCAACTATATGAGTTTACAACGCTCACGTGCGCGGATTGGTTTCAAGGAGTCGAGGAGTCGAGGAGTCGAGGAGTCGAGGCTAGGAAGCAGCAACAGTAATCGCTGCTTCAAAGAAACAAGAAAAGTGAAAGAATCCTAGACCCCTGGATTCCCTGACTCCTAGACTCCCCCGACTCCTTCCAAGTAGCCCGGACGGGACTCGAACCCGCGATCTCCGCCGTGAAAGGGCGGCATCCTAACCACTAGACGACCGGGCCGTAGTGCACTACAGTGTGGAAGATCGGAGGGGCGGGGGTCAAGGGGCCCCTTGGCTGAGGGCTAGCGGTACGCTTCGGCTATGAAGGGAAAGGAGCCGACGCTGACGGGACACGAAGCCTATAAGGCGAGGCTGGCCGCGGGCGAGAACATCAAGCGTCGCGAGCGCGGGAACTCGATGGTTCCTAAGATCAACTCGGGCGAGGAGATCGAGTACGTGCCGGTCAGCACGCCCGAGGATGTGAAGGAAGGCGACATCGTTTGGTGCAAGGTTAAGGGAAATCACTATACACATCTGGTTAAGGCGAAGAAACAGGAGGGCGAATCGTGGCGCTTTCAGATAGGCAACAACAAGGGCGGGGTGAACGGCTGGATTGCCTTTGACAACGTATTTGCGCGCGCGATTTCGGCCGGGGGCAGGCCGCTCTGAGGAGCCCCGAAGTAAACTGTCGGTTCCCCCTACAAAGGAGTAGATGAACCTTGATTAACCGCAATCACCACCTCGACTTTCTCGGCGTGACGGAAGCCGCCGCCCTCTGCTCGGCGCGATGGGTTGGCAAAGGAGATCGCAATGGAGCGGACCAGGCCGCTTGCGACGGCATGCGCCGCACGCTCAACGAGCTCGACATGTGCGGCACGATCGTGATCGGCGAAGGGGAGCGGGACGAGGCGCCGATGCTCTACATCGGCGAAAAGCTGGGAAGTGGCGAGGGGCCGACGATCCACATTGCGGTCGACCCGCTGGAAGGCACCAACCTCTGCGCGAACGGGCTTCCGAATGCCATTTCCGTGCTGGCGGCAGCGATCGAGGGCGAGGGCAAGCTCATGCACGCGCCGGACTGCTACATGGACAAGCTTGTGGTGGGACGCGAGTGTCGCGGGGTGGTCGATATTACGCTTCCTCCGCGGGTGAATATCCGGCTCATCGCGAAGGCGCTTGGGCGCGATGTGGACGAGCTCATTATCGGAGTGCTCGACCGGCAAAGGCATGAAGAACTGATCAACGAAATCCGTGATGCCGGTGCTCGCGTGCATTTGGTGACGGACGGGGATCTTTCGGTGGCGCTCGCGGTGCTCGATCCGGATGGGCCGGTGGATGCAGCGATGGGAATTGGCGGCGCTCCGGAGGGTGTTATTACGGCGGCGGCGGTTATCTGCCAGCATGGCGAGATGCAGGCGAAATTGGTGTTCCGAAGCGACCAGGAGCGTGAGCGGGCGATTCAGATGGGGAGTGAAAGCTTTATCGACAAGGTGCTGAGCACCGAAGATTTGGCCCAAGGAAACGTCATGTTCGCCGCCACGGGAATCACGGGTGGGGACTTGCTGAAGGGCGTTCGCTATCGACGAGGCTATGCCATGACCGATTCCCTCATCATGCGCTCCAAGACCGGCACGATCCGCCGTATCCAGACGATCCACCAGGACGTCGACAAATACGAGTTTTAAGAAGGAGTCGAGGGGTCGAGGCTAGGACGCAGTAACCGTGATCGCTAATTCCAACAAACTGGGAAAAGATACAGAGACTCCTAGACTCCTAGACTCCTAGACTCTTTCGACTCGGATCATTCCGCTTGCGGGGGCGGCTGCTCTTTCGAGCGCGAGAAGCCTTCCCTGTCCCGATGAGGTTTCGCCGTTGGCTTCGAACTTGTAGGCGACGTGCTCGATGCCGTCCATGTTGAGCTTGCGGAAGGCTTCGAAGGTGCCTTCGCTGGCGAGGCCGCTGAAGATGTCGTTTTCACCGCCATCAGACTCCTCTGCGTCCCAAACAGCGTCGGCCAGCTCGCCGTAGAGTTCTGTGCCGTCAGCCGAAAAGATGGTGAGGTAGCCGCCCTGGTGTTTCCGATTTGCCATAGTTCTAAGTTGCCAAACAGGCGGTGATCGTTCCAAAAACAAGAAGTGATTGAGGAGTTTTCCGCCAGTTGGTTGACGAAATCGGCTTTTAGGCGCTTATCTATAGAGGCGTCGCGAACGATGGACACTACCTCTCCACAAGATGTAGTATGAACATGGGTTCATACCGTCATACGCTCATACCACCCTACAGCGGAATTCGCGTGGTGTATTTGGACGTGGCGAGCACGAATGAGGTTTTGATCTGCCCGATGCCCTTGATCTTGCTCAGCCGCTCGCGGACCAGTTGCTCGTAGGCGCGGATATCTTTGACCACGATCTTCAGCAGGAAATCAAACTCGCCGCTGACGTGATAGCACTCTAGAATCTCGGGAATGCCCTGCACCGCCTTCCGAAACCGCTCGATAGGCTGCTCTTGGTGCAGCGAAAGTGAAACCATTGCCAACGCTGTAATGCGGAGCCCAAGCCGTTCGTAATCCAGCAAAGCCGCATACTCGCGGATCAGACCCAGCTTCTCCAGCGTTCGCACCCGCTGCAAAACGGAAGGCGGCGAGAGACCGACTTTCTTGGCCAGGTCCGCATTCGTAATCCGCCCATCCTCCTGCAGCAGCGAAAGGAGTTGGATATCGACTTCGTCCAGGTGCGTTTTCATTTGAGCAGGGCTGTAGATTACGCGATAAACTCTGCGATCAAATGGCAGTCGCAACACAACTCCCTCGTTGGGATATGGACGTTCTCTTTCCCGGGCTCGAATCACCCGAGTTCGAAGCCGGCCTGCGGGAGCTGGTGCACGGGATCGATGGCTTGGAGACTCTCTTCAACGCACAAGCGATCGACAAGGGGAATTCGAGCCATGCGGCGTTTGACCGAGTCGTCGGAGAGCTCAACCGGGTCATGGACCACACGAGGCTCGTCAATGGCTACGTTCAAGCGATCCTGTCCACCGACTCGCGCAACCAGATCGCGCAGGCACGAGCAAGCGAGATCGACAACCACCTGGCACGCGTTCGCAAGCTTGGAAAGCGCTTCACTGCCTGGGTTGGCGGCATGGATGTGCAGGCGCTGATGCAAACCAGCGAGCTGGCCCGGGATCACGAGTATGTGATTCAGAAGGCAGTCGTCGGGGCCCAGAAGCTGATGCCGAGCGAACTGGAATCACTTGCCAGCGATCTGGAATTGACCGGGAAAAACGCCTGGTCGAAGCTGCACGCGAACGTGACCAGCCAACTCACGGTTCCTCTCAACGGAGAACAAATGCCGATGAGCGCTGTTCGGGCTCTTGCCTACGACCCGGACCGCGAGGTTCGCAGAACGGCATACGAAGCCGAATTGGCCGCCTGGAAAACAGCCGAAGTGCCTCTCGCAGCGGCTCTGAACAGTATCAAGGGCGAAGTCAATACCCTTTGCGAGCGCCGGAGCTGGGGCTCGCCTCTCGACGAGGCGCTTTACGGCGCGAATATCGACCGCGAAACCTTGGACGCCATGCTGCAAGCAGCGCGAGAGTCGTTTCCTGACTTCCGGCGCTACATGAACGCAAAGGCCAGGGCGCTAGGCCCCCAAAAGCTCGCCTGGTACGACCTTTTCTCACCCCTCGGTGGAGACGAGCAATCTTGGGAATATGACAAGGGAATGGCGTTTGTGCGAGACCAGTTCGCCACCTACTCGCAGAAGATGGCGGACTATGCTCAGCGCAACTTCGACGAGAAGTGGATCGACGTTCCCCCCGCACCCGGCAAAGTGGATGGCGCCTACTGCATGGGAGTTCGAGGCGACGAGTCGCGGATTTTGATGAACTACAAGCCTTCGTACGGCTCCGTCAGCACGCTTGCGCATGAGCTTGGGCACGGCTATCACAACCTGTGCCTCGCCAACCGGACCTGGCTGCAACGCGGAACTCCAATGACGCTCGCGGAAACAGCGAGCATCTTCTGCGAAACGATTATCCGGCAGGCTGTTCTAGAGCATGGTTCGCCGAGCGAGCAGTTGACAGTGTTGGAAGCTTCCCTGCAGGGCTCCATGCAGGTGGTGGTCGACATCACGAGCCGGTTCCTGTTTGAGCAGTCGGTATTCGAGCAGCGTCGCAAGCGGGAGCTTTCGCCGGAAGAGATGTGCGAGTTAATGCTGGACGCGCAGCGGCAAACCTATGGCGACGGATTGGACCAGGAGGCGCTGCACCCCTACATGTGGGCGGTGAAGGGGCACTACTACAGCGGGCGAAGCTACTACAACTTCCCCTACATGTTCGGCCTCTTGTTCGGTCTTGGGCTTTATGCGATTTATAAGCAGCAGCCAAACGGATTCCACGAGCGGTACGACGATCTCCTCTCATCGACAGGGCTCGCGGATGCGGCGACTTTGGGTCAGCGATTCGGGATCGATATTCGGTCTGTGGAATTCTGGCGCGGGAGCCTCGATCAGATCAGGAGCGATATCAATCGATTCGAGAATATCTCAGGTTAGGTCAACCTTCCGGCATTGCAAAGAGAGCCGGCAAGCCGCCAGTGTGCCAGAACAGGATTCGGCCCGTAAGCTCGCCTGCTTCGACCATATGAAGCAGGCCATCGAACGCCTTGCCTGAATAAACCGGATCGAGGAAAATCGCTTCGGCTCTGGCCAGCACCTGAATCGCGTGAAGGCTTCCTTCGCTGGGCACCCCATACCCGGGGCCGATGAAGCGCTTGTCCAAATCGTAATCATCGGCCGTCATCGCCTCGCCAAGGCCCATTTCGCTTAGACCGACCGACAATTTCGCGAAGTCCTCCGCGATCTGGGGTTCGGGATCGCAAGCGATTCCGAGCACCCGAGTGTTGGTGCCGCGAAGGCCGAGAGCCAGGCCGGTGTGTGTGCTACCGCTGGAGCTGCCAAAAACAATCGCATCAAAGGGCTCGGGACTTTGGCGCTTGATCTCCTCCGCCGCCTGCAAAAACGCATACGCCCCAAGTGGAGAGGAGCCTCCAATCGGCATTCGGTACACCTTCAATCCCTGCTTCTCGTAGCTGCAGGCAAGATTCTCCGCTTCATCGATGAGGTCATCCCAGAAGCCATCCGGCAGCACCCGCATCTCAAGGCCCAACAACCGGTCGAGCAGCTCGTTGCCACCCGTTGCTTGCATGGGCGGCGTCGTTGGCTTCTCAAACTCAAATGGGCAAGCCATCACCGCCGCGGCCACTCGGACGTTCGAAACCGCGCAGGCAGCGCTGAGCTGGCGGATGAAATTCGACTGCAGAGACCCGCAGGTCACCACTATGTCGGCACTGGAGTCGATGATATCGGCGAGCAGATATTCAAGCTTTCTGCCCTTGTTACCGCCGAGCGCGAAACCCGTGAGGTCGTCGCGCTTGATCCACAAGTCCACTCCCAGGCGCTCGGATAGCCGGTTGAGGCGGTGCAGCGGGGTTGGCGCTTGGATCAGCGGAATTCTACGTGGTGGCATCGGTTCTGGAGTTTACAGGCACTCGGGGCAGGGATGTTGTTCCCTGTCCCGAGAGCGTCCCCGCCGGACACGAAGTGCGGCTTAGCCCGACTGCTTCAGATACTGCTCGATGAACTTCTTGTAGATTTCCGCGAACTGAGGCTCCTTGATGTCAATCTTCGCCTTTGCTCGGAGCGCGTTCATTTCCTTGCGAATGTCGTTCTTGACCGTTCCGCGATCCAGCATGAGGCGTCTGCGAATGCCTCGGCGCAGCTTTGCATCGAGTTCAAGCTTCTTTTCGGGCAGGATGTCCAGGACCTGGAACTTGACAAAGCGATTGCCACCATCGGCGGTTTGTGAAGAGACCCAACTTGTAGCCTGGCCGATTTTCACTGCATCGACTGCAGTTCTCGCCGGGGTGCTCAGCATTGCAAGCGGCACGGTGCCATATTCGCCCCCGTTGGCACGGCTAATGTCTACACTGAGCTGCTTGGCGACGTCTGGGAACGGCTTGCCTGCTCCCAACGCCGTGTCAACGGCGGTTTTGTCAGCGTCCTTCTCAACCACGATCACGCGAAGCTTCACTTGCTTCGGCACCGTGTACATCGTGGGATTGTCCTTGTAGAATTTCTCCACTTCCTGATCAGTGACCGTGATGCCAAAGCTCGAAATCTTGAATTGGGCGAGCTCGTATCGAATTAGGGCGTTGAGCTCTTCGGCGGTGCGACCTAAGGCGGTCCATTCTGTGAGTAGCTTTGGATTGTCTTCCGTGCGAGCTTTCAGTTCGGCGGCGACTTCAATGTCTGTCGGAAAGGCACCCTTTTGCTTGGCGAGTTGGAGGACGAGGCGCTCGGTGATGAGCTGCTCGAGAGTTAGGAATCCTGGAGGGGCTTCGTAGAAGTTGTCGCCGTCACGCTTGCCGACGCCGCCGAGGAATTCCATTTTCCGGTAGTACTCGGCTCCCTTGATCTCTTCGCCGTTGATGACGGCGATCGTTCGGGCGGGGTCTACCTGGGCGACTGCTGCGCCGCTGATGAGCAGCAGGGCTGCCGCGAACCATGTCTTCTTCAATTCAATCTTCCGCATACATTTTCCTATCCCTGGAGTTTGAAGCATTCCACCGTTTGACGTGCGGCCTAGCGGGGGATGTCGGCTAATTGGGTCCGAGGGGTTGAGGGCCGAGGGCCGAGGGCCGGATTCGATCACATGTTCTTACGCGCCGGGTGCCATGCTTGATTCCTGCAGAATGAAAAACAATCGGACCTCAGACCTCAACCCCTCGAACTTCTTCAAGCTCCGAATAGCTTCAGCGCTTCCTGAGATCCAGTGGTGATACCTAGCTCTGCGTAGAGGGCCACTGCCGCTTTCAAGTGTTGCCTCAGCTCGGATTTCACTCTTTCGGTGAGGCTGCGGCTGTCTTGGTCTAGCACCTGGCCGGCGAGGTTGTGGCCGATGTGCTCGGCTACGAAGAAGCTGGCTTCAAGCGCCTGGGTGGGGGCGATGCAGAGGGGGACGCTGAAGCCTACGGTGGCACCTTGGTGTCTCGTGTCCTTTTGGACGTTGCCTAGTGAGAAGACGTCCGTGAATCCCATGGGCGAGACGCTGAGGAGGGGGTAGGGGTGTTTGGGGGTTCGGTAGTCGAAGGTGCCGCCGGGGGCGAAGTCGAGGCCGAGTTTGGCGCACTCGATCCACAGGTCCTTTTCTTGGAAGCCGACGTTGTCGGCGAGGATGTTGATCGAGAAGCCGACGTCGAGGTTTTCCTGGGCCATCAGGAGCGCCTTTACGACTTTGTCGACGTCATTTGGCGGAGGGAGCGGCATGGCTCGGCGATTGATGTGGGGGCTGAAGCGCTCGGCGAAGCTGAGCAGGTGTTGGGCGGAGGCGCTGGTGATGTTGCCCTGCTCGCCGAGGAAGTCCCAGGCAAGCGCCAGCGAGTCGTATGAGCCGTCTTGCGAGGGGGAAAGTCTTTGCCAGTGGAGATCGCTCGGGCGCATTGCATAGATTTCCGGCTGGCCTAGCGCGTTGTGCCACTCGGGCGAGACGAGTTGGGAAACGGCGGGGGCCATCATCGAGCGGGGGCCGACGAACTCGATGACGTATTGAACTTTATGCAGCGGACCCGATTTCGGGCTGTAGTTGATCTGCAGGGGCTGCAGGGCTATCGCCGGATCCGGCTTGAGAGGGACGCCGAAGAGGTCCGGCAGCCCGGAATTCACTCCGAATACTCCAGCTCTTGCAGGACGCGGGGGTCTTGCCGCCAGCCTTCGGCGACCTTTACGTGAAGCTCCAGGTAGATCTTGCGTTCGAGAAGCTGTTGGATTTCTTCCCTGGCTTCGGTGCCGATCTTCTTGAGGAACTGGCCGCCTTTACCGATGAGGATGCCGCGCTGGCTGGATTTCTCGACGAGAATGGTGGCGCTGATGATGAGCATGCCGTCCTCCTCCTTCCACTGGTCGATCATCACGGCGACCGCGTAGGGGACTTCTTGTCTGGTGGCGATAAGGATCTTCTCACGCACGAGCTCGGCGGACATGAAGCGGCTGGACTGGTTGGTGAACTCGTCTTCGGGGAAGATCGATTCACCTTCGGGAAGCCGTTCGACGATCATGTTGACGAGCTTGTCGACATTGTGTCCGCGGGTGGCGGTGGTGAGCATGAAATCGTCCTGGGTGATGCCAAGGAGCTCGAGGTAGGCGTTGCTGTTGCGCTCGACGTCCTCTGCTCGCAGGAGGTCCATCTTGTTGAGGCAGAGCATGATGGGGACTTTGAGCTCGGAGCGCTTGATGAGGGTGGCGACTTGCTTGTCAATTTCGCCGGGGTGGTGGGAGCCGTCGGCTACGTAGACGACGACGTCGACGTCGGAGAGGGACATTCTCGCCTGGTCGACCATTTGCTTGCCAAGCTGGGTGTGGGCTTCGTGAATGCCCGGCGTGTCGATGAAGGCGATTTGGTATTCGGGTTCGGTGAGGATGCCGATGACTCGCTTTCTCGTTGTTTGCGGCTTGTTGCTGACGATGGAGACCTTTTGGCCGACCATATAGTTGAGCAGGGTGCTTTTGCCGACGTTGGGCTTTCCAAGAAGGGTGACGTAGCCGGCGCGGTGGGTTATCTCAGGCATTTGTCACCTCGCAGGTTGATCCCTCCACATGCGTCATGTGGAGGGTCTTGGGCTTTCTTGGCGAACAGGTTCTTAACCCTCCACATGGCGCATGTGGAGGGATCGGGAGAATGAGGAGGGATCGCGGATTTGTACCACTCATCAAGTTCGCTTCCTGAACATTACGCTCATGCCGATTTCTTCGTCGTACTGCCTTGCCGTGGCGGGTTCGCCTCGGAAGTCGTTTCCGCCTCGCTCGCGGGGCTCTCTTCTCTTTCTGCGCCTTCGACCTGGCTGCTCGCTTTCGGTTGTGGCTTGCTGCGGGTCTTCGGTGATGACGGGGGCTCGGAGGAACCAGTCTTCGGCGGCGTCGTCCGTGTCGCCGCTGCCCATCCACTCGTCGAGGCGCATGATGGGGACTTCGAAGGTGGAGCCGTCTTGGAAGTTGTTGGCATCCCGCTTCGGGATCTCCTCCAGGTGAAGCTTGGTCTTCGGGTCAGCGTCCAGCAGGTGCTGAAGCTCTTCCTTCGGTCCAACGAGGAACACGTGAGTGGACCCGTCGGTGGCGGTGAACCGGGTGTTGTGCGTGTCGCTTGCCCACTCCTCGGTTTGCAAGTTGTAAGCGGTGTACTTGGCCGGCAGGGCAATCGTTCGCATTCCGGCTCCGGTGCAGTGAACGGTGCAGAAGGGCGGGCGGACGTGGACGACGTCGTCTTGGAAGTTCCAGACGTGGACTCCGGCCATTGTTGCGAGGGCTCGAATGAGCGCTGGGTTAACGGACGGCTCGCCGAGGAACACGCTTGTCCAGTGCATGTCGTTTGCGCCTTCCTTGAACTCCTTCACGACGAAGCTGGGGAGGCCGGTTTGGGTGTATTCGCCTAGGACGGTTGCGCCTTCGGGGATAGCGAAGTAGCTGGGTTCTAGCTGCGTGTTGGCGTGCAGGTTGCGGTCCGGGAAGGCTTCACTGAGGGGGTGCCTTCGGTTGAGGAGGGTGGTTCCCGACTTGCTGTGGAAGGGCTGCGGCTTGAGCGCGATTCCGGTGACTTCCCTTGCCCGCTCGAGGGAGTCTCGGCCGGCGTCGAAGAGGCCGGCGCTGTAGAGCCAGAAGAGGACTTTGTTGTCTCTTTGGAGCCTCGATTTGATTGCGGCGCGCAGGTCGGGGCGGATGTCCCAGGCGTTGAGGAACAGGTAGAGCTTGCTCTCCGGGAATTTCTCGCGGTGAGCGAGGTCGCTGAGGAGGTAGAAGCCTGCGCTTACGCCTGCTCTCAGGACGGACTCTCTAACGTTTTGAACGAGAAGCTGGAACGCGTTCGGATCAACCAGGTACGCGAGCGCTCGCTCGTCGATGAAGATAGCGACATCCGGATCGGTAGGCTGCGCCTCCATTCGGGTGATGAGCGCCTTTTGGACATTCGCGGCTCGATCCCAAACGCTTGGCGTCTTCAGCCAACCGTTGCCCCAAAGATCCATCCAGGCGGCTCCGCCACCGTGTGCCAAAGCGGCACCAGCTCCGCGCCAATGGACATTTTCCAACGCTTGCGGCGTACGCATTTGCGGGTTGAAGTCGTCCGGTTCGTGGCCGATTGCGAGGGAGGTTTTGAAGTCTTCCTCGCTGATGTAGAGCTTGCCGTTTAGTGCGTAGCTGTCGATCGGGCCAGGGAACGCCGCGGCTCCGCCGGGCTCCCTTGTTCGGTAGCTGGGTGGGCCGGCGATGAAGTCGATTTCAGGGGTTCTCAGCAGCTTGCCAAGTGAGAGGTGGCCGCTCGACGGGTGCGACCATTCGAAGGTGTAGCCGTAGCTGGCTCCGACTAGGAAGTAACCGTCGCTGGCCGCTTTCGCGGTGTAGGCGAGGTCGGCGATTCGCTGGACAGTGATGTCGCTGAGGAAGAGGTGATAGTCGACGTACTTGCGTTGTTTGCGTGAGGATCTGATGAACTTTTCGCCCTCGGTGCCTTGCGGATTGTAGGGCGGGACGACGATGTTGTCGAAGCTGACGCCACCGTCGAACCAGCTCGCTCTTAGCGTGACCTGATCGTTGAGGTAGCGGCTCCGGGCCCAGTCCCGGAACATGTGCTTGGCTGATCTGGAGTCGTCGTATTCGGCATCCTCGGGGAGGAACCATTCGCCGCGATCGAGGTGGAGGCCTAGGATGTGGTCTTTGAGCTCGAGCAAGCGCATTTGGCGGACGAACTGGTCGAGGCAGTTCTTGGCGTCGTTCCAGTAGCGCTCGTCGCAGATGCTCGGCTCTGGCGAGGTGCGGTAGCGGGCGTCTGGGTACTTGTCTTCCCAGCCTCTTGGGGCTACGAAGACGACTCGAAAGAGGACTTGGGCCTCGGGGTCGACTTCGACGGATTTGTGCAGGAGGAAGGCAGCAAAGCTGACCGCATCGTTCACGTTTCGCTCGTCGACTAGGAGGTCGATCAGGTGGGCGTGGAGGTGGATGCCGGCGTCTGCAGCCATGCGCATCTCTTCCATCACCGTCTTGGCCCGGCGTTCGTCGCTCGGGTTGCCGAAGAAGAAGAGGGGTGGGTAGACGCGGTGGTTTCTGGTTAGCGTGGGGATGCCGTCTCGGAGGACGACCTGAGGGGCGTCTTCGGGGATGGCGATCGGTGGCTTGACGGGAGGCTTCGGGGCTTCCTTGACCGGTGGAGCGACGGCGATGGCTTCGGCTACTTCGGCCTCGATGGTGACGGGCTTTCGATCGCGCCGCTCTCTCGGAGCTCGCTCTTCGCGTTCTGGCTTGGGCTCTTGCTTCGGCTTTCCGTCGGTCTTGGGTCCTCGGCTGCGCCACTGGATTACTGGATCTTCCGAGTAGGGGAGGAACTCTAGCGGGGCTGATTCAGGTCCAGCAGTAGCTTCCAGGGAGGGGCGAAGGTCTAAAGGCGCCTTTTGCTCTCGATTTGGTCGACCTCCGCGGGGCGTTCTTTCGGGTTTGGCAGCTTTCTCTGGCTTGGAGATCGGGCGCCAGGTTGGGATGGGGAGGAAATCGGGGGGGCCGGAGTCCGCGGGAGGATCGGAGGATCGGAGGACGGGAGGTGCGGAGGTTTCTTGCTTGTTGCGCCCTCGATTGCGGCCACGGGTTTGGCTTGGTTGTTCGGCTGGAGTCTCTTCCGGCTGCTTTGGCTCTGGCGGCGCTGGTTGTTCGGCAGACTCTTTTTTACCAACAGATCTGCCTCTGCTTCTGGAACTTTCCGCTACCTTTTGGTCGGCGGTCCGGACCCTCTCCCCCGGCCCCTCCCCCTCGGAAGTGGGAGGGGAGTTCGGAGTTGACTTCTGGCCGATTCTTCTTCTTGGCTCTTTGGCCGCGGGTTCAGCAACCTGCGTGGGTGCCTGTTCCGTTTGGGCTGGCTCCACTTCCGGAGTGGCTTCTTGCTTCTTGGAGCGGGAGCGCGCTGGCTTTGTTTGCGCAGGCTCAGAAACCACGGCGGCTACTTCTGCGATCGCCGGCTCTTGCGCTCTCTGCGTTCGTCCTCGGGCGGCTTTTGCAGCAGCTTCAGGCGCAGGGGCGTCTTCCGCTTTCTTTGCCCTTCCTTTCGCGGGAGCGGGGGCGGGGGCGGGTGTTTCGGCCTCCACTTTCTTCGCTTTGCGGGCGGGGGCTTTGGCTTTTGATTCGTCGGGGGTCGGCTGGATTGGGTCGACCGATAATTCTTGGTTGTCTAACTTCCTCTTTCGCGGCATGTCGTCTCTAGAAAAGCGGACCTCGCCCATTCAAACAGCTCTTCCGGCGTGTTCAGCAGGAGATCGGGTTGTTCGGCTATAAGCGTGTCCTTTTGTGCGGCGCCGTATGCAACGGCGACGCTGGCAGTGCCGGCCGAGCGCGCGCATCGCATGTCGTAGATGGAATCGCCGATGAACACGGCTTCGGAGGGCTGAACGCCCAATCTTTGACATGCGAGCAGGGCACTATCGGGTGCCGGCTTTGGATGATGAACATCTGAGGCGCAGACCGTCGTATCGACGAATTCTTTGCCTGTAAATCGTTTCAGAAAACCCTCGAGTTCGGTAGCGTTTTTGCTGGTGACCAGCGCGGTGCGGAGTCCTTGGCCGTGACACAGCCGAAGCGTCTCGATGGATGCTTCGAAGTGGCTTTCGTGCTCTTCGTGGACTGCGTATCGCTCGATCGCGTAGGCGATCATTTCTTCGAGTTTCTCCGGTGATGGCTTTTGCTCTTGATAGAGCTCGAGCTGCTTGCTTAGCGGGACGCCCATGAGGGCGAGGATTTCTTCGCGGGACGGGCGGATGTCGGCGTACTTCTCGTACGTGTCACCCAGGCCGCGAACAAACATTTCGGCGCTATCGACCAGGGTGCCATCCACATCAAAGAGTACGGCCCGAAAGTTCGACAACGACAGCCCCTGCGGCATCAGTTCCAGTATGGCAGGTTTTGGGTTTTTCCCCTTCTGACGCGTAGCGGCAAGGAGCCATTGAAGGATATGTGCGTTAGAATTGGATTGATGCGGTACGTTCTCTTGCTGTCGGTGTTGGTTGCGGTTGGTTGCGGGAGCCCTTCAGCCCGCAGAGCCTCCGATGATTCTGAAGAAAACGACGGCGCGAGGCGAGCGGCGGTGGTGTCGCTGATGGAAGAAGCGCCCAACGCCGGTATTACAGTCGATATGACGGAAGAAGAGGCTAAGAAGAGAGCGATGGCAGACCAGACGGCCTTGAAGCTCGATACTCGGGCGGGAGGCACCCAGTGGCGCGACGCGCTTAAGGCAACAAAGGACATTGACGCATTCGTTACCGAAATGGATGCCGAAAACCAGAGGCAAACCGGTGGCTAATCTCCCTTGCCTTGGCTCCGCAAATTGAGATCCACAGCCCACCTCGCCCGTTCCAAAACAAGCTGGTTTATGTTTCTCCCTGAGAGTTTTAGCGCCCAGGGTCGTTTTCTACTCGATACCAACTGCAGACCTCTTCCACAGCCTCCAAGCCATCCAGAGATTGCAGAGCCGCGCGAAAGCTAGACTCGCGGCATTGATGAGTGAGGAAGGCTATTTCGCCTCGTCCGCCCCCTAGAGTTTTCATTTCCATCGCCGCTAGGCTGACGTCGAAATTGCCGAGGTCGGTTGCGATGACGCCGAGAACCTTGGGCCGGTCTTGCACGATGAGGCGGAGATAGTAGGAGGTCACGAGGTCGTCGATGGGCGCGGTTCGCATGCCCTCGTCGTAGGGGATGGCGCTGCCGAGGCCTCCGGCGGCGATGTTTCTTCCCACATCCATGAGGTCGCCAACGACGGCGCTGGCAGTGGGGTCAGAGCCGGCGCCCCGGCCGCTGAACATCACGTCGCCCACAAAGTCGCCGTGGAGCCAGACGGCATTGTAGACATCGCTCACGGATGCCATTGGATGAGTCTTGCGGATGAAGGTTGGGTGCACCCGGGCGAGGATCAGATCGTCGCCGACCGCGTCGATGATGCCCAGCAGCTTGATCTTGAATCCCATGATTCCGGCGTAGCGGATATCTTCCAGCGTCACGTTGCGGATTCCCTCTCGGTACACGCCGTCCATCGGAACCTGCTTGCCAAAGGCGATACTACCGAGAATTGCGATCTTGTAGGCGGTATCAAATCCGTCTACGTCGTTGGTCGGATCAGTCTCCGCGTATCCCTTGCCCTGAGCCTCAGATAGCGCATCTTGGAACTCGGCACCGTCTTCTTCCATTCGCGTGAGAATGTAGTTCGTGGTGCCGTTCAGGATGCCCATCATGCGGATCACGTCGTTCCCCGCAAGCTGATGCTTGAGCGGCTGAACCAAGGGGATTCCTCCACCCACCGCGGCCTCGAAGTGCAAATCCAGCTTGCGGTCGCGGGCCATGTGCACGAGGCGAGAGCCGGCCTTGGCGATCAGCTCCTTGTTCGCGGTCACTACGTGCTTGCCGTTTTGGAGAGCCTTTTCGACCAACCGTGAAGCTGGTTCGACGCCGCCGATGAGCTCCAGAATGACGTCGATTGTGGGGTCGTTAACGATGGAGTCGAGGTCGGTGGTGAACATCTCGGAGGGGAGCATTCTCGGCTTGGCCGCATCCTTGATGCCGATCATGACGACTTCAAGCGGGAGGCCGATCTTGCGACAGATGGCGTCACGATTGTCGCGAAGCATTCGGTAGGCGCCAGAGCCCACCGTTCCAAAACCTAAAATGCCGACGCGAATCGTGCGTGTGGCGACAGGAGCGGTCACGCTTCTATTGTGAAGGATGGGGAAGGGAGGAGGGGGAGGTCCGGAGGTCCGGAGGGCCGGAGGGCCGGAAGACCGATTTGCCACGCCAGCTCCAGAACGGACCCACCTTCCCGTCCTCCGGCCCTCCCATCTTCCGGACTTCCGGCCCTCCCCCTCCTCCCTTCCCATCCTTCACAATAGAAGCGTGACCGCTCCTGTCGCCACACGCACGATTCGCGTCGGCATTTTAGGTTT
>JBGGMI010000250.1:0-25667 GCA_041288075.1 Fimbriimonas sp.
ATTGGGATAATGCGACGGGAAAGGCCGCGACAGGGGTGTCGCACAGACCCGTTACAAACTTCTGGCCTAAAATGATGCGGAATCTAATCGAATCGGCAGCTAATGCCGCCTAACAAACATGAAGGGTGTGCTTGCCTCTGAAGGACTTCAATGCTGGCAAAGCGCCGGAGCAACGGAAAATCAGCCGGAATGGCCGGCTTTTTGCCTGATGAACTGGAACAACTTAGAAAAATCCCCCGTCCAACCAAACGGGGAGAGTGGGGCAACTTGCGTATGAACCTTAGAAAGGGCTTCTCCCTGATCGAGCTTCTCGTCGTTATCGCGATTATCGGCATCTTGGCCGGCATCGCCTTTCCCGTGTTCTCACGTGCGAAAGATTCCGCGTACCGGAGCTCGGATATGTCGAAGCTGAACGAGATCAGCACGGCAATTCACCTGTATCGCAATGATCAGGGGGCTTATCCGCCTGCTTTGCTTGGCTACGCCACCGGCTATATGGCTGATGGCAGCGCAGGCGAACCGCAGCCAACGCTGACCAATATCGTTCCGGCAGATCAGGCTCTGAGCCCGCTCTATCCGAAACGAGTCCCCAGCGTCACGACTTTTCAACCTGCCTATGATCGCCAGACGAACGGGAACTTCAACAGCGAGTTCTTCACGGCCGTGTGGCCGAGCGGAGAGAACACTGGCCTCGGTGCCGGAACCAGTAACCAGCGGTTCGGCCCGGAGCAGATGGCTGAGCGATGCGTGATGGTGAACAACGAGCCCACCGTGATTCCTCGCTACTTCTATCGCTTGAGCGGCTTCGATGCCGCCAACGTAAAGGATGGAGCGGGCGACACCCGGAACGAGCTTCGCTACACACTTTTCTTCACCGGATACTCGGTTCCCGCCAACCCGTGTAGCCCGGCCGCCAATGAAACCGGCAGCGGGGCCGACGACCCTCGTCAGCTCGGATACACCGATCCTCCCGACACTACTGTCGTGACGTGGGATAGCTTCTTCCGCGATTACGATGAGACGGGTCGGCCGGTTGCCGCAGGCAAGCGGGACATCGTGCTGTTCCTCGGTGGTTCTGCCAGACCCATGGATTCTGTCAGTGTCGCCTCACGAGCCTGGAAGGTGCTCCCGTAACCCGAAAGCCGAAGAGCGTTTTGAGACCTATCATGTCACTGCTTAGCCTGTCCGCGTCGACAAGAGCCCGAATCAGCCGGGGCACCACCCTCATGGAGGTGCTGGTTGTGATCGTGATCTTCCTGGTAGGAATTCTCGCGATCGTGCAGATATTCCCTCGGGGCTTCCAGTTGCTGATGGCCACGCGCAACAACTCGATGTCGAGTGCCTTAGCTCGCGGTGAGGTGGAACGATTGAAATCGGCACCAGACCAGTTGCCAGACATGATTCTTCCCGCGTACCTCCTCGGCAACGTTTATGTGGCCGATCCGGATTACAGCCCGAATACCACGGACTCAGTCGGCAACGTGCTGCTCCCCAACGGAATTCTCCAACGTGACGGAAACACCCTCGGCCCTTGGCAGCTTTTCACCGGCCCCAACGGAATGAAGCGCATCGTAGGCGAAGGACGCCGAGTGCCGGCACCCCGAGCCGTCGGAACGGGCGGCGCCTACTATGGCGGCCTGCTGCTTCTGCAGTTCGGACCGATCGATTTCCGCCCCACAAACGCTCAGCAAGCGCCGAGTGTGAGCGTCTATGGGAACGACCTCGTGCCGTACTTCCGAGACATTCAGCCTTTGGAGTCGTTCGTGGACGGACAATACTTCGTCCGAGACGCTAATACCAGCGCCATCACTCTACGGCTTCCGACCGGCCCCACCACTCGCTTCTATCGTGTCGCGTTCTCTGCGTATGTGCAGAACGGCCCTAACTACGTGAAGCGCGACTACATCGACGTCCAGCGTGTTAAAGTTGACGCCGGTGTGCCCGATGCACAGGGCCGCTATCCGTTGTATGACCAGCCGGTTCAGGGACTCATCGCCGATACCCTCGGAACGGTCGACTTGAACACCTTGGCCGTCCAGCGGGCCTACACCCAGCTCGCGAAGGCAGACACGTTCAGCGGGGTTGACCCATATGAGTTTAAGTTGCTCGATACGAATATCGGCGTGCTGCTCTTCAACTCGCTTGCCAACTCGACGTACATCGACAAGCCTTCGGGCCGCGAGCCGTTGCTTGCGCGAGTGAACTACGACGTCTACGACTGGCGTATCCTTAAAGACGATTTCCGGCTAGGTCGCTCCTCCGGCGTCCAGCAGTACAAGCTTTCCATCGGCAGCCTCAAAGTCGCCGGCAACGTTGGCATCGATGGCCTCAAAGAGACGAACATCCCGCTTCTCGAGAGTGCTCCTTCGAACCCTGTTTATAGCGACACCTCCGCGGCTGATGAAGCACGCGCGAACAACCTCGTCATCATCGACAAAGAAACTGGCGGTGTCGTAATGGAACGGCTTCCGAGTGATGCGAGCCCTCCCAATCCGGCAGCGGATCCACTTATCGTCGTGAGCAAGGGAAGCGGCGTTATCACCTTTAGAGACGCCGACAGCAACATCACGAACGGCACGCAAGGCAAGCTGCTGCTCGCTGACGGCACCGTAATGGACGTCGCGCTCGAGAACCGCGCGCTCCGGGCCATGTACCGAGTCCGAAACGAATTCTCCGTCCAGGTGCTTAAAGCCGCCGCGAGGTACACGCTCTCGTCCGACGGCCCGCCAACGGTCGGACAGTACGCCTTTGGAAGCGCTCCTACACGGATCTATTTCCCAAGAATGGATGCGGGCCGCAAGGTCAATCTGGGAGAGATCAACTACTACGCTGGCAGCGATCCTCGGCAGATTTTTGGCCAAGATCTGATTATCCGCTTCCAGCAGGGAGACAACTTGCCATCGGTGGACATTCAAGAGGTCGACTCTGGAGCGACCGCGTTCAACTTCACGAGCGGCGCGGCAATCAGAGGCGTAAAGGGCGCTTCGGTCGCGGTGCGCGTTTTGTGGAATCCCGATTTCTTCTTCCTCACCAGTATCGGAACCGAAAACATGAGCCGGCTCAATAAATGGGGTCAAGGATATCGACGCAGCACGAACGAAACGTTCCTCGAGCGGGGAGAGGTGATTCGATGAGCAATTTAAGAATGAGTGATCGAGCTCGTCGGCTGGTCTTTACGAAGCAGGCTCCTCAGATGCCGAGCCCAGCAAACGCATGGGCGGCCAAGTTGTCGAATCCGAGCACCCGACGCCTTAACCGTGCGATCACGCTCATCGAGCTGCTCACGGTCATGGCGATCAGCGCGATCCTCATGGGCCTGATCATCATTCCGCTGGTCCAGAGCTTTAACATGACGCGAACCGCTCAAGCGTTCGCCGACGCTCAGGACCGTGCGCGCATTCTGACCGAAAGCATCGCACTGGAAATCGGCAACGCCGTCGCCGCTCGATCGACGAGTGGTCTCGCCCGAACGCAAGTCAATGGGATTCTGGAGAAGGTGCCCCAGCATTCTCTTCTGATTGAGGTGCCGGGTCAAAACGGCACGATCGTCGACATCGCACTGCCTTACACCAAGATCGACTTGGTGCGGCCTGCGGAGGGCGATCCTGGCCTTGCGCGAGATGGTGCCTACGTCGACCCTAACACCGGTTACGCAGACCCAACCCTCAGCTCCCCAAAGGGCCAAGTGTCACTGCCGCTAACGCCTGGCACGAACATCGTCCGCTATTTCATTGGCCGTCGCAACCCCTTTGAGAACTACAACAACCCGTACGACGGGATTTTGATGGTTCGAAACTCAGATCGGGACAATCTGTACACGCTCTACCGCGCGGAGGTCAATCCGTTTGAGAGGGAATTGGTCGATGGTGTCGAGAGGCTCAAGTATTTCCTTGAGGAAGTGGACGGAAACGGCCAGCCAATTCTCACTAAGCCGATCTTGGATGATCCCCGCTTCTTCACCCCTAATCGTGATAACACGGGTGCCATTATTCGAGATGACGACCGCGCCCGAGTAATCGGAAACTGGCTAGGCATCGATCCCGCCACAAATTCCCCGAAGGGAACCCGTCGAGCAGTCGTGCAAACCGAAGTCTCGCGCTATGACATGGTGCAGACGGTTTTCAACACGTCGACTCGCAAGGCAACCTACGATGCCAATATCCCCCGCGTCGTACCCCTCATCCAGTTCTCGCCGTCACAAATCAGCAACGACCCCGCCGAAGGGCAGGTCGCATCACGACAAGGCGAAGAAACGAACAACGCAGCCGCCGTCGCTCCGGACGTTTATGTCACCAGGTACGGACTATGGGATCGTGCGCTCATTCGCAACTGGCCTAAGGCCTGGAACCCGAACGATCCGAATCTGAACGAATACAACGTCCTGCGCGGCGATATCACAAGCGGCGATGGCGATGCTTTTCCGCTTGGAGTCTCGATCTACGCGTACGATCCAGAGAGTTCGCCCGTCGACTTCGACTCCGGTGTCGAATGCTTCGATGTCACGCTTTATGAGAATGTGGTGAGCACCGGCGGACGCTATCCGTTTAGCCAGGCAGTTAACGCCGCCAACGCAAGGAGCGGATGGTTCGACAGTCCTAAGGCGCGATCCGTCTTCGTCCCCTTCACCTATCGCGCGGGCCAGGGAAGAATCATCACCAGCTTCGGCATCAACGAAGTTGGCGATATCACCATCGCGCCATCGGAAGACAACCCGCAGAACCTTCCATACAAGGCGACCTGTGGCCGTTTTGGGCCTACAACGCCTCTCACCGATACGGACACGGTCGGCCAATTCTGGCAGCCTAAGCACGATCCGATCAATGAGAAGTTCAACAAGATCTGGGTCGATCATCCCAATCTGCAGCCGCAGATCCACCGCTTCATCGACCTACGCGTGACACGCAACGCCGATGGATCGGTCAGCCCGCTGCACCCCACGCAAGGATTCGATCGCGCAGTCATCGTGCCCGGAAGCGAGGAAGTTTATGGGCCGGATCAATTGCCAGGACCAAACCAGGGCAAGCCGATCCGCTATACGCGAACGACTCAAACCCCCGGCCCGAACCAATACAACATTAACTACGTGGATCAGAACGAGAGCAATGTGGACTACTCGCTGCTGCTCACCCCGGCGGAACTTGCCGGCTTCAACCGCAACGTTTACGATGAACGAAACTTTGCCAGTGCGATCATCCAGCCCAGATACAAGAAGGGCTACCTCAGGCTGAACTCGGACCCGACTGTCCCCCTCCCCGATGGAGCCATTATGGTGTCCTACCGCTTCCAGTTCAACGGAGCAGGAAACACGGCGGGCGGCTCCCGAGAAGACGTTTTCGCGGTGGAGTACGACACGCGGCAGCTCATCAATGTGCAGCTCACGATTCGTAACTATCCGCAATCGACCATACCAAACCCTCAGGGCGTGACCCTTAAGTCCACCGCAGCGGTTCGGAATTACATTCGCTAAACCTAATGAAGTCAGAGCTTGGATTGTTTGTGAAAAGACGCGAAAGAGGGCAGACGATTATCGTCGCCTTGATCATCTTGGGCTTGCTGATGATCATCGGCTTTGTTTATATCGGCATCGTCAACCGAAACATCTTGACGTCCGGCCGTATGCAAAGGCGCTCGATCTCGAATGACCTATCCGAAGCAGGCATCCGCTACGCTCATGCCCAATTACTGAACAGCGCGCTTGGTGCGGACTGGCGGGGAACGCCCACTGGGCCGGTCGATCCCACGAACTCTGGATTAACCCTCGACCCTGATGCACTCTATCTACGGCCAGGATCAGGCTATCCCTTCCGACCAGGATCTGCCGCGGCTGATCTGGGCGGACCTGATGGCCTCGGGCAGTTCTTTAGAGTCAACTTCAACAACGGCCGTGCGCTCGTTCGCGTTCGCTATGCCCCGAGCGACATCAACATCTTCAGCCCCACGCCCACCGGCGCGATGCGCAGCCCAGGACAGGTGAGGAACTATCTCATTATCGAATCCGTGGGGCGCTCCGGGCGAGTTGATCCGACCGACCCAACTACCCTGGTGGCGGCAACCCCTCTTCGATATGCGGGCTTTGGCAATCCGACCCAGTTCCAAGATGCGATAAGCAACATGCTCCGGAACGAAAAGAATTTCGGAAGCCGCTCCATTAATCGTGCCTTCGCTTCCATCGGCATCATCGAGACGGCCAGGTTCGTTACGAACAAGTACAAGGTTTCCCGACCCGTAGAGCTCGGCATCTCCGAGATGCTCGGCGCAACGTACAACGACTTTAATGTCGCGACCGCCGGCGCTGTGCCGCTTGCCCTCCAGCTTGGAGGATTCCTACCCCTTTACACGATCTCTCAAAATCCGACGATTACTCCGGGCACATTCCCGGGCTTTGGCTCGATCCATGTCAATGGAGACGTGCTGGTTCATGGCAGCATCATCGCCAACATGAACCGATCCCTCGGTGATCGACTAACCGTGAGTGGTTCAATCCGTCCGGCAAGCGACACCAACGGAAGCATCACGTTCAACTCAACCGAGTGGAACGGCAGCGCATGGAATGTAAATTCCTTCACGGTTGGCGGCGCCGCAATCGATAGTCGCCAGAACTTCAGCACGCAAGGCGGTCTGATCGTGGACGGACGTGCTGGCACGGGAACCGACGGATACCCGCGCGGCGTGGGCACGAAGGTGCCTCCTTCGATGTTGACCAAAGACCCGAACACCGGAGAGAACCGATACGTCGGCATGACGCGCGATAGCGGAGTGCAACTCGGACAGGCCAACTCAGGCAGTTTCGGCCATGGCGAAGGTGTTTACGTCAATAACTCGACCGACCGGCAGATGGCGCAGGACGAACTTGGACGGCAGGCAGCCGGTACGGGCGCTTCGCTGGTCTACGACTGGCTCAATCCCAACAACGGCCAAACGGGCACTGGCTGGCGAGGTTTCCTCTACGTTCCGCCTGCAGCATACGTCCGGTTGCTTAGCGACGGATTCGAGATCACGCGAAATGGTGGCGCCCCCGCAGAAGAGCGCACCTGGCGTTACCCCAACGGAGCCGATGCCGGCAGCTCGATCATTCGATATCGAATTGGAATCGGTACGGACAACCGAATTCATATCGTTAATACCAACACCGCTCCAACTCCCTGGAGCATCAACGCCAATCTCGGTGCACTTGACTATCAGCGCGGCCCGATTTTCAACGGTGTCGTCTACTTCGAAGGCAATGTGAGAGTCCGGGGAATTATCCCGACCGACGTGCAGATGACGCTGGTTTCCAATGCCTCGATTTACATCGAGGGCAGCATCACGAAGGGTGTGCTGGCCAATGGCCTTCAGCAGGGCATCCCCAGGGGCGATCGGCTTCCACGACTTTCAACGTCGATGCTGATGCTCATGGCACGCGACTACGTGGCGCTCAATTCCACGCAATTCTTCGGTGCAGGACCCAATCAGCAGACGAACACGGTCAGCGACATTGCCGACATCAAAGGGTTTACTCCCTTCCGACTTGGAGTGGGCGAAACATTTACGGTTCAATCGGAGTTTGTGCTGGACCCCAACGCCGCCGGAGCCAATCCTTTGGATCCCCGTACATGGCCCTCGTTCGCAAGCACCTACACCGAGAATGGCGCACCTGCCAACAAGATCGGAAGCAATCTGCTGTTGACTCACACGATGGATAACGGCCCCGGCAGTTCCACATTCGTGCGTATGGATGTGAATGCCGGACTGTTGCCGCAGCCCCGCTACTATTTCCCGAAGAGTGCTACGAACCTTGCCAACAATGCCACTCCGGCCATCAACGGCGCTACAACACCGATCTATGGAATGGGAGGCGAGCCTTACCAAATCTATGGCAAGTTTGAGTCCATCTTCTTCCCTCTGATCGATCCTAACGCAGTGAATACTTCGGACCGGAGGTACCTGACCTCGACCGCTGCGAGCGGCGTCTACTCGCTCTTTGCCGAAGGCACGAACGAGTTCACGCTGCAGCAAACCAACTTTGGAGGCGAAGCGACCAACGACTACCTGATCGGTAAGACAGCCTTGATCCCTCACGATATTCGGATCGAGGCGACGATCTTCGCCGAAGAGGGTTCGTTCTTCGTGATCCCCGGGCAATGGTTCAATCCTAATCCCAACGATTTGCGAGAGACTTACAATCTGGACCCGGGCACGACTGCGGAAAAGAACCAGCACAGACTCGAAGCTTATGGCTCGACGCCCGGTATGCCGTTCTTTGGAGAGCCGCCTGACGTTCGCATAACCATCGTAGGAGCGGTTAGCGAGAATATGCCTCCAACGATTGATCAGCAGTCGCAATGGGTTAAGAAGTGGGGCTGGATACCGCGAGATATCGGTGCCAGTGGATTGCGCATTCCTGCGCAGCACGTGCCGAACGGATACGACCTGAACACAAACCAGTGGGTGCCCAACTTGAGCATCGTGTACGACCCCGTCTTGGCTACGGCGCGTGTGAACGGCTTTAACAACGATCCCAACGCGAACCCGATCATTCGCCAGGACGCATTTGGCCGGGCTTTGCCACCCCTGCCTCGACTGCCGGTAGGACCGGCTCTGGCCTTCTTTGGAGAGGTGCGATAACAAACATGCTTGCTCGTGTGCTTAAGTTCTGTGGTTTGGCGGCGATTGCGATCGCTCCGCTTGCGGTTGCCCAAACGCAGGCGAAAAGAAGCCAAGGGATCCGTGCGGGTGTTGTCATCATCGACAGTGCCAATGCCGGAGGAAGGCCCGCACGAAGCGCAGCTCCGCATGCATGGTTCATGTTGAACTCGGATCGCTGGGTGAAGCCCGCTTCCTGGAACATCTATAACCCCAATGCGCCCTCTACGCTTGCTAACGTGGCACCGCTACCCGACGGACGCCTGCGCGGCTGGCAAAGGTGGAACGCCATCGATCCCACTTTCACACCGCCAGTGGATACGCCCCTTACAAAGAGGCATGCCGCCTATTGGGAAGTCTTCCTCTCCGATACGTCCGACGCGGCGATGTCGCAATACGACGTTCTGTTGCTCAATCCGAAGTATTTCGCATCGTTGAATCCGCTCGAGCGAGAGAAGCTCCGCCGATTCGTCGATCGTGGCGGTCTCCTTTGGATCGATCCTGCCGGACTCAACGGTTCTGGCAGCACAAGCGTTGACATGGCGAACAACTTCCCTTACGCCTTCGCCCCGTACAACGTCAATTCTCCTACCGTTCGAAACGACTTCACTCAGCCCCTCCTGACCAGCCCTCACGCGATTTCGGCTGAGGAGATGGAGCTGATCAATAACGATTCCGCGTCGAAATTCGTGATGGGGCCCGTCGATGTCACGGCAACCATGCAGCAATACGTGGGCGGAGTTGTCCTGGAATTTCAGAAGTATCAACCGGTTTCGCTGGTCAGCACGAGCCCATCGATCGCAATCGCACACATTGGTGACGGCGCAATCGTCGTCACTGCCAGGGGCGCGTCACTGAAGCTGAACCGTCCTTTCGGCGCGACAATGACGTCGAACATCCGCTTCTCCGCGGCCGATCCTGTTTTTGATCGGGACACGTACGCGAGTGCAAAGCTTGCTGTCAACATGATCAGCCTTCTGACCGAGTTCCGGCAGGGTGCCGGCGGCAGCCGCAAGAGCGGCAGCAGCGCCATCGACATTGGAGCTCCATTGATCCGGAGGACGGCAACTCAGGGATCGGTCACGTCGGCTCCAACCGTGTTCAAAGGCATGGTCGTCGCCACGCTGAACGACCGGCTCATCGTTTACGATGCAGATCCTTACCGGGACCTCGACGGCGATGGCAATTCGGACGACGGAATGCCGGACCTCGCCTTCGGAGCCAGCGAAGATGTCGTCTGGATGAGCGCCCCGATGCCCGGACCGGTATCCACCGCCTCCTGCATCGACGTGCCGAACTCGATCATCAAAGATGACCGGAACGTAGCTGTTAAGGATCAGGCGCTAGTGGTCGACAGCACGGGCACCGTAAGAGTGTTTGATCTTGGCCGCAAGTTCAACGGCGTTTTTTCGAATGACCCCACAACCGACGGAGCAGCGATCAACAGCCGCCAACCGGTCGCCTCGATTGCTCCACCAAATGGAGCGCCCGATAACAGCTCTCGAACCCCGAATTCGGTAACCATCCACGAGGGTATGGGCTACGTCTCCGACCTCGTGACGCCGGGCGGGCTCGGTGGCGGACTGCGCGGACGGCTTTGGGTCATCGATCTAGCGGCCGGCGCGATCATGAGCTCCGAGAAGCCTTGGTATCTCGGTGGTGTCGGATCGCCCGCTCAGCAGTTGCCCCCGTTCGCGAATTCACCATCGGTTGGCTATATCCAGATTCAAGATAACTCCGGTGGAATGGATCGCGTCGCCTATCTGCCCTTCAACGCGAGTTCCAACGGAGTTCCGAGCGCAGGCGTCATCAGCCTCTGGCTTGGAGCCAAAGGCGAGAGGCCAAGCGATTACGAACCGAAGGACAATAACACCGGCAACGCCCTAGTCATCACCACCCGCGCCAGCCAACAGGGCGGTCTGCCGATCTACTTGCCGACCTTCCCGAGCCCTATGGGCGTCAAGCTGTCACTCGTCACCGCCACCGGCGATGTTTTGAATGCCGGGCAAATGAACGCTATCTTTGACGGAAGCGCTCCAACGGACCTCGGTGGCGGCGTTTTGAGCTTCAAGTTCAGAACTGGCGTCACTCAACTTCCTCCTAACGTAAAGGGAGTTCGAATCGACTATTGGATCGACCTTGGCGACGGCGATTCGGGCACCCTTGCCCAAATCGAGCGGGGCAGGGTCAACCTTCCTGACAAGACTTCAGGTGCGATCGACACGGTACGCCGAAAGATTCTCGGTCCGGTGGCGCTCTCCCCATCAGGCTCATTCTTCGTTGTGTCTCAGCAACAGCCATCCGGCACGCTTAATCCAGACGGTGCGAACGACTACCGCGACCGGGGCGGAGTTTACGGGTTCCGCGAAGAGGGACGTGGCCTCTTCAAGATGATTATGCGTTGGGAGATGTATCGGACGCATTCCATCCAGAAGAACGGTGCTGAGCGCGTCACCTACCCCGGCACGCTCTTCGACATGGACCCGTTCCGCCTCATGGTCTTTGAAGCCACCGGGCTGAAGTTCAGCGGCGAGCTCAAAGAGGCGCGGCTGATCGGCGGCCCAGTCATCAGGAACGGCCAGGTCTTTGTAACCGCCAGGGTCACTCAGTCCATCGGCTTTGCCGCCGTCCCCTCCACCGTGGTGATGGCATTCAAGGCAGACCCAGAGATTGCGCAAGTAAAGGTGGGCGACCTCCCCGACGGCTCTCAGATCCTCCAGATGGACGTGGCCCGAAGCAATAATCCGAACATTCCAGAAGTGCCGAGCATTCTTGCCGGTGCGAACTACAGCTACGACAGCCGAACGGGCACGGTGCGATTCGAAAACTTGGCGACGGTCCAAAAAGGCGTGATTCAGAATTCGATCAGCCTGAGCCAGCCCATCATTATTCGAAGACCGGGCATGCCCGACGAGCTGCTCGAGCCTGAGGCTCCCATCGTTTTGCGCCTAGGCACCACCGGCCGCGGTGCCCGCTGGAACCCCATGCTGTGGTACAGCGTCATCCAGGGCCTCGATGTTTCAAATGCAGGGCCACCCAACGATACAGTGCCGAGCAACGGGGCATTTGCGTCAGGCGACACCCTGTACGTGGCAGGCAGAAGCTATACGGCAAGTGCACTTCGCGGCGGCCCTCTGACGCCACAAGGCGTTCTCTATGCAATCAGAACCGATGTCAGCCCGAACGATCCATACCTCTTCTCGATGGATCCGCTCGCGGAAGCAAACAACCGCCCAGGCATGCTCAAGGTTCGACCGCCGATTGCGCCGGAAAGGCCATGGCTGAGCCAGTTCTCTCAGATGCGAATCTCTGGACCTGCCGGCCCCAACTCAGCTTTCGAAGCCAACCCAGGATTCCTGTGGCCGCAGCTTCGCGGAGTGGCGTCGGTCGACGATTACCTGGTGCGCATCAACCAAACGTCGCTTTCCGGCAACGGAGCGAACTCGACATCCGCTCGCGGAGTCGTCGGTGGCGACGGCGCTCTCATCGCTTGGGGTGATCGGGGCCTTTACACCTTCTCGAAAACGGACTTCCTCGTTGCCGACGAGGGCCGTATCGCTCAGTTCGACCCGTCGGGCAACATGCTCTGGTCCACATCGGCATCAGGCACCGCTGGCGAAACCAGCACGAATCCAACCGGTAACGTGCGACCCCTCGTCAAACCATCGCGCGCCTACCGAATGTCGGCCGGACAGATCCTTATCGTCGACACCGGTGGAAACCGTGTCGCGATGCTCGACCAGACGGGTGCGGAAACCCGCACCATTAGCGATTTCAAGCTCGATCCCAATGCGGTTCCCGCAGGCTTCGAGCTAAACGAAACGTTGGCGCTCAAAGCACCACGAGACGTGCTCATGTACACCACGTACGAGCAGCCCGGTGTGAGCAAGCTGGTTACCCGAGGCGACGGCATGGCCGTTACTGCTTGGGAATACTGGGTCCACTATCTGGTGGCAGACTCGGGCAACAACCGCCTCGTCGAAGTCATCGACCGCTTTAAGTGGGACATCAACCGCGGACTCATCGGAACGACCGTGACGGTTAATAACCAACCGCAGCTCGGAGTTCTGTTCTGGCATAGCCCAGCCAACGTCAGCGGCAAACAGTTCGCCTACAACAGCATCAACCGAACCTGGATGACCACATCCGGCCAAGGTCGATACGTCTACGTCGCAGGAATCGGCGGTGGCCTTCCAACCAAGGTCGACACGGGCCTGGACCCCTCGGGCGGCGCAGGCACGACCCGTGAGTCGCGAGATGGAAACGGAGGCATCGTCATCTTCGATCCCGCCAATCCAAGAGGAACGGTGGTGTTTAACAAGGTCGCCATACCAGGCTTTGGAGCGAACGTGTTCTACAACCCGAGCACGAAGACCTTCAACAGCCCGGCGTCAACGGGTTCGCCGCGCCCAATCGGAGAAGTCGGCTCGGTCACCACACGGCTTGTTCCAAACGGTGGCACAGGTGCTCTCGCGATCATGTTCACCGACCCCGCGGGTGTCTATGAAGCGATCTACGACGGCAGCCCCGACCCTGGCGAAGTCCTCAGCTTGCGCTGGATGCTGCCAAATGAGGCGTATCGAGTATTGAGGGGCCTCCAAGGCGACGGCTCGCCGAAGAATAACAACCTGCCCCTCCGCGCAACCTTTGCGCGCAGGCTGGACAGCGGCGACATTCTAATTGTAAATGGCTACTACGGACGAAGATATGGTGGAGAGGCAACGGGCGGAGAAGTCCTTCAGCTCGACGGCACTCCAAACGCCGGCGGAACCATTACGGCAACCAATATGGGCTTTGGCCCAACCAGCATCATGTTCGAGCTGCCACCCATCTCGGGTGCCAGAGGCCTCGTGACCCCTGTTTTCGCGGACCGACGTTAAATGAATTGTTCTTTAGTGATTTCCATGATTTCGAGAAAGAGTGCTTGGCAAGGAACCCTGGCGGCATTGACGCTGGTGATGGCAGCCGCTTCATTCGGGCAAGTCGTAGGAGACTTCCCAACCTATAGCGGCAGCAATGCCCGCTTGGGTCACAACGGCAATCCCAACAACACGGGACCGGGACAGGCGTTCCTTCACTGGTTCGATCCTCCCATCACGTTCAATCCAACCGAGAAGATCTGGGAACCCGTCACGATCACGATGGATAACACGGACACGGCGAACACTCGTCGCGACTTCCCCGCTCAGGGCCCGTTCGATCCTGTTCCCTACGGTGGACGCGTCGTCAGCCAGTGGTACACCCCGCTGCTCCCGCCAAACCCTGCCATAAACTGGGCTTGGCCTCAAATCGGCGAGGAAGCTTCTTTCCCATTCCTGGTTCCGGTGCGCCGCGTTGGACTGCCCCCTCCACCCGATCCAGTCGTTTATCCGGCCAACCTCGACTATAGATTCCCGGCATACCTGTACACAAAGGTCACGCCGTCTCTGTCGTATGCCGAACCCACCAAGGCGAAGGATCCTAACGACCTGCGCTCCATCCGCTACACCTTCTTCGGCAAGCCGGGCGAGGAGCGAAACTACGCCATGTACGTTTGGCTTCCGGTGGGCCCCACCGGCCTGTCTGGAACCACGACATTCCCGCAGCGCTACTACGTATTTGAAGTCAAATTTGGACCAAACGCCGCCCAGCGATACATTGACATCGTCGACACCTACGCCAGTGGTGGCGGATGGGTGCGACTCGGCAATGGCGGCGCGGTAACTAACCAGGTTTTCCCGTGGGACGGCACAAATCCGATCCACGTCTATCTCTACAACACGGTTCCGCGCTACAGCGACGGCACACTGACGATGCCGCACGCCGCGAACAACGAAAATGACGTCAAGCGATTCATCGTTTACTCGGATGGCGTCCAGGCCGTCCCCGCAAAGGGTTCCTATCAAGCTACGCCGATCTCCGCCCGACAGGACCCAACTCAAGCTAACACCCAGATGCTGGTGGACGCAAAGAATGAGCTCTCCGTCTCGAGAGGCACCAACCGCATCCGAACGGTCGAGAAGGGCGTCGTCTCTAGCCGCTTCTACGACATCCCCACAAAATCTTGGATCACCCGCTGGCGATACTCGCCGGCCGAAGAAACCGGCACCAGCAACCGCATCGTGGATAACAGCGCGGCCGCGTGGACTGCCGACTTCGTCCCCAACACCACGTCCACCCGCTATGCAGGCGACGATGTGCTTGTCTCGAACCTCGTGTTCACTGCCACCACGCCCGTCCCCACCCCTCCGACCGGCACCGTGACCTACCAGACCGCCCTCGAAGAGGGTTCCTACGAAGTCTTTGCCTACCTTCCCGGCGACAACAACGGCCTCCAATTCGGCCGCCAGGTTCAGTATCAGATCCAGGCTGAAGGTGGATTCTTCGACTACGTCATCGACCAGAGCCAGGCTCGGGGATGGGTGCGTATTGGCGACCGAAGATTCCGCCACACCACCGCCAATCCGCTTCGGCTCATCCTGACGAACGGCAGCACCCTCGCCGCCGACAGCACGCGGTTGGCCTATGCCGATGCAGTCAAGTTTGTAGGGGACAAGAACCAGTCCATCTCATCCAGCCCGATCTACGCCACCGCACGCATCATGAAGACCGGTGGCCTCATTCAGGACACGCAAGTCGTCATGATCGCAGACGAGGATGGCCGCATCCACTGTCTCGACGCAACCGGTAAGGGCGACGGAACGACCACCGAATACTGGGCCTATCCAAGCACGAAGGATCCCGATCCGAACCACACCTTCGGTGAAGATGGCGTGGGCGGAATCGCCGAGATGCCCTTGGGCTTTGAGCTAAGCACCGGCCTCGTCCAACGGGTCGGAACGGAAGACTTTTTCTACATCGGCTCGCGAAACGGCCGCGTGTACTGCATCAACATGCTCGGCCGCGGAGACTACACCGCGACTGCTGCAGGCACCACGACTCGAAAGTGGACGTTCCCGTCCACCTATCCTGATCCGAACGCCATCCCCACCAGCAGCCTCGGCAGCTTCCGCGGTTCGCTCAGCTACGGCACCACTTCGAACGGACCTCGCATCTTCGTCCCGACGACCCAGGGCCGGCTGTATGCACTCGATGCCAGAGGCGGAGGCAACAACAAGACGACCACCGTCGCTTGGACCTTCCCCAAACTGACTGCGACCCCACCGGAGACCGTCCCCCCCGCCACTCTTGGCGAGATTTGGATGACTCCCAGCTATTTCCGCTCGATCGCTAACGATATCACCACCGCAAAGGTCTTCTTCGGCACCGCGATGAAGAATGACGAACCCGGAAGGTTCTTCTCTCTCAACGCAAACACGGGCACCGTCATCTGGGAGCTCGGCAAGCCGAACCCCGCCATGCCCGCCCTGAATCCGCCTGCCGATACCTTCCTCGCCAGTCCGAGCATCGTCACCTACAAGCTCCTGCAGAACAACGCGGCAGCTCCAAACGGCGGCGTCGTGTATGTGGTCAATCAGAACCGCTTCGTCTATGCCATCGATGCCGATACCGGCACGATCCTGTGGCAAACGGACGAGCTCGGAGTCGGTGCCCGTGGGGCGCTGACCTTCGAGCGGATGATGGTGTACGACATCAACGGCATCCTCAACCCCGCGCCGGTGATCATGGTGCCCACGCTTGATGGCCGATTCTCCGGCCTCTTCGCCGACATGACCATCAATCGCTTCGGAAGCAAGCGTGCATGGGAGTATGTGGCTGCAGGTGAAACGATCACCGCATCGATCGCCAATGCTCACGGCTGGATGTTCGGAGCCGACTCGCTCGGCTACCTCTATGCCTGGAACAACTTCATCGGCGGATATCCCGGTGACCAGCAATTCCCTGGCGAGGAAACACTCACTGAGAATAATCGCACGGGCGACATCTTCCGCAAGGCCAAGATGAAGTTCATCACCAGGGACGCCTACGTCAGACTGCGCCTCCCGCCGGGTGACCCTCAGCATCTTCCTTACCTTCAGGCCATTGCCGCCGCCAACGCGAACGATCGGAGCGTCTTCGAATGGGGCGAGACCGTGTACGTGCTCGTCTACGACTTCCCGTACAAACTCACGGCGAGTGACGACACCACCCCTGTGCCTCCTCCCATCGTGAACATCTCGTTCAATGTGGAAGGTGCGGCAACGCGCAGCATTCCCGTTCCCAGCCGACAATTCGACTTCGTAGCCAACGGCAATCCACCCAAGCTGAAGGAAATCGAGCCCGAACTCGGCCTTCCCGCCCCGCCCGAAGGCGACCTGCTGGTCGACGGCTATGCGATCCTACCGTTCCCGTTCCAAGGTGGCGGCGCAAACGCGCTCCCGCCGGGACGGGCAAACGTTGCCTTCTCGATCACCTCGCAGAGCCTCAACAACAATGGGGCCCAGCAGACCGTCGCCCTGCGCCCGGACCTTAATCGAAAGAGCTTCCAGATGGCGAACCCGCTCGCGATCTCGACGAAGGACGGCAATGTAAATCCGTCGGAGCCCTACCCAAGCCCCGACTCAACCTCGAACTTTACGATGGGCTACGACATCAATCCGTCAAAGCCTGAGCGCACCTCGAACGGAACGACGGGTGTCAAGGCGCTTTTAGGCAAGAGCACGGGCATGGCCCAGCATGGCCTCACGAAGAGCACCACCATCTACGTCTATGACGTGAGCATGATGGGTCTCCTCAGACCCGATGGAATGGGCCTCGAGAACGTGCGCGTCGCGCGTCAGGACCTTGAGCGTCAGGGTGGAACCCTTGCTGTCTACAAGGCGTTGAACTCGACGTTCTATCCGCTCTTTGAAGACCTGCCTGTCAACTCGCCCAACACGAGCATCGACTACCCGGACATCGCTCGCGAAAACATTCGTGTAACGAAGGATCCGAACGGCGATTCCGAGAATCCGCTTTTCAACGGCGTACAGTTGCGGGCCGCCAGGATCAAGACAAGTCCGACGACGAGTCGGCCGATGCAGGAGGGTGACGTTCCCTTTGATCCCAGCGGCGCAACGACGCGGCTTTTCCAGCCGATCCCGCTGCAAATCGACGTCGATATTCCCAAGTACCAGCCGCCGGTAGACCTGTCGAAGAACCCGACCGCAGCCATCCCCAACTCGGAAGGCCAGACGTGGAACTCGGGCTACCAGCAGGGCTACATGGGACGATTCAACGTATTTGTCGACAGTTTCCAGAACGGAAACCTCGACTTGGCCCAGCGAGAGCCATACCGCTCTCTCAACCTCGCCACCGCTGTCGCTCCCGACGAGCGGCTCGCGGTTAATACGCCGTCGATCGAGCTTGGCTCGTTGGCCACCGGCGCCGGCTTCTCCGCCTTCGCAATGCCTGGATTCGGATTCAATCCTCTCGGAGCAACCGACAATCGCGTGTTCCAGCCGTGGGCCGGGCTCTACTCGCAGCCAGACAGCGTCACGGGCGGCCTGCGCCTCTTTAAGGAGTTCAACGTCCAGAACCTTGGCAACGTAAACATGACCAACTTGAGGGTCGCGAAGGCATACGACTTCTCAGACAGCAAGCCTCGCGGAACGGCGGGTCCATGGCAGTTCTTCTCCCAAGCCAACGACTCGCTCGCGTGGCTCGAGGGTGGTTGGAATACGAACAGCCTCTACTCAGGAAACCTTTGGAGCGACCTCGATTGGCAGTTCTCCCCATGGGCTCCCGGAGTGAATCCGGATCGCAACGTCATCTTGCAGAAGCCGCGCGTCACCGACCGAGTGCCGACGACTTTGACCGTGAATCCCAAGCGGCGTCAGAACCCGAACATCAACGCGAGAGACTCCGTGCTCTTCACCCGAAAGGACGCCAGTGGAAACCTCCTCTTCCCAGCTCGCAACCCGCGAGTCGCGGTGACGGTCCCAATCGGCTTCCCCTCAGGACGTTACGTCCAAAAGATGCGGGTCATTGAGGACACGAAGTCGCCGTCGCAAGACCTGACGCCGACATGGAGCAACGTGTTGGACGGCTCGCTGCTGCGAGCTGAAACCGCATCCGATCCGACATTCGACGTCCTTTTCACCGTCCGCGAATCGCGGCTGACGAACTCCTACACCCCGGGAACGGATCGAATGATCGATGACGTTCTCCCCGGCGGAACGACCACCACGACGGCCTACGCCAACCAGATGCCCGCGGGTATTCGAGACGCGTTCGGTTCGCTGCTACTCGCGTGGGTAAGCAATCGCCCTAACTGGGCTGCCGACAATGGCGGCACCGCCAACCCGGACAACCCCTACCGCATCTACATCGCGACGCTGGATAGCCAATGGTCGTTCACCAACGCGTCCATGAGCGGGCCTGCCGGAGCATCTGCTCCCCTGCGAGACCTCAACAACTGGATCGCCCCCAATGCAGGCAGATGGTGGAGAAGAGAGGTTCAAAACTTCCCGCCGGGCAACCCGAACGCGCTCTTCTCGGTCGGAACCGGCGAGTCGATCATTACTTCGACGATCCGCTACACCAACCCCAGCTTCCCAGCACTGGGAATGAAGGATCCGTTCGATCGAACGACCACCTACACCGGCACCTACCTCGGCTTTGTTGGGTCAGCTCAGAAGTCCACCCCATCCGGAGTCGCCACCGATTCCCGGATCATGATGTCCGTCATCACGACGGCACAGGATGGTTCAGTCACAGCAGCAGCTCCCGCTGTCTTGCCGGCAGACCCGCAGATGGCCAAGGGTAAGCCCAGCATCGTTCAGACCGATACCGGGGCAATGATCTTCTTCGCCGGAGTCGCCGGTGGACAAAGTCGAATCTACTATTCGAGACTCGACAACGCAGGCTTCAATCCGATCTCGGCGCTGCCGTTCGGCTCCGGGTTCGACACCGTCTCCGCCCCAAGTACGGTGGGTCGTCGCTACCGGAACATCCCGAACGTCGGAGTCGTGGAGATGACCTTCGCCGGCCGCCTTCGAGGACGCCCATACAACGAGGTCTTCATCGGCCGCCTGGTAACGAGCGAGGGTAGCGAGGATCGCCTGACGGAATTCCAGGATCGCACGCTCGATCCCCAGAGAGCCTTCGTTTGGCTGCCATGGCAGACCGATGAACGGATCGTCGCCGAAGGAAATGGTGTCTATCGTTCCCGAGGCGTCGTGTGGAATCTAACAAGCGCTGGTCGAAACCTTATTCTCCAGCAGTTGAGCAACGGCGTTCGCACGAACGTGCTGCTCGATGGTTACGACAACCTAGGCAACTACACGGCTGCTAATGACACCCGAGCCTATGACGCCCAGACCGGCATCATCTCGTACGACAGCCGCCTTGGTGGCAAGGTATACATCGATCCGAACCTGGGAACCGTCCGATTCACGGGCGGACTACCTCAGAGCTCGGCCGAGCTGCTCCTCAGCTATCAGGCTCGATTCTTTAGAGTCAACTCGGCCGGCACCTCGGCGTACTCCGGCCCGACCGGCGTTTTCGATTCGAGACTGATCAGTGACATCTCCTTCTGGCGCAACAGCAGCAACGCTCCCGCCGGAGCCAACGATGCCCTGCGTAACGACCGGATGTTCTTCACTTACAATCGGGCTCCCGCCGGCACCAACACTGCCGCTCGGCCTGCAATGTCCAGCTTCCGGTTGGGAATTCGGCTTCCATATCGGATCGCCACCCAAAACGGTGCCCCGGTCAACTTCCAGGTGACCACCGCGCACTCCGGCTACCAAATGGATCCTGCCCAAGGCAAGGTCTACTTCATGGCCGAAGACGAGGACAAGCTGATGACGGTCACGTACACCGGCGTGGACTCCGATGGCAGAACCGTCGGCCCGATCACCATCCAGTCAACGGTCTCCTACGTGGGTGAGCGAGCTGAAGAGGAGATCCCGGTGGAGCAAGCTGTCAACGAGTCCGGCCTCAGCACCTTCCTGGAGCCTTTCAACTATCTCAACGATCGCCGCCCGCCGTTGGTGTGGCTCTTCTGGACCAGCACCCGCTCCGGCAATCCTGACCTGTACTTCCAAACCATTGCCCCCCAATGGGCACCAATAACTGTCGGCACCGGCCCGTAGTGCCTTCATCCGTGAAGGCATCTCCTCCGGCCAGTCATCCGGAGGAGATGCTCATATTTGCAGGCTCGGTTTCACTCATCTCTTGATGAATGAATATCGCTTCATCCGTGAAGGCATCTCCTCCGGCTAATCATCCGGAGGAGATGCTCATATTTGCAGGCTCAGTTTCACTCATCTCTTGATGAATGAATATCCCTTCATCCCTGAACGCATCTCCTCCGGCTGATTATTCGGCGGAGATGTCTTCACGCACAAAATGCGATAGGGCTCTCCCGCCAGACTCCTGGAAGAACTCTGAACTTCCGCGCGCATCTGCAACGTCCTCTGTTTACCAAGCTGCGTCGAGCGACGCGCGCCGTCCCAACCCGCACTCTCCCCGCGGGCGGCGGTGCGTGTCGCCCAGGTTCAGCAGGTGGGGGATTGTTGACAGTTCAAGGGAGCCAATGCTAACATGGACTCCCAGAGAGGGGAAGGGTTAACTCAAATCTATGGCCAAAAAGCTCAATAGCGTCTTAGGCATCGACATTGGCAGCCAATGCATCAAAATCTGTGAGGTCCGCATGCAGGGGAAAGAGCCGGTCATTACCGCTCTCGGCATGATCGATACGCCCGAAGGCGCCGTCGACCACACAGGCGTTTACAACAGCGACGCTGTTGGCCAGGCTCTCAAGCAGGTCCTCTCCCAGTCCGGAGCCACGGTAGGTCAATGCGTGGTTTCCATTGCCGGCCAGATGTCCGTCCTCGTCCGCACCCTCGAAGTGCCGAAGATGAACCCCACCGAGCTCAAAGAGCACATGCAGTGGGAAATCAATCGAAACATCCCTTTTGCCGAAAGCACGATCGTCAGCGACTTCAAGCCTCTCGGCGGCGACGATCCCGCATCCCCCAATATGGACGTCGTCATGGCGATCGCCCCCCAAAGCGCGATCGACACGATGATTGCCTGCATCAAGAAGGCTGGACGCGGCGTTGCGGCCATCGATGTCGAGCCACTCAGCATGGCGCGCTCGATTCAGACGTCCTACGAGGACACCCTGCAGGACAAGACCATCTGCCTCGTCGACATCGGCCACACCACCTCCTCGATCAACATCTATCACGGCCAAAAACTCCTCATGCCGAGGCAGGTGCCCGTCGGCGGTGAAATGTTCACCAGGGCCGTTGCCGATACTTTCTCCTGCCCGATTTCCGAAGCGGAGACGATGAAGCGCGAGCAGCTTTCTATTCCCGAGTCCGTAGGTTCTGCACCCGTTATCGCCGATCCGTTCGGCCTGTCCCCTCTGAGTGAGGATTTCCAACCCTACAGCCCATTTGAGGACGCGCCTGCGGTAGCTCCTGTCCAGGATTTCAACACGACCACCGATATCGGTGCCGCGCCCGGCTACGCTGAAAGCGATGGCATGGATGCACTGGGCGAGCCCCCTCAAGACTTCGAGCCGCCCGTCGACGTGACCCCCGCGGCCGTCGACCATACCGAAGACTCCAGGCTTTACAACGCCATTGCCCCGGTCCTGGAAGAGCTCGTATCCGAGATTCGACGTTCCATCGACTACTACCGAAGTCGTGGAGGCGACGTCCAGCAGGTGGAGATTTGCGGCGGCGGAGCCAAAATTCGCGGCCTTGCAGGTTATCTTGAGCGATCTTTGGGGATCGCGTGTGACACGTACGACCCTACTCGGCGTCTCAATATTAACGCGCGCAAAGTGGCGCCGACCTTTGTCGAAGAGCACCGTGAGGAATTCGCGGTCGCTATCGGGAATGGACTACATATCTTCTTCGATTGATCCTGAATGAAGCTCAACCTACTTCCGGCAACCGTATCGAAAGGCAGGCAGTCCAAAACTGCTTGGATCGCTTCGATCTTCATCATCTTCGTGGGCATCGGCATCGGGCTCGTCCTGACCCTGTCCTCGGCCGCTGCATTAAAGCAAGCCCAAGAGGACTACCAGGCATCCAAGGGACCCGCTGAAGCAGCGCTTAAAGAGTCGCAAAAGGCCGACGCGTTCATGGCTTTGCCAGAAGTCGCCGCTCTCATGAAGAATGTGTCGCTGGCGCAGGCAATGATCGCGCACAACGACAAATATCCCGATCTCTATAACAGCCTTCGCGGATATGTGCCTCCGTTCTTCCGCTTGACCAGCATGTCGGCGAGCCCCTCGAGCGATACACAGACCTCGGTGACCCTCACCGGCACACTCGACTCCTATCAGCAGTACGCCGACCTGATGCTCGCCCTGATGCGCAATCCGGAAGCAGTTTCGGTCGCACGCAGCGGATACACGGCCGACGAGAAGTTTGTGCCCCAGATCACCGAAGCCGACCAGCTCGGGCGACCCCGACGTCCCGACGAAGCCCCGATCCCTGACGATCCTCTTCAGCGATTAGCCTTCTTCGAAGCTCAAGGAGCCCAGCAGTCAGGGTTTACGGGTGTCGGCAACTTTGGCACGCCCGATCCCGATACTCGTGGAGCAATGCCCGGAGAATCCCTGGTAACCGTCTCCCTGATTCTAAACCGAGGCATGCAAACGCCCAACCCCGCCGCCACAATCGGCTCAGGCGGCGGAACGACCGGTGGTGGCGGAGCCCCGAACGGACCTCCAAGAGGAATTCCAACCGGACCTCCCCCCGGAGTCGGCGGAAGTGGACCTGGTGCAGGCCGAGGCGCCCCACGCTAAGCAGGCGAGAAAACTGACATGAAACTAAGCCCACTTACGATTTATATCATTGGTATCGCCCTCGCCCTCCCGGCAATCGCCTGGGGCCTCTTCTTCAACAAGATGCCCAACGATGCCGAAACCGCGATGTTCGAATCGGCTAAGGCCGCTAACGACGTCGAGGCAGGCAAGATGAACGCCGCAAAGAAGCGAGTCGAAACCGCCAAGGATATGATTAAGGCCAAGGCTGCGGAATGGAATGCCATCTCCGCCACCCGAACCCCGCCCGCCAGCCTTGCGATGGGCGGAATCACTCTCGCGCAGAACGCATTTCAGCTCACAGTCGACACCCGCAAGTATCGCAACAGCTTACAGCGCGCGGTCAATGCTCAACTGAGAAAGGGCGGCGTAAAGGTCATCAACGGCCCGCTCGTCCCGATTCCGGACGCAAACGCACCGGCGAATTCCCTGCTCGCCTCGTTCTACAACTATCCCGCAGCTGGCTTCCCAGTGGTCATCTTCGATCTCGGAGCAGTCACCGTTCAAGGCGACTACAACTCGATCATGAGCCACCTTCGGGCGTACAAGAACATGCCGCGCTACCTGGCCGTCACCGACGGCCTGAGGCTAGACGGAACATCCCCCAACCTCACCGCAACCTACAACTTGACCATCGTTGGATTCATTAAGACCAACGTCGTCTACGGCCAGGCGCCAGAAGGTTCGAGCGGCGCGGGTGCAGGCGGTGCCCCCGGCGCAGGTGGCGTCGGATTTGGCCGCCGAGGTGGCCCCAGCGGTGGTGCCCCGGCAGGTGGATTCGGACCTAGCGGTGGCTCACGTGGCGGTGGCGGCGGAGCACCCGCAGGCAACCTGTAAGAATTAGGAGTATAGAAACAAGTGACCATCGTGAAACATAACATGAGAATCCTGGCTATGGGCATCGTGGCATCCGCGATCCTCGCCGGTTGTGGCGGTAGCGAGCAGGTGGCCGACACCCCGCCTAACACCACCACTCCCGCCGCCGGTACGACGCCCGCTCCGGTTGCTGGTAGCAGCGCCGGTGTTTCTATCGCGGCTCTCGGCATCGGCACCCTGCCGGGAATGCCCGCCGCACCCATCACCGAGCCAGACAAAGTCTTCCAGGTAGAAGGGCGAATGGTCGCAAGCCGATACGGACGGCCACGAAATGATCCGTTCTCTCTCAAGCCGCGAGAGCGATCCTTCGAGATCGAACAGAGCTCCGCGCGCTTGCTGAACGAAATGGGTGGCATGACCGTGATGTACACGCCTGCTCCCGAGAAAGCTCCCGACGCTGGCCTGGTTCACGATCCGCAGCCCTATCGCAGACTGTCCGGAATCATCGTAGGCGATTCCGTCTACGCCCTGATGGACACTGGCGGCCAAATCGAAATTATTCGCCCCGGCATGATGGTCCCCAACACCGAGTGGGAAGTCGTCTCGATCGACGAAGAGAAAGCCATCCTTCGCCGCAAAGGCAACAAGCTCCCACGCCAAATCACCGTGCGCCTCGAGTCGCCTCCCCCCGGTTCGGGTGGTGGCAGCAACGGCCCCGGTGCCGGTTCAGGTAGCGCCCCAGGACCCGGCAGTGGACCCGCTGGACTCAGCGGAGCCGGTGGCGGAACCGGTGGACGTCCAGGCAGCGGAGGCGGCGGCGGAGCCTCTGGAGGCTAACGAACGCACGAGGGGCAAACAAACGTCTAAGTTTTAATTAACTTTATGCAAAAGTCGACAAAACGGACGGCAAAGTGAGCCTTCTGAAGAATTGGAGGTTAAGATGAGAACAACCATGAAAATTGCACTAGCGGCCGCTTGCGGTCTGTTTCTGGTGGGAGTAGCTCCAATAGCGAGAGCTCAAGACCAGAACATCGAAGACAAAATCATTTCTTCGGTGGAATATGAAAGCGCCGACGTGCGCGAGGCGCTCCGAGCGCTCTTCAAGAACGTCAACGTTTCCTATGCCATCGATCCCGACGTCCAGGGCACCGTAACCGTGAGCCTGAAGAACGTTCCCTTCGGAACGGCCCTTCAGCACATCACGCGACAGGTGGACTCGACCTATCAGGTCCAGGGTGGCGTTTATCGCATCATGCGACGCATCCCAGACGTTGGACCATCACAGGGCGGCGAGATCCCAACAACGTTGGGCAATAACAGCAACCTGGTGATCCGACGAATCAAGATTCGATCTGCAGACCCGATGTACATCGCAGCCATGATCGGCGCACAGGGCGGCCAGCAGGACTTCTCGGGTCCTCCAGAGCGCAGCACCATCATTAACGGCGGCAGCATGGGCGGCGGCATGGGTGGTGGCATGGGCGGCGGCGTGGGCGGCGGCATCGGTGGCGGCGTGGGCGGCATGGGCGGCGGCATGGGC